>WRLB01000017.1 GCA_009777815.1 Bacteroidota bacterium
AAATGATGTAAATCTATATGCAATAACTCTCCACTCTTCGACATAATTATCTTTTTACTGTTACTAAAATTCGGATTTGCTGACTTAACACGCTCCAATTTATTCAAGCCATTACGACTGAAAATATTATAAATCGTCGATGAACTTATTTGTATATCTTTGTTCTTAAGAACACGACATATATCATAACGATTCAAACAAAGTTTTCTAAGTGACACAACCTCATCTTCTATTTGCAGGTCTACTCGCCGTGTAGCAAATATAGAACCACGCTTCTGCGGAACTAAAGAACTCATATCAGGATTCTGCTTCCATCTATGATAAATCTTCAGGAAGTTCTGACGAGAAAAGTTATTATACTCACAGAATGCCTTAACGGTCTTAAACTTCTTGCTCGTTTTGTTCTTAATTGCCTCGTATTCTTCAATGCAAAATAACATTTTTTTGCTAAAGAATTAGAAATAATTTTTTTTGTTGCTTGTTGCCATAATTTATTTACTATTTATATCTATTTTTTTTATAATCAAAATAAAAAAATGTAAACTAATTAGGTGACTTATACAGCAATGACGGTGTAAAATTAAGAGATGATTAAGTAATTTAAGGAAGATGTTAATCTTTTATGCCATCATATAAATATATTGGAGATGCACCGACTTTACTTGCATCTGTGTTGTCTAATGTTTTTAATTGAGGATAAAGAGATTGATATGTAGTTGCTCCTTCTACATAAGTCCAATCATTATTTCCAAGCAAATTGGCTAATTTTCTGCCAACCATATTCCTTGTTAAATGAGGAGAAACACCAGAAACATCTGCACCATTTACTCCTTTGTGATTACAAAATTGTTTATCGTAATGGCAATTAATAAAAGTTGCTCTTGCACTTTGAATATTGCCAAAAATAGCACCACTTCGCGTATTATGTCCTTCAACAACTCCCGTATTAATGCAATCAATTATAGTGATATTAGTAGGAACAGGAGGCGAGCCATCAGCAGAAGAAAGTTGATGTCCTATAATTCCACCAATTCCCGCATTATTAGTAAGTGCAGTAAAATCAGATAAAGGCATAAAATTAATATGTCCCGCATTTATACATTTTGTGATAATAGAATTGGTGCTTTGTCCAGCAATACCACCAATACAATACCGATTAAGTCCTGTCGGATTATTAAGTCCAACACAATATATATTTGCTATATTAAGGCAATTAGTAATAGTTCCAGAATTATTTAAATCGCCAGCAATACCGCCGACATTTACCCAAGTCATATTAGTAGCAGTTCGTAATATTTCACCCATATTTATGCAATCAATAATATCAATAAATATTCCGTTTCCAAGAATTCCGCCCGTAGGAGCAACAATATCACCAACGGTAATAGTAGCATTATTTATGCAATTTTTAATAAGATTTCTTTTATCACGCGGCAGATATTCTACAAATGCTGCAATACCTGCGACACCGTGTCCTGCTTCGCCGCTTGTATTATTTGTTCTACCTGTTACATTAATATATCCATCAACAATAACATTTTCTATTGTAGCCCCTGCTATTAAAGAAAATAGTCCTTTTGGCGAACCATATCCTGAACCTGAAATATTTAATGTGATTTTATATCCATTTCCGTCAAAATTTCCTTCAAATACTCCGCCGTTATGATTAATATCAGTGCTAATCCATCTTGTTCCGCCGATGGGTTCTTGTAATCCGATAATATCATCCATTAGCATAAAGTATTTATCATAACTCCAATTATAATTGGGCGATTGGACGGGCAAGTTAATAGAATCTCGCATTAGATTGATATGCGATATATCATAAATAAGATAAGGATTGAATTGTGTTCCATTTCCGCCGCCGAATGCTTGTGCATTAGTATTTTGCATTGCTAAAATAAGAGTAAGTAAGATTAAATGTTTTTTCATAATTGTAAATTATTTGATTTTATATATGCAAAGATAAGGAATATTTTGTTAGGAAAGTATATCTTTTATTTTAATTAAAAAAAGTGTATTTTTGTGTTCAAAAAGAATTTTTTTTTCATTTATTTAACAGCAGGGCTTCGGCTTTGCTGTTTTTTTTATTTATAGGAAAAAGTGTATTTTTGTAATAGTGTCTTTGATAATCATAAAGATTATAAAAGATCTACATAATTTAATATTTATTTTAACAGCAGGGCTCCGGTTTTGCTGTTTTTTTATTTTATAAAAAAAGTGTATTTTTGTAATGAATTATAAATTAATTTTATAATTTTTCTGTATAATAATCATATTTTAACAGCAGGGCTCCGGTTTTGCTGTTTTTTTATATATAGAAAAAAGTGTATTTTTGTAGTGATATTTTTTAATATTAAGTAAATTATTAAATATTGTTAAATAAAAAAAATTATATCATATCTAACAGCAGGGCTCCGGTTTTGCTGTTTTTTTATTTTATAAAAAAAAAGTGTATTTTTGTGGTGAAGATTTTTTATATATCATAAATATGTTTATTTAGTTTTTAACAGCATAGCTTCGGTTATGCTGTTTTTTTTATTTTTTTATTTATAGAAAAAAGTGTATTTTTGTGGTAGTGAAATATTTTTTTCATAAATTGATAAATTTTATGAATATTTTAACAGCAGGGCGTCGGTTTTGCTGTTTTTTTTTATATAAAAAAGTGTATTTTTGTAAGTAATAAAAAAATGCTTATTGTATATTTTTATTTTTAGCATAATTTATTTTAACAGCAGGGCTCCGGCTTTGCTGTTTTTTTTATAGAAAAACATTATTTTTGCATTTCTAAATAAATTATCTAATATGAAAAAACAACGTTCAAATAAAAAAGCAATCATAATTACTATATCGGCTGTTTGCGTAATAGGAATAATTATAGGGGCAATGTTGAGTAATAAGTCCGATAAACCAATAGAAGTTAGTTTCGGTACAGTAGAAAAACGCACAATAGTCCAAACCGTTTCAGCAACAGGCAAAATACAACCCGAAACAAAAGTTAAAATATCACCCGAAGTATCAGGCGAAATAGTGCAACTGAACGTAAAAGAAGGAGACGTTGTAAGCAAAGGTCACCTGCTTGCAAAAATTAATCCCGCAATTATAGAAACACAATTAGAACAATATAAAGCAATGAAAAATGCTGCAAAAGAAAATGTTGTTTCTATAAAAGTGCAACTTGATAATTTAGAAATTGAACTAAATAGAGCAAAAGAACTTTATAGCAAAAATGTAATTTCAAAACAAGAATTAGATAAAGCACAAGCCAATTATGATGCAACTAATGCTAATTATAATGCCCAAGTTGCTCAATTAGAAAATGCAACCGCAACACTAAAACAAATAGAAACAGAAGCGAAAAAAACTACTATTTTTGCTCCAATAGACGGCGTTGTTACTTCTTTGCTCGTGGAAAAAGGCGAACGAGTTGTGGGAACTAATATGATGAGCGGAACTGAAATGATGACAGTATCTGATTTAGGTATAATGAATGCTGAAGTGGATGTAGATGAAAACGATATTGTGTTAGTTAAGATTGGCGATACAGCAAATATAGAAATTGATGCTATTCCTAATAAAGTTTTTAAGGGCGTTGTTATTGAAGTTGGGCATTCTGCTTCTAATAATACGGGGATGAGTGCTACAAACCAAACTACTACTTTCGGTGTAAAAATTAGGTTAATTGATGTAGCAAACGAACTCCGTCCTGGTATGAGTTGCAACGTTGAGATAGAAACTACAACACGCCAAAACGTTTTGTCTGTTCCTTTACAATCAGTAACTACGCGTGAAATAGAACTAAAATCCGATGCTATTATAACTGCCGAAGAAGATTTTGCAAGTCCTACAAAAGAAACAACTGCTTTTGGAAATAAAACTCCCAAGACAATTATTTTTGTCAAAGACGGCGACACAGCAAAACAAAAAGAAATTGAAATAGGTATAAGCAATATCGGTTATATAGAAGTAATTTCAGGTTTAGAAGAAGGTGAAGTAGTTATTACGGGTAGTTATCAAGCAGTTAGCAAATTGCTATCTGACGGCACGAAAATAAAAGAAGAAGTTATTGTTTCTAAAAAATAGTTTTTGCTGAATTTATTTCGGTATCTACTCATTTACAATAAAAAAAAAGGCAGAAACTAAAAGCCCTGCCTTTTTGTAGTTTTAAACTGATATTATCTAATTGCTATAATACCATCGGTGTTAGGTTTTATACCTAATAGTTCTTCAACTTCTTCTTTTTTGGATACAATGCTACCCATTAAATACATAGCAAACATATCTTCGCTTTCATTATAATTTTTCTCAATCGTGTTGATTGTATTTAGTGCTTCGTTATAATTTTTTTCTGCAATATGTTTGTCTACAATTAGTAGTTCAGCAGACAATTTTAATGATGCCGATGTGTATGCTAATTGTGTTGCTTCGTTAGCATTTCCTGATTCTTGGTAATATCTAACCCATTGTTCCATTTTTTCTGTGAGTTGTTCTAATTTTATTTTTGCACTTTCGTAGTCGCCCAGTAGAACATAAGCATCGGATGCACAGCGATGAGGACCGTACCATCTTCCCATAAGTTCGTATTGTGAATATGGGTCTAATCTTGGATTTTGGATTTGTTCTTCTGCAGATTTAACGACTTTTTGAGCATATTTTTGTGTTTTTTCTTCATTGCCGCACATACTATATATTTCGGCTACACGATATTCTATATCTAAAGATTGCGGGAACTTTTCTAACGGAACGTTTTCTAAATAAGTATCTAAAACTTTTTCTGCAAGTTCAAAATCTCCTTTAGTTTCTGCAAGATACATAGCATAACTGACATAAATATCAGGGTAGGTCATCATAACCGTCCTTCTATCTGTTTCATTATATGTTATTTTAGGATTGTTTAGATTCCTTAATTTTATTTCATATTTTGGAGTTAATGAAATTTCGTCAGTGTTATTTACGTTAAGTAGTATTTGGTTCATTACTTCTTCATTGAAAGAATATCTGCTGTTATGATTTGGCTGCGGAATAGGACATATTCTACTACAGAATCCTTCTAAACGCAAGTAATTTTCTAAACCTGCCATTGCACCTTTACCTGCTGAATTAATGAAGTATAATGGTCTTTCAAAATTGCTTGCTAAAATAATTTCTCTAATTAATTTATCATTTACTCCGAAGAAATATATAGGATTTCCTTTTTCGTCTTGCTGGTTTTCTTTACCTATGAAAGTAATAGTAACTTCACCTTTATCTATTATATCTTGTGGCGCTCCGAATGCTTTAAGGATTTCAGGACGCACTTTAATTACATCTGTTTTAGCAGGTCCGAACTCGTATCTAAACTTTCCTTCTGCTTCTTCATCGCCTGTTAATTGGCTATCAGGAATATTTAATGCGACTTTTTTAGCACCCCAAGGTTCTCTATTTTTTAGTTCATTAATATACCAAAGCGTTTGCCCTAATGATAGATTACAAACTCTAATATCTCTACGAACACCTTCTACATCCTGCATATACCAAACAGGGAATGTATCGTTGTCGCCATTAGTAAATAGTATTGCATCTTCCTCGCAAGATTGCAAAACATTATACGCATAATCGAAAGGCAACCAATTACCTGCTCTACCATATACATAATAATTGCTTGCAAGCATATTAATAGGCACAAGAAGTGTAGAGGCAATTAACACAACTGCGACAATAGCAGTAGATTTTGCTTTCTTACTTAAAGCATCTATTATTCCGTAAGTTCCAAGCCCCATCCATAATCCCCATATCATATATGAAGCAACGTAGAAATAATCTCTTTCTCTTGGTTGCGGGTTTTGTTGGTTTTGGAATAATGCTGTTAATACGCCTGTCACAATAAACATAGCAAAAAATATTAAGGCATATTTCGGATCCCTTCTAAATTGGAAAAACAGACCTATCAATCCAAACAATAACGGCAATGCAAAATATCTAACAGGATATACATCTTCATTACCTGTTTTATAGTTTGCTGCTTTAACTTTTGGAGAGTTCGGACTATCAAACCAAGCGACTCCTTCGTCTTGAACATCGCTCATCCTTCCGACAAAGTTCCACAAGAAATAGCGCCAATACATATGATTTGCTTGGTATTTTAACATATAATTTATTTCTCCCGAAGTATTAATGTTATCCCAATCTTGAGCATATATTTGGGAGCCATCTTTTCTTGAAACGATTTTACGGCTTGGTGGATTCCAGATACCATATAAATAATTTCCGTGTTCATCTTGTTCGTTGTGCCGTCTTACAAAGTAATCTTCTGTTTGATAGCGTCTTGGCCACATCGGTGCATCCCCATATTGTTCTCTACCTATATATGCTGCAAGTTGCCTCATATTTTTAGGAGTATTTTCATTCATTGGTGGATTTGAATTTGACCTTATTACAACGTGAGCAAAAACTGAAAACGCAAATACTACGGATAATAACGACATAGTAATTAGTGCAGGAACTGGTTTCTTTTTCCAAACAGACCAGCCAAACAGCACAGCAACTCCTACAATACATAGTATAGTAAATATCGTTAAAGGTAAACTATCTTGGATTTTAAACTCCATCGCTTCGCTTCTACCCATTGTGTGTCCTGCTAAATACGCAGGCAAGCCCTGAGCCAACATATCAATTACAATAACATACATCAATATACCTAATATTGCCATTATTATAAATGATTTCGGCGTTACTTCATATTTGCGGAAATATACAATCAATACTAATCCAAATAGCACCAGCATTGCAAGTAAGTGAATACCCATAGCAAGCGCCGTTAGATATACACTCAAAATTAGATATTTCTCGTTTCCTTCTTCATCTGCTACTTCTGTCCATCTCATCAGTAGATATAGAACAGCAGCAACATTTAAAGTTCCCATAGCATACACTTCCGATTCAACGCCGTTAAACCAAAATGTAGCACTAAAACCAAACGCAATCGCTCCCACAAAAGCCGAACCATAAACGGTTAACGCATCAGCAAGCGATTCTATTGGATTTTTACGTAAATTTTTGATAACAATTACCGTTATCAAATATAAAAACATTACCGTTAAGGCACTGGCTACAACACTCATCATATTGCCCTGAAAACCTAAATTGCCAAACGGTATAAGAACTTGAACTACCCCACCAATTATAGAAAATAGCGGAGCGCCCGGCGGATGAGGAACTTGCTGCCAAGTCATCATACCTAAAAATTCGCCACAATCCCAAAAAGGAACTGACGGCTGGACTGTCATCGTAAATATGACTAACACTATCAAAAAACTAAGAGCAGTAAATACTCTATGCATCATTTTGAAATTAATGTTTTTTTCCATTGATTAAAACCTATATGTATAATTTAAAAAATCTATATAATTTCATTTTAAAATATGCAAAATAACTTTTTTAAAATAAAATTCACTATATTTGCAAAAATAACTAATAATGTATGAACAAAAATAAATCACGCATCAGAAAAATAATAAAGTGGGGAACTATAACTGCGTCTACTATATTAGTTATTGTTTCTATTTTTGTTATGTTGTTGCTTTATTCTACTTCTTTTCGGCAATTTGTGGTTTCAAAAGTTTTGATTACTGCTAATAATTTTTTATTAGCGGATGTAACTATTACTGACCTGTATTTCAATGGAGTAAATAACCTTATTATAGAAGATTTAATAATTAAAACAGGCAACGATACATTAGCAAATGTTAAAAAAATAGATGTAAAATATAAGTTAAATTCACTAATAACTAATAATATACAAATAGATAAATTAGAGATAACTAATCCTAAAATAGCACTTATTCATTCTGCAATTGACTCTATTTGGAATTATAATAACATTGTTAAACCCGCAAAAGATGATATAGAAACCGAAGAAATATATACAGAATCTGATTTGCAAATTACTATTAGCCAAATTATTATTAATGATGGGCATTTTAAGTATTGGGACGAAGTTCTTGATTGGATGCCTAACTCTCACTTTGATTGGAATAAAATGGAATGGGCTATACAAAACTTTGATGCTGAAAACATTATTATTGCTCCGAGCAAAAATTATTATTCTATTAGTATTGCTAACCTTACCACAAATGAAATTCATTCAAATATAGATATTAAAAAGTTTTGTTCTGAAATACAACTATCTGAAAAAGGTATTTATGCTAATAATTCTGCCCTTGTTTTGAGTAATTATGATTCGCTAGTTAAAAACATAAATGAAGCAGTTTTTAATTTTGATGCAGAGATGACGAACTTTAATCTTTTTGGTGAAAAAGATGAACACGATGTAGAGAATGCTTTAATGTCATTGAAGTTGCATACAACGGACTTTAATTGCAATTTTATTGATAATTTTCAATTCATACCGATTAAATTAGGTGAAGTTAAAGAATTAGACATAAATGCAAAAGGAACTCTGAAATCAATGGAAGTGCAGCATTTAAAATTAAATATAGCAAATACGAAATTAGAAATGCAAGATATTAAACTTACTAATTTAACAGAACCTGATTCTTTATCTTATCAAGGAACAATAGAAAATGCGGTAGTTATTCCAAAAGATGTCCGAACGTTTTTAAGTGATTTAGATTTAAAAGTATTAGAGCAATTTTCTAAAACAACAATTACTCAAACGTATTTTTATGGGACGCTGGATTCTGTATTTACAAACATAAATGTAAATAATAGCATTGGAAATGTTTATGGTGATGTGGCAATTGGTTTTGGATTGCCGAATCAAGAATATAATATAGACCTTACTGCTAATTCTGTAAATTTGCAAAAACTTCTAAATAATGTCAATCTTGCTTCTGATATTAATTTCAATATTAAAGTTAAGGGGAGCCATTTTGATATAGATAGTTTGAATGCCGATATGAAGTTGGTGTTTTATCCTTCTAAATTAAATAGGTTTAATTTTGATACTTCCACTATTTTTGCTTCTTATAGGTGCAAAGATGTTATTACAATAGATAATTGCAACATAACACTTATTAACAGGCAGACCAATAACTCTACTATATCTCTAAAAGGAAATGTAGATATTGCTGATTATAATAACCCTAAAACTAATTTAGAACTTGCATTTTCAACATTAAATCTTGCAAGAATATTCCGTGACTCTGCTATGCCAAGAACTTTAACAGGCGATATTTCAATTTTAGGTGAAGGTATGTCAATATCTAATTTAGTTGCAAATGCGAACGTAAATGTGGAAGAACTTTCTTTTCATTATAAGTCAATGTTTCCATTTTCATTAGATATAGCAACTATTCTAAACGATAGTGATAATAACAAATTACATTTATCGGCAGATAATCTTTTAGGAAATATTTTTAATGTAGATATGGAAGGAAAGTTTTCTTTTGATGACATAATTTATTATTTGCAAAGAGACGTAGATTTAATAAATAATTTTATTGCAAAAGAAACAAATGATACTGCATATAATCCAAATAATATAAACACATTATATAAAAATAGCAAGCATAACAACATAGATTTGGATTTAAAAGTAAATACAGCAGGATTAGGTTACCTTTATTTTATTGATAATGACGTAATAATAAATAATACAAATACTCACACAAATATAAGATATTATGCTGATAGTTTGAAAAGCATTATAAGTATTGACACAATAAATATTTGTGCTTTGGAAATACATTTTGATGACGACAATTTACAAGTTGATTCGCTATATGTTACTTCTTTTGTAGAACTAAATAATGATGCAGATAATTCTGTAAATTCGTTTAAAATTGCTATTAATTCTAATGAATTACAGCAATTTAATGACATAAATATAAATAAGTTAAATACTATTTTATCATATAATAATAACAAATTTTTGTTCAATATAGCGGGAATTTTTAATGAATTGCTTGATATTAAGACCGATGGATATATTTCTTTAAATAATAGTTTTTCACTTATTATGGATACTCTTATAGCAGGAATTAAAAATTACTACCTATGGAATGATGAGCAGATAAATATCACTTACTCTGATGAAAAAATTAACATTAAAGATTTTAATTTAACTAATGATAATGACGAAAGAATAGAAATATCAGGCATAATTTATGATAATTTTATGGATAATGTTATACTTAAAATTAGCAACTTTAATACTGACAACATAAGGAACAAATTGCTTATACCATTTAATATTGATGATATAAATCTTAATTGCTTTGTTGATTCTATTATAGTTACTGCAAACAATTCTTTTAGTGACCCAATTATTGATGCTAATGTTATAATAAGTGATTTGAATTATGATAATTATGTAATTGGCAATTTTGATTCGTATATTGATTACAGACATAACAATTTAGCAGCAATTTCTAATATAAACTCTCAACGGAATAAAAATCTTTTATCATTAGAAGTTAATACATTTCCTATATCTTTAACTATTGATTCTAATTTTGCTTTAATAGATACAAATACGCCAATAGATATTTCACTCAAAATAAACGATTTGCCTTCGCAACTTATAGAACCTTTTATCCCTGAAATTGATAAATTAAATGGTAATATTAATGGCGATTTTAATATAACGGGCTATCTACCTGATAAATACGAATATGATGGCGATTTATATTTTAAGAACCTAAATATGAGAATTATTCCAATAAATATGCAATATACTGCAACGGGAATAATTAATGCTACTACAAATATTATATATTTTGATTCATTAAAAATAAATAATGCACAGAAAGATAATCTAAAAGGTGAAGCACTACTCAATGGTAAAATTACTTTAAATGGTCTTAATTTAGATAGTTTTAGTATAATTGCTAATGCTAAAGAGTTTCAAATACTTAGTGATGATACAAAAGCAAGTATGCCAAGTTTATACGGCAAAATGATTATTTCTACTAATGAAAAGCCATTACATATATTTGGAACTATAAATGAGCCAAACTTATCGGGGTCTATTAGTGTTAATAACGCAGAACTTAAAATGCCACAAGTTCTAAATAATTCCACAGTTAAAAGAGATACTAAATTCAATTACATAAATAAAGAAAATATAATTAGCCACAATGCTAATAATGATTCTATTTTTATTGATGCTACTTCTTTACAAAATAGTTTTGTTGATTTGCTAAATATAGACCTTAATATTAAAATTAACAGATTTACTATTTTGCTTGAACTTGGAAATATAGGAAATATATTTGCTCGCGTCGGAACTAAAGAACCAAACTCGCCAATTACTTATCAAAAATTAAGAACATCCGACGAAGCCAAAATATTCGGAAGCGAACTGCAAATATTAGATGGTTCTACGCTACAGATATATAAAACAATGTCCGCCAAAGGAACGATTGCATTCCCTACTGCAAGAATATCGCACCCTACTTTAGATTTATCAGCCGAATATAAAGGTAAAACAAGCGGCGATTATCCTGTAAATTACTCCGTGTTTGTTACTATCAAAGGAACGCCCGATAAACCTATAATTGACCTAAATTACGCCATTAACGGAAATATTATTACAGGTGATAAACAGCAAATACAAGCCGATGCCTTTAACGCACTAACACGCGGCATTGTCAAAGGATATAATGATATTAACAGCAATTTGCTCGGCGAGAGCAATATACAAAACTTAATCATTTCGCAATATGCATCCAAGGCTTTAACTGATATTTTCCAAACTACTAACATTATTCAAAGCGTAAATATGCAATTAGACGATAAGGACTTCTCTACGAATATTTTTATCACGGGAGCGATATCAGATTTTGCTACATGGACTTTTGGTAGCAAGATTGATGATATTGCGTCTAATTACAATTTATCTTTAGATGTTCCTTTTTATTTTGATACGAAGCAGTTAAATAGTGTTTTGTTCCAATTTTCTAAAACTACTGACGTTAATAATTCGGCATTTAATAAGAATGCTAAAGATTTTGAGGTTAGTTTGAAATTCAGCGGCAAATGGTAGTTAAATGCTGTTATAAAGCACAGGGATGAATCCCTGTGTTAAAATAACGATTATTTATCACGGGGGCTTGCCCCCGTGATAAAAATAGGGGATGCTAAACTCGTTTAGGCAGGATAAAACGGAATTAGTAACGTTTTAAGGGAAATTAGTAACGTTTTAAGGCGAAACGCATTAAATTGACGCGAAACGCATTAAATTGACGCGAAACGCATTAAATTAACGCGAAACGCATTAAAATGACGCGAAACGCGTTAAATTAAGAGGAAACGAGTTATTTTTAGAGGAATAAGAAAAAATAAGCGTATTTTACAACAAAAACATTTATGAAATTTATAGATAATGCTCAAATATCAGTGCAAGCAGGAAAAGGCGGAGACGGACATATTAGTTTCCGAAGAGAGAAATATGTTCCTAAAGGTGGTCCCGATGGAGGAAATGGTGGAAAAGGCGGTGATGTTATTTTTGTTGCTGATTCACATTTAACTACCCTGTTAGATTTTCGCTACCACAAATATTATAACGCTGAAAATGGACAACAAGGCGGAAAAAATAAATGTTCAGGTAAAGATGGGAATAATTTAATTCTTAAAGTTCCCGTTGGAACGATTATTTTTAATTATGATACTGATGAAGAAATTGCAGATTTATCTAAAGATGATATGCAATATGTAGTTGCAAAAGGCGGTAATGGTGGCTTTGGGAATGCTATGTTTACTACTCCAACAAATCAATCGCCAAGGTATGCTAATCCAGGTTTAGAAGGCGATAAAAAGAATCTTAATTTGGAATTAAAACTTATTGCAAATGTCGGATTAGTTGGGTTGCCTAATGTTGGAAAATCTACCTTGATTAGTGTAATTTCTGCTGCCAAACCTAAAATAGCAGATTATCCATTTACTACACTTGTTCCAAATATAGGTATAGTCCGAGTAGAAAACTATAAGAGTTTTGCTGTGGCGGATATACCTGGTGTAATAGAAGGTGCAAGCGAAGGGAAAGGATTAGGTATCCAATTTTTGCGGCATATAGAGAGAACTCAAGTATTAGTGTTTTTAATTGATTCAATGTCTGCGACACCTGTGGAGGATTATGAATTATTAAAAACTGAACTGAAAAAATATAATACTGCTATGCTTCAAAAAAAACAAATCATCTGTTTAAGCAGAATAGACGGACTTACTGACGAGCAATTAAAAGATGTGAAAAAACTTAAATTCAAATGTTCCGATACCCCTATTTTTTATATATCATCCATTATGGGAACTAATATAGAAGAACTAAAATATAAAATGTGGGATGCTTTATCAAGCACTTTATAGTATTTTTAGTAGTCCATTTGCTTTTTTCTACCTGCCGCCTGAGATATTAATGCTAATGTCAAGACCGATTTGGGTGTTGTGGTAGCCAGGATTAGCAGCACCTTCGTTAAATGTTCCCTCGTATCTGAAAAACAATCTCGCTGTAAACATTTGACTAATTACATAACGTGCTGATGGTTCTAAAATAATTTGTGTGTTTCCTGTTAATGTTCGTCCTCCTGCAGCATTATCGCCGCTATAACTTTTAGTATCAAGAACGTCAAAAGTTCCTGTATTATTTTTCTTAAAAGTAAATAAAAACGCAATTTCAAAATCATTTTTCAGATTAAATCCTAAAAATGGAATGCTAAATTGTTTCATAACATAACTTGCATTAGCAGTAATATCGGTAGTTCGTTGCAAACTAATTATAGCACCACTTGCTGTGGTTGCACTATAATTACTGGTCTCGCTCCATTTAATACTTGCAGTTAAAATACCTTTCATAATTTTTTCATCGAAACTTGCAGAAACGCCGAACAAGGGACTAAAACCACTTTGCATAGATTGTGTTTGGACAACACGTCCTAAATCTGTTGTTTGTCCTACTTCTACATAAGTTGAAGTATAATTATGTTCTATATTCATCCTTCTAACATAATCAGACCATAGTGGAAACTTTTCTAATCCTTCCCATTTGAAGGTCCAATTCACGGCAGGAAGGTTCTTTGCTAATCTTCCTTTTGTTATACTAAATGCTTCTAAACCTTCATAAAATGCTTCACTTAATGCTAAATGCACTTTTTCATTTAAGGTTAATTCATCTAATCCTTGTGCTTCTAATACTGCTCTTTTTTGTTCGAATATATCAACTATTTGCTCAACCGGGTTGCCGAATAAGTTCAATCCAAAAAAGTTCGGAACACTTAAAAATGTTCTATTTAAATTATCTTGCGTTAAGATATTGCTATAAGTTACAATGCTATCTGCCTCGGTATCTATTGTCATATTTTTATTATATTGCAAAGCCATTTTCCAATTTAAATCAATAGTTGCACCCGCCCATAACTGGCGATTAGTTTTAATTTCTAAATTATTTATCTCATTATAATTGTCTTGAAATACGCTATTAGGGGGACGTAATCCTGGCTCTGTTTCGAAATTGCCGAAACTATTCATCCGCCAACTTCCGTGCGGATTACTAATAAAGCCCATCTGGTATGCAAAATTCGGTCCTCTATGCAATTGACTTTCTCTAAACGTCAATCCTCGCCCTAAAAAGTTATCTAATCCCGTCCCACCGAAAACGCCCATATTAGCCGAAGCACTTGTATTATTAAAGTTAAAATTAACTCTATCCCAATCGAAAAACACTGCTTGCACAACACTAAATACATTCCCTAAAATGCCTGTCCTATCATTAGTAGGTGGAGGAGTTGGTGACGGCGTTCCGCCTCTTGGTGGAGTTTTTGGTGGCGGAGAACTTTTTCTGACACCGAATATATTATTCCCGATATCTTTCCATCTTAATATCAAACCCACTTTTGCAGCACTATTTACGCTTGCGCTTCTGCTTGCATCTTTCAACTCTTCCTCGCTTTGCAAAGGGTCGCGCCATCTATAATTACTTGTATAACTTGCCGTAATATCAACAAACTTATTAATAGAAAAAATAT
Source organism: Bacteroidota bacterium (assembly GCA_009777815.1). Lineage (GTDB taxonomy): Bacteria > Bacteroidota > Ignavibacteria > Kapaibacteriales > UBA2268 > WRLB01. Next base: position 14,961 of record WRLB01000017.1, read on the forward strand.
TAGGAAGTAGTGGCTTAAAATTGACATTTACATTTTGTTGATGGTCGGTGTTGAAGCCGAATTCTATAAGTCGGTTATTTGTAAAAAATATATCTTTACTTAACTCCGATGCTGTTTTTTGCCGACCGAGTTCATTTACTTCGAAAGGAACTAATGTGCTACCTGTCATAAAATTATAGTCGATGGACGTGCTTAGCGGACCATTTGTGCTTAATTTCCAACTTATAGATGCTTGCCTATTGGCATAAAACTCTCTAATGATGGGGCTAATTGCACCTTCTTGGCGTAGTTGTTCGGTTTGACGGCGGCGCTGCATATCAAGGGATAAAGTAAGGTTGGACGGCAAAAAGTTTAACTTCCAATCTTTCCAACTACCAACAAAAAATGCATTTTCGCTTGCTGAAGTTAGGGGCTTATACACTAATAGGTCGGGTATTGGAAGGTTATAATTCAGTCCTAAACGCCAAACCCAGTTAAAACGCTCTTCATAAATACTACTACGTTCAAATATCTGGCTATAACTATAACTGGTTGTAACTCTGTTGATGGTTTGGTTCACGAGCCAGTGCTGGACGGGAATACCGAGTTTTGCACCGCTTATTGCCCAAGCGTCCTGCACAGACAAACTACTACTTCTTTTTTTAAGGTTATTTGCTTCTCTTTCGGCTTCTAACGGGCTTCCTCCTTGCTGTAAGACCTGTTGGTAGATATTATTTGCTGCACTTTTTAATTCTATATCGTTATTGGCAACATATTTAGGTTTTTCCATTATTTCTTGGTGGCTATAACTGAGTGGCAATCGCATTTCTTTGAAGCTTTTCGGAGCAAATTTCTCTAAATTTCCCATTAGGTTCACATTCCAATCGCTACTTCTATTTCTATTCCCGTAGCGTTCCTCCACCCTGTGAAAATTCGGCTCATAGTTGTTAAATGCCGCACTTATAGACCCTAAATCTGCTAAAGTGGCACTAAAATTAACTATTCCCGCCCAATCATTACTTGCCTCAGGGTCAAGAAGACGCAACTCATTAAACCAAGCAGTAGTAGTTAATTCTTGGAAATTATCACTCTCATTTGCTATACCTAAACCAACGAAACGTATTCTTGTTAATATCGGATTACCTTTAATAGCATAATGAGCATTTGGATTGCCGGGAACTGGAAATACGGCTCTTTCTCCTAACATCATTGTATCACGGATTTGCTTAATAGAAGTTAAATCGGTTAAGTTAATTTCTACGGATTGCCATCCACTTGTTAATGGCTGGCGGAATTCATAATAGTTTCCACTATCTAAACCAAATCTTATAAATGAATATGCTCTCGGCTTTCCACTAATAGATGTTAGTGTCATCGGCATAGAACCATCGCCGTGAACGAAGTATTTTAATTTTTTGTAATTAAAGAAATCTAAATCGTAAAATATCTTTACAGCCATACGTTCTTCGCCCCATAATAAGTTTTTCACCGCTATACTTAATGATTGCTCATTTGTTCTACTATCAAAACTATAATCTAAACTACCTACTTGCCTTGGTGCTTGCACTCCCGGTGGCATAACATAGTAATCAGGCGAACCACTATTTTCCCATAAGTTCACATAACTTACTTGCATAACGCTATCGTCAGGCACAACATTTTTTTCGAAGTTTGCATCTTGTCTCCAATAATTACCTAATAGTTTCCAATCAGCAATAGTAACAGCAACCACGCCCCCCGAAACTCTAAATCTAATATATTGCATATTACTAAATTGTGGGTCGCCGACTTTGGAAGTTGGTTTTCTTATTGGTATTCTAAATTGATACCATCCTGCATCAGGGTTACCACCTACTATTTGCGGATTATCTGTAGAATTAAGATTTAAATTTAATTCGTATGTATAGTAAGAATTATCTGTTGAAAATGTTTGTGTATATTTTTCTTCGTCAGGAAAAACATACATATCTGTTCCTGCATTGTTTTCAAAATTATTATAGTTAATGTAATCAGCAGGACCTCTATCATAATCATTTTTATTAAAATTAAATGCAAAATTATCTCTTGCAGGGTCGTTCTCTTCATTTAATGGGAACGGATATGTTGCACGTTCATATTCATCATCGTGTGCGTCAATACCAACGTCCTCACCAATATCAATAATTCCATTAACGAGTGGATTTTCATCAGTTATACCATCTTCGGTATCATTATATCCGTTCGGAATTATATCTTCAGAAATCATTCCTAAATCAAGGTAGATTTTAGCATTTCTTAAGTCGGTATTTCCACCATCGTGATAAAATCTAATCATTATATCTAAAAACTCTACATTTTCAGCATCAAAATTAACCGATGACGAATTTAACATTCTTTGCATACCGCCCCATATTTTTCGTCTATTTTCGGGTTGTAGTGCAAACACATTATTATTGTCGAAATACGGGTTGCCATCATCCAAAAACTCTGCATTCTTATTATAAATGCCTCTGTAATTAGGGTCGAAATGTATGTATAGTGCATTAATAGTATTATTAGTACCACTTTGATATGCTCTATAATCAGGATACGGTTCCGTATAAGGGATACGTGGATACGAGTATTGCCACCAAAACATTCTCCCTCTATACATTTGTGCTTCTTGGACTACGGCGTTTCCTGCTTCACCATATAATTCGGCTGCGATTGGTTGATAAATATGTGGCAGATACAGGGAACTATCTTCAGGTGGAGCGGAGTGCTTCCAAGTTAAATAAGAGAGTCCGAGAGAAGTGGTTCGAGTGACTGCTTCAAAGTTATCGACTTCGGCAACAGGGGAGTTATTATCTTCAGGGATTTCAGATTTAATACGATTAGGCGTAGGCATAACCATAGCCCATTCAGCATTAAAATTAATAGATGATGGGGTTTTAGTATCATAAAATGGCAATTTATCAAGCAATTCAGTAAGAAAAGGAGCATCGGAGTTAAATTTAAGATCAACGCCGAGCATATTATTAGCAATGGGTTCATCTGCGAGCATAGCTCGGTCAGATAAAATTGCTTGCGAATAACGGACAGCAGTAGCACCAATTGTAGCGTTCATCAGTCGGTTGCGAAACATTTCATAATCGGCACGTATTCCGATAAAAGTTTTAGTAGAAGTAGTAAAAACGTCCTTTTGTTCGTATTCAATCTGCAAATTAGCGTTAGGATACATTGCTCGCGGGTCTCTAATAGTAAGGCGTCCCATAGCATAATCGATGGTGAAATCATCGTATTCTCTCAGTTGCCTTCCGTCGAGTTTAACTCTGACGCTTCCGGGCGAGAGATTATAAGCCCCGAGCGAGATAGTATTTGTTTGTCTGCCACTCATTTCGCCGACAATAATAAATCTGTCTTTAGCAGTATTTCTGCGAGCAATATCCATCGTAGTATCGTAAATTTGCCTGAAAACATACTGATTGGCTAAATCTTTATTACCAATACTTTCAAAGTATTCCACTAATCCGTTGCCGAAGGGTTCGGCGTGTGGGAATGAAATAAAGCCGAGTTCGGTGTTAATAAACGCTTTATTATTGATGTCGAATAGTCCGTCAGGTGGTTCGCTTCCGGTGGAGTTTGTCACTCTATCTACTCCTAACATAGTTACTATTTTTCTGTCTGCTCCGTCGAGTTGTTCAGTTGAGTCGTTAGATTTTCTTGTGTACCATATTTCAATTTTAGTGTCGGCAAGGTTGATATTAGATGCTCCGATATTATATCTATTTTTCATTTGTCTGTCCCATAGATCTTTGTATGACGGCAATAAATTAGGTCTATATAAAAGTCGTAATAGTATAGTATCGCCGAGTGCGACTTGGTTGCTGAACTCACCTACTGTTTCATCGTCTAAAGTATCTGCTGTAGCCCCTTCCATGCGATACGAAACAGCATATAATCTATCTTGTCTGAAATTGCGGAAAGTAATAGTTCCTAAATTATAATCTACGTAGTATTGGTGCGAATCTAATAATTGGAATCTACCACGTTCAACGAAGCCCGTTTTTAGCGGCAATTTTCGTAGAGCATCGTCATAATTTTCGCCCATTTTTCTTCTTATTGGTGGCAAATCAGAGACAGCAACGCCGGCGGAGATATGTGGATTACGTAGGTCGGTTGAAGCTTCCCATACTTGTATTTGTTTTATTCTCATATTAGAAGCGTCTTTTGGGATTATGGGTGTGCTATATTTGTAATAGTCATTATATATTTTTTTATATGCAGTATCTACGAAAAAGTGGTTTGGAGCGTAGTTCCACACTTTTATTTGGAATTCTTGTTTTGATGCACCACCACGGACATCAACATAATTTTTGCGTCCTTTCTTTTGGCTAATGACTGTGGTCAAAAATAATGGTCCGAATTGAAATTTTGCACCCACACCAAATAATTCAGATGCAGCATTAATAAGTTGCGAGTTTGTTTCAAACATTACATTTCCTATTTCTACTTTCTTTATAATATCGTCTTCGTACCCTTCATACCCTATTTTAAACTTTTGGTCGAAGTTAAAAAGTGCCCTTGTATTATGATCTATATTAAACTTTAATTTATCGCCGATTCTTGCATTTACATTTATTCTTGCATCTTGGCGGAATATCGGAGATGATTGTAATTGTCCGCCTGTTGCGGCTGTAGATAAGTTTTGAAAACTCCATCGCCATCCAACCGTAACATTAACAGTTCCATTTATATTAATTGCTAATTCGGGCTTTCCAAAAATATTTAGCACAGGATTAGGTGGCAAAGGTATAGATAGTCCTGCTGATTGTCCCATCAGAAATGCTAAATCACTTCTTGACATTGCTTTTTTGGTATCATAAGTTTTAATTAGCGAGTCGTATATATTTTTTTGTATATTTTGTTTTCTTAATGCGAGATATTTATCTAATTCCATTGTTAATGGTGGTGTTAAATATATCATATTGCTATCAATTTCTTTAGGTTCTGGCGTAGGTGGAGTCGGCGGAGTAGTAGCTGGAGGTGTTCCTCTGCCTGGCGGAGTAGTAGGTGGTGTTGGTGGCGGAGCAACTTTTTTAACATCTACTTTTTTAGAACTCACCCATTCATAATTTATATACATTAATTCTTTATCATTAATGTAAGCGGCTGAATCTAATATATAAGCGTTTTGCACGGGATGGTCATCAGGATTAACTCGGTTATACTCATTTTCTCTATATTTTAATTCTACTAATGGCGGTTTAAGAAAAATGAATTTCGGTCTTGTATATTGATGTTCTTCATAAATTGATTTATCCACAAAATTAAGGTCTTCTATATAATCAAATTGCTCGTCATTATTGTTTGTATTAAGGTTTTGAGCATACAAGTTTTGTGCATATAGAAATGAATTAGTATCTAATAGTTGTGCATAAAATTCTGTAAGAGTTGTCGATAAAAAATAAAAATAAGCACCCGAGTAAATAAGCACATATTTGCTATTCCAATTATACGTATTATACGCATAAGTATTACTATTTGCTAATAGTCCGCTGACATTAAAAACAAGCAATAGCAAAAGACATAGATACAATTTACAGAATATCTTTTTCATTTTTATTTGGATTCTTATCATTGAATATTCATTTTCAAAAACTACATTTAGAAATACGACCTATATCTTTCCTTCGGAATTATTAACACAATATTAAATACAAAAATACGTTTTTAAATTTAAAAATAAAACAATGCTGTTATGCCGAACTTATTTCGGCAATAACAAAAAAGTATTACAAAATATATTAATATTCATCACTACACCATCTAAATATCACTCGACGAGCATAGATTGTATTTTTTGCTGTCGGGCATTGTATAAAATGTAATAATAAATGCCAGGAAGCAATGCTTTTGTATCCAGTGTTATAGAATAACTACCTTTTTGTTTGTGTTCAGCAAAAACATTTATAATATGTTTGCCTGCAATGTCGTAAATATCAAGCGAAGCATAACCATTTTCTAACAATTCAAAATCTATTTTTGTTTCATTAACACTCGGATTAGGAACATTTTGGTTAAGGGCTAATTTTCCGTTTTCATCGAATAGTCGTGTGCCGCCTGCATTACAGTTGTTTATTAAATTGAATATAGAAGTGTTTCCTGCAACATAATAACGCAAATAACTAATAGTTTTAGTATTTACAATTTGTATATTTGTAGTTGTGTCGTTTCCTAAAAGTCCTACAAATTGCAATCCATCTATTCTTTGCTGTCCTGGTTTATAAGGGATAGTAATATCAGTAATACTATATCCATTATTAAGTAAATTAGTATTAGATATTCGGACTTCATTAGAATATGTCATAGGATATATAAGCGTTGAGTTATATACAATGGAAAAAATAATTTCATTTAAATCGGCAATATTATTATTGTGTGTTAATGTATTCATCGCAATAGGGCAATTTATTATTTGTCCCTGCTCACCTGTAAAATTATTTATAGTTATTTGAATGGTATCATTTACAATAGGCATACCTTTCCCCATAACGTTAAAACTTAAAGGGTGTAAATGATAAGTATGTTGGATATTCATAACAGCATTTTTTCTACCTGTTGTAAGTGGGAAGAAACGAATTTCTGAAAATAAAGTATCGTTTGGATACAAACTAACCCCTGTATTATCTGTTATAAATTTGAAATTGGCTTTTTGTGGTCCAGTTAAATATATATTCGTAATAGTAATAATATTATCGGATATATTAACTGCTATTGGGAGCAAAGTGTCTTTATAGTCGTCTATAAATACGTCACGGAAGTCAATTAACTCACATAAAGGTCGCAATCCTATATTCAAACCTACGCCTACTAAATGAATATATAAAGTATCATTAGGAATAATTATTTGTATTTTAGCATTTCTTGTACCCTGTTCAGTAGGTCGGAATGCTATATTAAAATCAATTTTTCCTGCTTCATTAATGTTCATCGGAAAGTCAAACTCATCTACTAATAAAAAATCTGCAGGATTGTCGCCGACAATTCTAATTGCTTTTATATTATAATTAAAATCACATATATTTGCATAAGCGGATTCAAATGTTTTAATTATAATTTCACTTTGAAAAGCATTACCTAAATCCAATGTATCTACAACATTTCCTCTTGCGTAAGCAATACGAAACATACAAGTAGTATCGGATTGAAGCGTTTTTTGATTAAGATTCCATATCTTTGCTGTAGAATCAGCAGACGAACTTAATAGCCGCCAGCCATCTTTACTTAACATTGCTGTATTGACAGGTCCTTTATGTTCAGCAAATATATGGTCTACATCCGTTGGCGAGCCATCTGAAATATTCCATCTACGAATAGTAGCATCCTCACAAGACGTTAGGATACAATCGGATAAACCTCCAAAAGAATTGGGGTCAGAATAAAAGAACGCAGAATAATATATAGTGCCAGAGTTTGTGTCTTCTTTTGGATGCACTATAGAGTAAAGAATTTCGCCAGTTGCTCTATCTATTAAATCTGCAGTAGATACGCTCATATTTGTAAAAAGCACAAGGTTACCATAAGGATTATAACATACATGTTCAGCACTTACAGATTTGTAGCCTTGTTTAACATCTATTGTATCTAATGGTTCGCCATCAAAGTTAAAGAATCTTATAACTCCCGCATAATTAGATATAGTCATTATTTCTTGTTTCGTTGGGTGAAACACAGAAAACAGACAAGTTTCATCATTTGAATACTTTCTCAATATACTGGTCCTTTTCTCTATATCTAATAGTTCAAACATTCCATTTTCTAATCCTATTACTGCATATTTTCCATCAGGAGAAAATTCTATTGAATGAACTCTCTCTACACTTGTTTTATATCGCCAATAAGTAGAAAAATCATTAGCATCGAAAAAATAAACACAACTATCATAACAAGGAACACCAATATAAGTATCATTAATAGAGTTATTTGGAGCATATTTTGCGTGTCTTAATGTCTTGCTAAATTTAGGAAAAGTATGTATTTTAGCACCTGTATTAGCATTCCAAATAGTTAAAAAATTATCATTATCCGTTGTAACAATCCTATCTTGGTAATTGTTCCAATACGCAGAAAGAACAGGAGCATCGTGCTTAAAATCTAATGTTTTTCCTATATTATTGGGCCAATTTTGTTTTATAAAAAATTTAATACTATCTTCTTTTCCATTATCTTCAATAGCATATTTATGTTTTAATCCGACAACATTTCTTGCAATTGTGTCTGCGGTTGTATCTGTTGGAGTGAGTTTTCCACTGAACAAACTAACCACATCAGTGGGCAATACTCCGTTCCATTCTATTTCTATTGTATCTCCTATTATTAAAACGTCATTACATTTTGGGTTAATAATTTTTATTGTAGGAGTGCGAGGAGCAACATTAGGATAGCCGCCTGTCATAAAAAGTGTATCATAATTACACGCATTGGATACAATTAGCAACCTTGAAAACGAAATACATGAATCTACAGGTGAAAAAGAAATTTTTAATTTTAAACTATCATCCTTTTTCAAATTATAAGGAAAACTTGGTAGTCCGCTTATAGTAAAAGATGAATTATCTGTATATATTGCATTGATTGTTAAGTCCGTATTTCGTGAATAAATTGTTACAGAATCAGTTTTATTTGTAGTTGGTTTTACAAAAGGAAATTCTAAAGTTTGGGGATTTGTTTCGATTTTAGTTAGTAAAATATTATCAATTTCAACACTAAAATCATTAGAACCATAGTTATTAGTATTTAATCTAAAATTATGTTTCCCGTCACAATTTACAATTCCATTTGCAGTTAAACTATATGGTGTATATCCCTCGGATAATTTTGCAATGCTTGAAAAGATAGGCAATCCTATTTTATCCATCATTTCTTTATTTATGCAATACCCACCTGTTTCTTCTGCTATTTTTCTTATATTAGACGGAATTGTTTTGCTAATATAAAGTATATTTATTTTAGCATTATTCTCTTTTGCCTTTGCTATAATTAAATCTCGTTCATCAGCACTAATTATTCCTTGTGTCACTAACAAAATAGATTTATTAGTATTTGTTTCATTTTCTAAAACGGCTAATGCTCCTGTATTTGCTAATGTTATACCTCTATATAAATTGCCAAAACTTCGGACAGAAAAACCACCCACCAGTCCCGAAATATCTGTCATAGAAGCCGTAAAATCTGCTTCTATACTTGGGATACTTGATACAGAAATTAATGCAACTTTGCATTGTGCAGGGTCCAAATAACTAATAACGTTATTAATTATATCTTTGGCATATCCGAACTCATCAGGATTATCTGTCCTGCCGGATATAGATAAATCGAAAGCAATAACTGTTGATGCTTTATCTACGGGAGGTGCAGAAGTATTAAATGACGTTATATTCATTGAAACATTGTTATCTAAAAAGTTAATTCCTGCTGTGGATTGGCTTAAATTGGTGACGACTCTATTACTATTATCCACCAACATAAACTTAACATTTACAGTAGGAAAATTTTCTGTGCTATAAAAAAATATAGGAGCAGCAGAAAAAACTTTAATATTAACAAGCATTAATAATGCAATAACAAATAAATTATTTTTTGTAAAACTTTTCATATCGCAAAAATATGTTTTTTTTAATAAAAAAACGTATTTTTGCTGTTTTAAATGTATTTTTTATGATAAAAACAAAGATTCTTATTTTTTCATTCTTGTTATTAAACAGTGGTTTTCTTTTTTGTTTTGATTGGATTATAGACCAGAAGGTTTTGATTCAATTTGAAGAAATGTTGTATAATAATTGGGAAGGAACGGGTTCTAATTATGTTTCGGGTTCGGTTCGTTTTATCGGTAGTTATAATAATATGTCAGATGATTCTACTTTTAAACTAATAAACAATGTTGAAGCAGCAATAGGAACTGCTTATAATTCCACTGATAAGTGGATGACACAAGAAGATAAAATATCGGCTAACTCATCTGCAAATCAAAAACTTTTAGATAATTTTTACTTTAATGGCACAGCAGATTTAAAATCTCGTTTTGATTTAAGTTCTACGTATTTGCTTGCTGCATTGGGAATTAATTTTATTAGTGGTGATTTAAGCATCCAAAATAACCCAATTACTCTTAGGTCGTCTTTTATAAGAACAGAGGGAACGTTTGATTTTGGTGGTAATTTTAGGATAAAATTGGAAAATTCTATTGAGTTTGGTAATTATTTTAAAATCGCTTGGAAAGGAAATTTAGATACTAATATAACTGCTGCTGTAAAACTTGAAAACTTTTATAAATATGGGCAAGCATTTTTGAAAGAGTCGTTTTGGAATTTAGAAACTATGACATCGTTTCAAATTAACAAACTTATTTCAAGTCATCTTATAATCAATGCCTTATATGATGCAAAGCAAAGTAAAAAATTACAAGCGTTTGAAAAAATTACAATAGGATTTACTTGGAAAATATAGCATAACTTATAGAACGTTATGCTGAATTTGTTTCGGCATTTCTTTGCATAAAACAAGTAGATGCCGAAATAAGTTCGGTATAACAAAAATGACATTTTTTTTGTTTTTAGAGGTTATATAATTTTATCTTTAATTTTATACTGCTAATTACCAACAAAAATATGAGTATGAAAACACTAAATAGTATAAAAAATTTTTTAGCAATAGAAGAAGAATTTTCTAATTACAATGACTCCAAAATAGTAATTGTATCTGTTCCTTACGAGCATACAGTAAGTTATGGTGGAGGCACTTCTAATGCCCCTGCATCAATAATAGAAGCAAGTGGTTATGTTGAATTTTATGATGACGAGTTTGGCACCGAAATATGTTTTTCAGAAAAAATTGCTACATTAGAACCGCTAAATATAACCAATTGCTATGATTCTGAAATGTTATCGAAGGTGGGAAGCGAAATAGATAAATTACTTGCCGATGATAAATTTGTCGTAACACTTGGGGGCGAACATACTATTTCTATTGCTCCGATTAAATCACATTTCAAAAAATATCCTTCTATGAGTTTGCTACATTTTGATGCACATTCTGATTTACGTGATGAATATCAAGGTTCAAAATATTCCCATGCATCATTTATGTCTCGGGTTGTAGAGTTTTTTCCTGCTGAAAAAATAGTGCAAGTAGGTATAAGGGCGCAGTGTATAGAAGAAAGTATTTTTATAAAAGAAAATAAAATTAACACTTTTTACGCATCTGCTATTAGAAGAGGATTGCACGGGACAGATTGGCAAAAGAAAATTGCTTCTGTGTTGGAAGATGAGATATATATTACTTTTGATGTTGACTATTTTGATCCTTCTTTAATTCCAACAACAGGGACACCTGAACCTGATGGTTTTTTATATAATGAAACATTAGAGATATTTAGGCAAATTAGAGAAAGTGGAAAAAAAATTATTGGTTTTGATGTAGTAGAACTATCTCCTGTGTCAACTATTTTTCATACCGATTTTACAATAGCAAGATTAATATATAAGTTATTAAATATAGTATTTGCAAAATGATTTATTTATGACAACCTCTAAAAATTTCATTCCGAACTCGTTTTGGAATCCCATTTTTTGTATTTACATTTTTCTTCTTGCTAAATCGGGGATAATAAATAGTATTTCTGTTCCTACGTTAAGTTGAGATTCTATGATTAACTTGCCTCCGTGTTGCTCTATTACTCGTTGCATTATCATTGTGCCGATGCCGTGACCACCGAATTGGCGTGCTGTAGAATAAAATGGTGTAAAGATTTTTTTCTTTGTGCCTTCGTCCATTCCTATACCTGTATCACGCACCGATATTGTGATATTATGTATGTCTTTGCTACAACTTATAGTTATTGTTCCTGCTTTATTTTTCATATATTTTATAGCATTCTCTACTGCATTTCTAATTGCACGCAATAATTTAGGTCTGTCGCAAAGAAAATTAAAATCGGTTAATTCCATCTTAAAATTGATATTAGAAAACATATTGGCATCAAATTCATTTAGTATTTCATTACAAAAACTGACAGAATTAGTATTTATTAGTTCTAATTTATCATCTCTACCTACTGTAACTATATCTTTAATTCTGTGAACTAATATAGATACTTGGTGCAATATCTTATTTTGTCTATTAATATCTATTTTGGTAGTTAAATCAAGTTGTTCGGCGTTTAATCGTATTGTTGATAAATTAGTTTGCATATCGTGGGCAAGTTGAGCCCAGTTTGTTAGCAGTTGCTTTTCTAATGCTTCTGTTATATCTACCCCTGTTAGCATTATACCTTTAAACATTCCTGTTATGTTATTTAGTGGTATTAGTGAGCATAGCCATTCGGTTGAGGTGTTTGTATTATTTTCAATTATATTTATTTTTTGTTGTAGCGAATATTTATTTTTTAGTCCTAATTCTATTAAATCATTTATTTGATGTGTGTGTGCTAAATTGCAATAATATGCGAAATGTTTTTTCATTGTCATATTATCTGCTAAACCAAGTAGTTGCTTTCCGCCTGCATTTATTTTTATTAGTTTTCCTACCCTATTTACTATAAACAAAAAGCCCGATGAAGGTAAGTCCACAATTACATCTAATAGACGCTTTTGGTTTCTATATTTCCTGTATAATATAAAACTTAAAAGCATTAGTGATAAAGGAATAGCATATCTATAAGTTAATTTTATATATTTATTTAGTAAATAAAAATTGTTCGGCTTTAGTTCATAAATATATGAATTATTAGCACCTAATAGCACAAAATAATTATCATAAACATCAATACTAAAATCTCCATCTATAACACTATAATCAAAATCGTTTAGCAATAATTCTCGCAAATTTTCATCAAATATCATTAAATGATAATCAAAAAAAACAAATAATTTATTATTTGTGCAGATAAGTTTTTTTGGATTATATAGCGTAGAAGGTAGATTAGTTTTTATGTATTTACTGGTATCAGAAAAATAATTTGCAGCAACTTTATATAACGCAAAACCATTATTATCTTTTATAAAATAAAGGTTATTATCTAAAACGGAAGTATGTTCCGATATTAAAGTATTATGCTTTATTTCATTAGTAGTGAAGCGACTTTTATTAGTATTTATCCAATCAGATTCAATAATAGTTTTAGTATTAATATCCACAACATTTATAAAAATATTACTGTTATTAGAGATAGAATTACTAATAATTAGATAGTTATAAGCAAAATGTATATTATTATATTCAGTAATTGGCAGGCGAGCAATGTAATGTCTATTTCCCATAGTATCAAGTAAATAAAGCAATCCAACATCATTTTTATCCTCTATATAAGCCAAAATATAATCATCATTATCCAAAACCTTGCAACTTAAAATATTATCAGCAATAGTAGTAATAATGTTATTTTTCATTTGAAATAAATTATTGTCGCAAATAAAAAACAATTTATCATTTTTATAACTACCTATCCACCTATTTTTACTATAATTAACAAGAGAATAAATTGCTTTGTTATCATTCGTATTAAGAAAAATTTTTTGATTAGATAATTTATTATCAAAATTAGTAATATATATTTGGTTCTGATTAGCAACTATTAAGAGCAAATTATCTTGAAAATAAATAGCATCTAATATATTAAGATTACTAAAACTTTCTCCTTTTGTTTGGTTTCTTTGAACGCCTTTCCATTTATAAATTGTTTGGTTATTGTTTATCCAATTTTTTTTTACAAAGTAGAAAGTTTTATTTTGCAAATTGTTATTATCGTAGAATAATTTACCATCTTCGTAGTGTTCGATGAGATTTAGCAAGCAAGGTTTAGTAATATCGGCAGCAACATTTATACCCCAAAAACAACTAAAAGCACCCCAAAATAGAATAGTAAAATACTTCCCCATAACACAAATATAAGAAATATATTTGAAAAATTATGTGTCATACAGAACTTGTTTCCGCATCTCCTTATTTTTTACACAAAAAACCTTATTTTTAATGTTATAAATATATTAAAAATGAAAAGCAAAGATAGATGGAAATTAAGATTTGATAGTTTTTGTAAAGCATTGGCACAATTGGAAAACGCCGTTAATCAAAAAACTTATACAAATCTTGAACAGCAAGGACTTATAAAATGTTTCGAATATACTTTTGAACTTGCGTGGAAAACTTTACAGGATTATTTGAATCATATCGGATATAATACCAAAGGTCCGAATCCTGTGATTAAACAGGCATTTCAAGACAATATAATTATAGATGGGAAAATATGGGCTGAAATGTTATTAGCACGAAATATGACTACACACATTTACGATGAAAATAATGCGAATGAAATATTAAATAAAATTATTAATCAATACTATTTTTTATTTAAAGAATTAAAGACGAAACTTTTAAAAGAATATAATACTAATATGCAGTTTGGCTTAGATAATGAAACCTATACAATGATAAAAAATGTTTTTTATGACATTGATGAGGTGGAAGAAGTTGTTGTTTTCGGTAGTAGAGTGGCAAATAATGAGTATAATAGTTCTGATATTGATTTAGCATTAAAAGGTAAAAATATTAATTTTGATACAGTATTAGAAGTAAAAATGTTATTAGAAAAGTTGCCTGTTGCATATAAATTTGATGTAGTTAATTACAATACTGCTTCATCTGAATTAAAAGAACAAATAGATAAATATGGAGAAAAAATAAATATATAAAATTTAAAAACCTTATTTTAAACGTTATGAATATATCAAAAATGAAAATAGAATTGTGGATTGTGGTAGCCACTTTAATTGTTGCTATGTGTTTGTTTAGTGCTAATCTTAAAGCAGAACTAAATATAGATAGTTTAATTGTAGCGAGAGGATATTATTGGATTGGTGATTTTAAGGAAGGTATGGCTCCGGTCAAGAAAGATAGTATTTGGTTTTTTATAGATAAGGAAGGGAAGGAACATTTAAAAGCAAGAGGATATGATTTGATTGGTGATTTTTATGAAGGTATGGCTTGTGTTAAAAAAGATAGTATTTGGTTCTTTATAGATAAGAAAGGAAAGGAATACTGGAAAGAAAGACAATATGATAATGTTGGTGATTTCAGCGAAGGTATGGCTTGTGTTAAAAAAGATAGTATTTGGTTCTTTATAGATAAGAAAGGAAAGGAATACTGGAAAGAAAGACAATATGATAATGTTGGTGATTTCAGCGAAGGTATGGCTGTGGTTACAAAAGATGGTATTTACTTCTTTATAGACGAGAAAGGAACGGAATACTGGAAAGAAAGACAATATGATTATGTTGATTATTTTAACGAAGGTATGGCTGTGGTTGCAAAAGATGGCAAAATATTTTATATAAATAAACAAGGTGAAATAGTAAAAGAAGGAGAATAATAAAGTTTTTAGAGAATAATATAACCAATAATGAAAAAATGTTAAAAAACTCAAAAACAAGAATTTTTAGTTGTAAAGGTATAAAATGAAATTATATTTAGATTGTTGTTGCTATAATCGTCCATTTGATGAACAAACACAAATAAAAGTCCACTTGGAAAGCGAAGCAATCTTATCAATAATTACCAAATGTAAACAAAATAAAAATGAAATTATTGGTAGTGCTGCGTTGGATTTTGAAATTGAAAGTATTGCTGATTTTGAAAAGAAAGATAAAGTAAAACACTTTTATGAACAAACAATAACAAAAAAAGTTAACTACACAGATATTGTCGTTAAACGAGTTCAGGAGTTAACTAAACTTACGAACATAAGAACACTTGATAAATTTCATTTAGCAATTGCCGAAAACTCAGGTGCAAATATACTGCTAACAACAGATAATAAATTTGAAAGAGCAAGTTTAAAATTAAATTTAATAACAAGAGTAATAAACCCACTTAAATACTTATTGGAGATTCTACAAAATGAAGGAAACGATTAATATTAACAATTTGTTAGAAATAAGAAAAATAGGTTTGCAGGCACTAAAAGAAGCATTAGGACCTGTAGGAATGGTAAAGTTTATGCAACAATATGAAAATGGCTACGGTGATTACACAAAAGAGAAATATCAACAGCCAGATTTAACAATAGAAGAAATTGATATAATTTTAAAAAGCAGTTACTAACATTTCACCTTAACAATAATTTTTACATAAAAAAACCTTATTTTAAACGTTATGAATATATCAAAAATGAAAATAGAATTGTGGATTGTGGCAGCCGCTTTAAGCGTTGCTATGTGTTTATTTAGTGCTAATCTTAAAGCAGAACTAAATATAGATAGTTTAAAGGAAGCAAGAGGATATGATTGGATTGGTGATTTTAATGAAGATATGGTTGATGTTAAAAAAGATGGTTATTACTTCTTTATAGATAAGAACGGAAAAGAATATTGGAAAGAAGGAAAATATGATGATGTTGGGGAGTTTAGTGAAGGTATGGCTGGCGTTAAAAAAGATAGTATTTGGTTCTTTATAGATAAGGAAGGAAAGGAATACTGGAAAGAAAGACAATATTATTCGGTTTATGGTTTTAATGAAGGTATGGCTCCTGTTTATAAATATAGTATTTCCTTCTTTATAGATAAAAAAGGAAAGGAATACTGGAAAGAAAGACAATATTATTCGGTTTGGTTTTTTAGTGAAGGTATGGCTGGAGTTAGGAAAGATGGTATCATGTTCTTTATAGATAAAAAAGGAAAGGAATACTGGAAAGAAAGACAATATTATTCGGTTTGGTTTTTTAGTGAAGGTATGGCTCCTGTTTATAAAGATGATATTATGTTCTTTATAGATAAAAAAGGAAAGGAATACTGGAAAGAAAGACAATATTATTCGGTTTGTTTTTTTAGAGAAGGTATGGCTCCTGTTGAAAAAGATGGTATTATGTTCTTTATAGATAAAGAAGGAAAAGAATACTGGAAAGAAAGACAATATGATTATGTTTATGCTTTTGAAGATGGTAGGGCTATAGTTGGTTTTTATAATGATGATTATTTCTATTTGATAAACAAGAAAGGAGAAGTAGTAGAAAAAATACTACAAGAAGAAAATTAGTAACGTTTTAACTCTAATAGACTAAAAATAACTCTATTAGAGTTATTTTTAGAGTATTAGAGTTAATTTTAGAGTAATAGAGTTAATTTAAGTCTATTAGAGTTATTTTTAGAGTAATAGAGTTAATTTTAGAGTATTAGAGTTATTTTTAGAGTAATATGCTGTTATGCTGAACTTGATTCGGCATCTACTGATATTAA
>WRLB01000018.1 GCA_009777815.1 Bacteroidota bacterium
CACCCCTACCCCTCCACAGGAGGGGAACTGTTCCCCTCCGAGGAGGGGTGGCATTTGCTTTAGCAAATGACGGGGTGGTAAATTGAATTATCGGTCATGCTGAACTTGTTTCAGCATCTCAATAAAATTATTGTTAATTACCTCTGATTGTTCTAATTCGGTGGCGGGCTTCGCCTATATGTATTGAACGTGGATATTTATATAAGATATCGCCGTAATGCTGCTGTGCATCAAGATAGTTTTTTTCTTCTTCTGCGATATTGCCCAATAAAAACAACGCATTGTCGCCATATAATGGATAAGCATTTTCTGCTAAATAGTTATTTAATATCTTTTTTGCGGCGGCATTATTGTTTAATTTTGCTTCTGTTTCGGCAATTTTAATGATAGAAATCTCTGCTAATGGTTCATTTTCTGCGGCAATTTTAATATCATTAAAACCTTTAATAGCATCGTTATATTGTTCTCTAAACAGCAAATACTCTGCTTTTGCAAACGCCGATAAGTGTTCGGGATGCTCCTTATTTTGTTCCATAAAAGTAATTCGCATCAGTGCATCATTAGCAATATCATCGTCTAAAGAATCAATAAGTGCGTAATATAATTTAAGTGCGGAGTCAATAATTCCTTGATAATATAGTATTTCGGCTTGATGGTATTTGAGTTCATTTATATGTGTTTTAGCGTAATTAGTGTTTGCGTTATTCATAATTTGCTTGGAGGATATTTGTGCGTTCCCTTTAATTTTAACACCTTTGGATTGATTATTTGTTGGATTTTGATTTTCTAATACGCTATTTATTAGCGTATTTGCTTTATTTAGTTCGTTAGTTGCGATATATATATCAACTAATTGGTTAGTTGCTTCCAAAACGAAGTTAATATCCAAAGCAGTTTCAATAATATCGTTTAGCATTTCTATTGCTGCTTTATTATTTTTCATAATAGTTCGCTCGATAGTGGCGATTCTCATTTTAGCGTTTTCAGAGTTTTGCGTTTTAGGATATTCTTTAATTATTTTTTTATAATCTATAATTATTGGCTCGAAAGATTTCTTTAATTCGGCGTTATTTATATTTTTATTATAATCGGTAGAGGAAAGGCGTGCATCGGTAGTTTGAGTATATTCATATAAAGCGTTGTTATAATATGGAGTATTTTTGCCCATATTTTTAATATGCTGATATGCTTTTAATGCGATTTCAAATTGTTCATCTCGGCGTGATTCATTTGCAAAAGCAAATATATCTTTCCCTTTGCTATTATTTTTGTTATCTATTTTTACAACAATATCAAATGCTTCTTCATATTTTTTATTGCTTCTTAAAAACCAACTATATAGTATCAGAATAGCGATATTTTCATCTTTTTTAATTTCTCTATTGAACGCATTGTTAATAAAGTTTATAGCGGCGGTATCTGTCATCATAGCATATAGTCGGCTTTGCGTTTGCGATAAATTGCCTGATAAAGTGTATAAATAAAGCGTTTCTTTGAATCCGTCTTGATACATATTAGTAAATATATATGCTTTAACTAACGCATCAACAATTTCAGTGTTTTTAGGAAACTTTTGTTTTCCCTCAATTAAAACAGGAATAGTTTTTTCATATTGCTTTAATTGATTTAATGTTAGCGTTATGGACAGGTAGGTTTCAGGTTTGTTTCCATAATCTTTACGTGCTTTATCCCACATAGAATTAGCATCGGCGACTTGTCCAAGTTGCCAATATATTTCTCCTGCGAGAATATAATTTGTTGCTGAAGGATGACTTTTTATTCTTTCCTCAACAAAAGGCAATAGTTCTTGGAATCTATTTTCTTGTTTGTATATACGGGCTATTGGTTCGAAGTATTTTTCTTGTTTATTTGTTTTATAAATTTCTTCGTATATACGTAGTGCTTCTTTAAATTCTCTACTTTGTTCGTATGATTGTGCAAGTTGGAATTTATTTTCTTCAGGTGTTTGTGCTGTCAAGACATTAGCAAATAGTATAGCACAAATTATAGTTATAAGTTTATTTATCATTTTCATATTGCAAAAATACGAAAAAATATTTCAATGCTATATCGCAACAATGTATAACTTTTCCTTCATCATCTATTTTTGATTAGTGTTTCTATTGCTTCGTATTGTTCTTTTATTTTTGTATCTGTATCTAAAAGGTTCTCTATAGTAAGGCAAGCGTGTATAACTGTTGCGTGATTTCTGTTAAATTTTTCGCCGATAGTTTTCAATGATAGTTCAGTATGTTTGCGTGCTAATTTCATTGCAATTTGTCGTGCTAATGCGATTTCTTGTTTTCTTGATTTAGATTCAATTAGTTCTGCTTTTATGTTATATTGGTTAGATACTTTATCTATAATTTCTTCGATAGTGATATTTTGTTTTTCTGATGCTATTTTAGAAATTGTTTCATTGACTAATTCTATTGTTAATTTTTCGCTGCAGTAGGTCGTTCTAAAAGATAAATTAAGTAGCACCCCTTCTATTGCTCTAATGTTAGTGTTGATATTTAATGCTATATAATCTACAATTTCTTCGGGCAATTGAATACCTTCTATACGGCTTTTGAAATTAATTATATCTTTTCTATGTTTATAATCAGGAGTTTTTATTTCTACGTTTAATCCTGCAATAAATCTTGATGCTAATCTATTATCTATTGATTTTAAATTGCTGGAAGGTCTATCGGAAGTTAATACTATTTTTTTCCCTTCTAAATATAATGAATTAAAAATGTGGAAAAATTTATCTTGTGTTTCTTTTTTTCCTGCAAAGAATTGTATATCGTCTACTATTAAGAAATCTATGTTTTTATAAATGTCATTGAATGCAGTTATATTATTATCTTTTTTAGTTACTTGTGCTATAAAATCATTAGTAAATGTATCACTACTTATATACATTACTTTTTGGTTTGGGTAGTTCTGAAATACATAATTTCCGATAGCATTAGCGAGATGTGTCTTACCTAAACCCACACCACCGAACAGCACTAATGGATTGAAGCGAGTATTATTTAATTCCTTTGCTACTGCTTTAGCGGCATTGATAGCCGTTATATTGCTATCACCTGCAACAAAATTATCAAAAGTAAACATTGGTTTTAGTTTGCTTTGGTCTAACCTTTTATTAAAGGCATCGCTATTATCTACATTAGGTTGTCGTTGGGCAGGATATAGCACCATTGTAGGTTCATTACCATTAGAATCTATTACTACTACATCATATATTAATTCTACATCGTTATTTATGACTCGCTTCAATGTTTTATTAATTAAGTCATAATAATGTGTATCTAACCATTCTCTAAACCACTCGCTTGGAAGTTTTATCTTAAACTTATTATCTATATAAGATAGAGGTTGTAGCGGCTCGAACCAAGTATTATATGCTTGGCTATCTATATTATCTTTTATTACTTTCAGACACTCTTTCCAATATGTTTGGGGTGTGTGTGTTGTATCTTTTATTTGATTACTTTTTTTAGTTATTAGTTTTGTTTCATTTTTACTCAACAAATTGAGTTCTGTATTATTAAATTGCAAATCTTGCTCCATTGCGATATTATTCTAAAAAAATTAAAATTAAAAACTTTTATATTTTTACAAGATTACATTATAGCAAAATGTTCTTGAATTCAAAAATGCTACTTTTTTTCCAAACAAAAAAATCCAAAAAAATTAGAAAACCATTAAATCTTTTATTTTTTAGTATGTTAATAACTTTTTGACATTTTGTTAGAATATTTGTCAAATTATTTTTTTTATTTTTTTTATAAAAAAGTTGTTTTTTTATTTGTTTTTTTAAATTATTTTGTAACGTATTGAAAAATAAAAGGTTACAATTTTATATGTAAAATTAACATATTTAAAATGGATGCTATTTTGCCTTTAAAAGTATTATAAGTATTTGTTTTTATATATATTTATGTTGATTTTTAACAAAAATGTAAAATAATAGTTTATATAGTTACCTCTAAAAATGTTATGCCGAAATAAGTTCGTTAGGCAAACACTTTATACTAAAATTATATATAATCACAAAAGAAATATATTTTATTACACATAACACGGGGATTCATCCCCGTGTTAAATGTAGATATATAGGCAACACTCTAATATTTTTAGTTTATTTTTCTGATTACTTCTAAAAAGATAACAAAGAAGTTACGGAATAAATTATCTTCAATACGAATTTGTTTTAATGCAGTTTTTCGTTATTAGAATCTATTTTTTTTATAATTGTATTTAAAAATATATAAATAGGAATATCTAATAAAACAATAAATATTCCTATAATTAAATATATAATATCTTTAAGTATAAAATATATTGAACCAATAAAACATCCTGCTAAAAAATTGCAAACAATTATAGACCATATAGTAATTTTTATTTTTTTACGAGTTTTGGTCATATCTTTTTTATTTTTAGTTATATTTTGCAATTCTTCTAATATTACTTTATCGTTAGAGTTCATATCTTTTTTAAATAAACATATAATAACGGGACATAATTTTATCTAATCTCTATATTAATCCTAAAACGTAATCTAATTCTTTTATTAGGTCATCTGCGTCTTCAATGCCGACAGATAATCTAATTAGTCCGTCAGTAATTCCTGCTAATGCTCTGGCATCTTCGCCCATTAGTGCATGAGTCATTGAAGCGGGATGTTCTATTAAACTTTCAATTCCGCCTAAACTTACAGCAAGTTGTATAAGTTTTGTATTATTTATAACTTTTTTACCTGCTTCTATTCCACCTTTAACTTCAAATGTAATGATAGAACCCGAACCTTTAGATTGCTTTATGCCGAGTTCATATTGTGGATGGGACTTCAAACCAGGATAACGAACAAATTCTATTTTAGGATGTTTTTCTAAATATTCTGCAATTTTTATTGCATTTTTTAATGCTTCTTCTACGCGAAGTTTAAGTGTTTTAATACCTCTATGAACAAGAAAAGCATTCATAGGAGAAATTACTCCACCATAATTATTCATCATTGAACGAAAATGTGGATACTCGTCTTCATCTTTAAGAACAATAATACCTGCTACAACATCGGCGTGTCCGTTAAGATATTTCGTCATACTATGTATAACATAATCGGCACCAAGTTCTAACGGTTTTTGCAGCACAGGACTACAAAAAGTATTATCAACAGCAACTTTTATATTATGCTGTTTAGCAATTTTGCAAATCTCTGCAATATCGGTAAGCATCATTGTCGGATTGCAAGGCGATTCTATAATAATTAGTTTAGTATTTTGCTTAATTGCTTTTTTCACACTTTCTATTTCGTGTGTATTTATAAAAGATGTTTCCACTTGATATTTAGGCATAACATCTTGCAACAATGTGATAGTTGTTCCGTATGCTGAAGCAGTGCAAATAATATGTTCACCTGCGTTTAATAAAGAACCGACTAACGTAAATACGGCTGCCATACCGCTTGCACAACCGATTGCTTTTGCACCGCCTTCAAGTATAGCAACAGCATCTTCCATTGCTTCTACGGTAGGATTAGTTATGCGTGAATAGATATAGCCCTCGTCTGCACCTTGGAACAATCTTGCGCCATGGTCAGCATCTTTAAATCTAAAAGTAGCAGTTTGATAAATAGGTTGTATTACCGAACCGTAACAATCGTTTTTTGTTCCCGAATGGACGCATTGGCTTGCAATTTTATAATTTCGGGCATTTTCATTTGAAATGGACATATAATAATTTTATTTAATTTTATGTAAAAATAATGAAAATAAATGAAAAAAAAACAAAACACGGGGGCTTGCCCCCGTGTTAATGATGTTGTTTAGCACGGGGGCCTGCCCCGTGTTAATTTTTTCTCCACGAGGATGAATCCCCGTGCTATTTTTTTCTCCTGCTGAACTTGTTTCAGCATTTCTTTATTTTATGCGAGGGGATGCCGAAACAAGTTCGGCATAACAATCCTTTTATTCTTGTCATGCCGAACTCGTTTCGGCATCCCCTTATTTACAAACCTTACGGCTGTGGCTTAATTATCACCCTACCTTTTTTAACATTTACTTTGTTGATGCGATTTACTTTTCGTTGGACTATATCGAAAAAATCTTGCCATAAACTTATATAGTTCGGAGCATTTTCATAATTAATCTTTGCACCTTCGGGAACAAATAAAGTTATATTTGACGGATCCGATTCTGTGCCAATATCACCACCCAACAACTCACCAGCGACTGTTATTGTAGGAGGAATGGCAGCAAGAGTGATGCTAACTAAATTAGGACAATTCCAAAATATCGGCTCATTATCTATAGTCGTAACAGAAGGAAAACTTGCTGTTGTTAAAGAATTATTGTTCGCAAATGCACCTGCTCCAATGGTCTCTACCTTCGGATAATTTGCTTCTGTTATTTTGGTATTGTAAAATGCCTGTGTTCCGATGGATTCCACAACAGGAAAAATTGCTTTTTCTAAATTAATGCAATTGTAAAAAGCAGTATTACCAATAGTTTTTACATTCCTAAACGTTACTTCTGTAAGAGAACTACAATATGCAAAACCAGATGCCTCAATGGAAGTTACACGCGAAAACCTTTGCCCATTTTCTTTTAGAGAAGTGCAATAAGCAAATGCCTGACCTGATATAGAAGTTAGGTAAGGAAAATATGCTGTTTCTAACGAACTGCATCCTTGGAAAGCAGCAAATCCAATAGAAGTCACTGATAGAAACTCTACATTTTGTAATGAAGTACATCCCAAAAAAGCATAACTGCCAATATTTTTTGCATCTCTAAAACAGCGTATCTCTTCTAACGAACTGCATTCAGCAAACGCATAGTTACCTATAGAAGCAACAGGATGCCCTCCCGGTCCATCTAAATAACTGTTCCAACTTTGAGTTGTTAGATTTACACATTGATAAAACGCATATTCAGCTATATAGTTTACTCCCAGAAAATCTGCATAAAATAAAGATGGGCAATAAGCAAATGCATAAGCACCTATAGACAAATTTGCCCCTCTAATAATTGCCTGTAATAAAGATGGACAATCAGCAAATGCATAGGTCCCTATAGAAGATACTGATGGAAATTCTGCACTGTAAAGAGAAGCACATTGATAAAACGCATAGTTCCCTATAGAGTTTACTTTCGGAAAAAAAGGGTTTATAATATGTGAACCTCTAAAAGCAGATGCACCTATTGAAATTGCTGCGGGAAATCCTACAATTCCTAACGCACTACATTCAAAAAAAGCATAATCTCCGATACTACCTACCCTATTGCCATATACATGCGTTATGGAAGTATTACCATAAAACGCATTAGCAGGTATTGTTGTTACATTATCGGCAAAAGTTATACAGCCCGAAATTGCTGCACCTGTAGTTGTAGTGCCATCAGATAAGGTAATATTTGTAGTAGAACCTGTTCTTGATATTGCTACAATAATTTGCTCATTGATAGAAGATATAGACATTCCACCTGTAAATTGTGCCATCCAACGTGGTGAATTTGTTGCAAAATGCTGATTATATACATATTCGGATGCACACGGAACATGGACGGTTACATTAGATAATGTTACTCCGTTAAATACATTCGTGATAATTGTATTCAGTGGTCCATCCAAATAAGGTAGCCCACCATCCTGATTCGTTCCCAATTTTAAATCAGTTAGGGCAATACAACCATTAAAAGCATAATCATATATTATGCCATTGTAGTGAATTCCATTGTAGCCACCTAATCCCATATTTAGAAACTCTACGCTTTGCAAAGAAGTGCAACCACTAAAAGCATATGTTCCAATACTTGTTACTCCATTCGCAATTACTCCTGTAATGTTAGTATTACCTTCGAAATGATTATCAGGTATAATTGTAATTGACTCATCGAGTTGAATACATTGTGGAGTAGTTATTGATGCACTTGATGGCAGTGTTGCATAAACGGTTGGAGTGCTGCAGGGCTGTGCCATAACATTGGCACTAAAAGGAAGCAGCAAAAACACTAAAACTACTACACTCTTTGTAGTAGTGAGGAAGTTATTGTATAACTTCTTGGTCAGGTTTGACATACCTGAAAACAAATCCAAATTATGACGCATAGTCAATAATCCTTAAAGTTTATGAATAAAAAATGATTTCAAAAAATAACAGAATACAAAAATAACTTTTTTTAATGAAATTTCCAAATTTTATTTTTTTTATGTAAAAATATTTTTCCTGTCATTCCGAACTTGTTTCGGAATCACCTTATTTTATGTCGTGCTGAAACAAGTTCGGCAGGACATTTTTGAGGTAATCTATAGAAGAAAAAAATTGCTTCTGGTTATATTATTAATAGAACTATAAAAAACACTACAAAAACCTAAAAACTATTTTTTTAATTTTTAGGTTTGTAGTGCTTTTTTTATGCAAGTTTGTATAGTATTATTTTAGAATGCAAAACGCAAATCTATTCCTACCTGCAACGGACTTACACGCCAAGTATGTATGCTTGACAAACTTGTTATACCAAAATTATATGCTACCACAGGTGCGATATATAATTTTGAACCGAGTAGTATTTCATATTGGATGCCTGCTTTTACACCAAATCTAATGCTACTTGACTCTTCTATTTCGCCATCATAACGAAGAACGGTACGGTAATTATCTTCAAATATTGTGCCTTCTCCAAAATTATCTACGTTAAATTGGGCGTTATTAGGAGTCACAATTTTTGATTTTTGTGTTCTGTCCTTTTTAATTATATAATCCAACGCAGGACCTACAACGATACCTAATCCTATTGCTGGAACAGGATTGATTTTATACATTACCTCAAATGTAAATGCGTTGTAATCAATATCCATCGTATGCTCTAAGTTTGATGGGACATAGCCATCGGCAGAAGTAACATACTGGCTATATACCTTGTCTTCTACTGCTACAGAGCCAGGATACATATTATACAATAACCTGAATATTAGTGAAGAACTTGATGTTGCAACATCACCAAACAGATGTTCCAAAGTCATTCCTGCATATATTCCAAGCCCTGATGCGTTTTTGAAGTTAGGACAAGTTAAGTCCTCTTCGAATGTTGGAATATTCATACTATGACCCATTATGTTAAAACCGAAAGCAGGACCAAAATAAATTGGAGTTGGTTTTTTACTTGGGTCTAAAGGCGAAGCATATTGTATTTCAACGCCGCGCTGTGC
The DNA here is from genome assembly GCA_009777815.1 of Bacteroidota bacterium. Taxonomy (GTDB): domain Bacteria; phylum Bacteroidota; class Ignavibacteria; order Kapaibacteriales; family UBA2268; genus WRLB01. The sequence goes on from WRLB01000018.1 coordinate 9,208, forward strand.
GTAAACGCTGACTGAAAATACTAATAAACTTGCTATCAAAATGAAGAATTTATTTAAATTAAACTTCATAAATTTACTTGTATATATTGTTAAAAAATAATTTCAAATCTGTTATAAAATACAAAAATAACTTTTTTATTTCTAATTTCCAAATACTTTTTAGAAAAAATATTTTTATCTATTATGGTGTGCTTTACACAGTATAATATATATAAAAAAATAGTATATTGCAAAAAATATTACTAATAATTATGAAATTAATAAATACTTGCATCTTAATTTTCTTTTTAATGATAAACATTAATGCTAATTCGCAGCCAATCTTTAATGATATAAATAAGAAAAATAAAAAATTATTTGATATTAGAATAAGTTCAAATATAAATAATTCTTCTATGCGTTTTGATAAAAATGAAACCGAAATATTAGAAGATACATTGTTCTATACTGATATTTCTATCATTGATGATAAGACCGACACAACAGATTATATACTGCCTTATACAACAGATTTTAGTCAGCAAAAATATAATATTCATATTGGATATCTTGGTTTAGAAAACTTTTATTTATATGCAAAGTTTCCACTCGTTTATACTAATGTTATAGAAAAGTTTACTAAAAATGAAAATATGCCGCAAAGATTGACCAAAAATGAAAAATCTCATATATATTTTGAAGGAATTAATTTAGATGCAGGATATAATTTTGCTTTTGATAAAGCAGATATTAGTTTTATTTCGGGATTGTTTTTGCCTTTCGGTAAATGGAATGTACCATTATATTTAGATACTTCACAGACAATAAATAATAAATGGTTGGATTTAAAGAGAAAATATGAGTTGTATTTAGGAGCATTGATAGACATAAAATTGCAATCTATCCATTTTAATATTGGTTGTAGTTACAATCATAGAGGCGGCGATTTTACAGATAGATTATTAACAAATTTTTTAGTTGGATTGAATAGCATAGAAAATACAGAACTATTTGCAATGTTAAAATATAATATGTCGTTAGGCGATTATAAAGAAGGATATGCAATATCATTTTGGCAATATCCTTATTGGTCTAAAACATTGGAATTAGAATTAGGATTTAAGATGTTTTTTACGGATGATTTTTATATAAATGTTGGCTATGATATTTTAATAATGGGCAAAAATACATTAGCCACCCGAATTGTAAATATCAATATCGGCTACTTATTTTAGTTATTGTTTCCTGTCTATTATGCCGTATTTATTTCGGCATCTCATTATTAAGTTATACTTTTCGCTGTCATAGATTGTTGTTTTTTACATCATATAATGTATTTTAACTATTTACAATAAGATTGCATATATTAAAAAAAACATTATATAATGAAAAAATACGAATATAATTAAAATATTTTTCTTATATTTGGTGGTGTTCTAAATAAAATAACAACATTTTTTTATGCAAACAACACTAATAACAAATAATTTAATAAAAAAATATAAAAAAAGAACCGTAGTAAAAGGTGCTTCATTAACAATAGAACAAGGAGAAATAGTCGGATTGCTCGGTCCTAATGGAGCAGGAAAAACAACAACATTCTATATGATAGTAGGTATGGTAGAACCAAATGAAGGCGAAGTAAGTATCGTAATTGATGGCATAGAAACAAAAATAACTAATAAGCCAATGTATAAACGTTCTCGTCTTGGAATTAGTTATTTACCACAGGAAATATCTATATTTCGTAAGATGTCAGTAGAAAATAATATCAAAGCAATTTTAGAACTGCAGCCACTAAATAGAAAACAAAGAAAAGAAAAATTAGAAACATTATTAGAAGATTTTAATATCGCACATATTAGAAAAAGTAAGGGATATATGCTATCAGGCGGCGAAAGACGTAGATGCGAAATAGCACGAACATTAGCAACGGACCCGAAGTTTGTTCTTTTAGATGAGCCATTTGCAGGTATAGACCCTATTGCAGTAGAAGATATTATGGAGTTGGTTAGAAAATTAAAACAACAAGGGTTAGGAATATTGATAACCGACCACAATGTCCATGAAACATTATCTATTACTGACAGGGCTTATATTTTGATTGATGGCACTATTTTCATATCAGGCACAGCAGAAGAAATTTCTAATAACGAAGATGTTAAAAAACTATATTTAGGCGAAAACTTCAATTTAGAAAGATATGAAAATTAGTTGACCTTAAATATTTAGTAGATGTTGGAATAAGTTTAGTAGGACAGGACATAGAATTTTTTATGTTTAGAGATTAACAAATTTGCATATATTAAAATTATATTTTTTTTTATTATTTTTGTATTTCATTTATTAATTGAATGGTGTATTATGAAAAGTATAATTGTTGTAGAAGATAATACTGCAATAAGAAAATTGTTCTGCACTCTTATTAAAAAGCAGGGCTACGAAGTGACAGATTTTGAAAACGGAGAATCTGTTCTAAAAGGATTACCTAATCTGAAACCCGATTTGATGGTTTTAGATATTCTATTGCCTGATATTAATGGCACTGATTTAATTTCAAAAATAAGAGCAGTTCCGCATTGTTCCAATGTTCCTGTTATTGCTGTTACGGGCTTCGCAACAGAACAAGATGCTGCTAAATTTAAAGAGTTGGGCTTCAATGGATACCTGTCCAAGCCAATTAACACAACCGCCTTTATAGACGAAATTAAAAAACATATTAATCAATAAAAGGAGTAGAAATTGGAAACAATCAAAAAAAATACTTTTGAAGATGTAATAAAAACAAGTTCAAAGAAAAAAAATGTCATCTTTGACTTTTCTAAAACCTGGATAGCATATATTGTATTAATATTACTGGCTATCGGTAGTTATTTCATCAAAGACATTGTTGAAGGTAGAATGGCTGAAGAACTTAATAGCGAGTTCGAAAAAGCGTATCTATCTGTCACATCACGCCTCAATAACCAATATGATAGATTGTATCAAGTAATGCGGTCTACACAAGGGTTATATTATCAAGTAGAAGAAGTAGTAAGAGATTACTTCGAATTGAACGGGGCTGTTCCTGTGAAGAACTTTCCTGCTATAATGAGTTTTAACTATGCGCCGAAGGTGGCACATAGTAACTTGCCTGAATTTAGTTTTAATGCTTTGCGGCAGGGCTACAATAATTATAGTTTGCATCCTAAAGTTCTTCGCGACTATTACTATCCTGTAGTTCATATAGTTAATTATGAACTGAATACGCACAGGTTGGCATTTGATTATGCCTCGCAGGATGTAATGAAAAACGCTATAGAGTTAGCACAATCCAAAAATATGATGGTATCTACGGAGTTCTTTGATTTGCGACCCGATACCTTATCCTTTGCTCTCATAGCACCTATATTTAATAGGTATACAAACTTTACTTCACCCGAAGAACTACAGAAAAAGTTTTTAGGTTCTGTGGTTATGGAGATTAACGCTAATACATATTTCCAAAATGCTATTAAAGGAAATGAATCAGAATCCGACACAACAGATACTGACGTGTATTATTCTGTTATAGATAAAAATACTGCAGGTGAAGAAAATATAGTATTTAAATCTGATAACTACGATCAGTTTGTAAATACGAAATCGCTGCTTAATCAAGAAGTTATTATAAGTATAGCAAATAGAGAATTAGTTGTAAAGTTTGCTACCGTTCCGACTTTTGGATTAACAAAAGCAAATCTGCCTAATATAGTATTAATTGTTTCGTTAGCATTAAGTGTGCTTGCGTTTCTTTTGATATTAATACTATTAACTCAAAAAGCACGTGCAGAAGAGATTGCAGAACGGATGACCGCTTCACAAAGAAGAATATTAGATACCTCACGCGATATTATTGCTATTGCATCTAAAGAAGGAAATTGGTTATCTATGAACCCTGCATCTTTGCCACTATTAGGGGAGCCAAGCGACCAAGTTATAGGAAAAAATATCGTTTCATATTTATATAGTGATAAAGATATTAAGATATGGAACGAAGTTCTCGCTAATAAAGAAGAAAATCAAAGAGTAGATATTAGAGTAAAAAATACTACTGATGGTTTTATATGGCTTAACTTTAGTTTTACTAAACCTGCAAAAGAAAACCTAATATACGTCATAGGTAGAGACGTTACAGCAGAAAAATTAGCGGCTGAAGAAATAAAATTCCGTTCTAAACAAATAGAACTCGCTAATTGCTTCGAGCAAGAAGCATCTGCTACAAAAGTGAACTTAATGATACAATTAAGCCACGAAATGCGTAACCAACTAACAGGTATGATGGGCTATCTGCAACTTATTACCTCTGGGGCATTTGATAATGACGAAGAACTACAAGTATATGCAGGAAGTGCCTACGAAAGTGCAGAAAGTGCATTTACTTATATACACGATATAAGTGAAGCAACTATCGGAGACACAAATACTATGGCTAAAGTCGCTATACACAAAATGGAAGATACTATTAATCCTGTATTAGAAAAATACAAAAAAGACAGACGAAGTATCAACATTGAATATGCCGAACACGGAAAAGATTCATGTATTATAGTAGATAATGCTATTTTATTTGATGTATGGACAAAAATATTTAGAATCTTATCTATTGATAATCCTAATAATAAAATCCATATTACCGCTAATGAAAACAAATTAGAAGGTGTTACAGAAATAATAATTGAAGCACCTTCATTCCCTGAACTTGCAAGAGTAACTTCTATATATAACGATGCTCCATCAAAAGTTATAGAACGTTTGCGTGAAGACACCGAAGATATTATGTTAGATATAGCAATGATATCATCTTTAATAACACGTATGATGGGAACGTTTAACATAGAAAATATGGAAGATAACAAGACAACATACATTTTCATCACACTTCCATTAGTATTAAGAACCCGCGAATAACATACCATTATTCCATCAACAAACAGTTCCATTTTGAAGAAAATGGAACTGTTTTGTTGAGGTTATACAACAATCTATACTTTATTCAAATTTCTAATAATTTCTAATACTTTTTCTTTTCTTTTGCTTGTATATTCTGTATGATAAGATAAATTAGGTCTATCAAATCCTTTTACTAATAGGTTTGCATCCGACATATCTAAAGCCGAGATAATATCAGATTGAACATCAGGTGTAGCAGTGGCTGTTAAAGCAACAATATGAGTAATATTAATATGCACTAATGCCTTTGATATGCTTAAATATGAAGGTCTAAAGTCATGTCCCCATTCGGAAATGCAATGTGCCTCATCAACAGCAATAAAAGATATATTTAATTCTTTTAACAATTTCAAAAAGTGTTCGCTATTTAGTCGTTCTGGTGCTATATAAATTAGTTTATATAGTTCGTTTTTTGCTGCAATAATTCGTTCAGAATATTCTTCGATGCTGAGCGAACTATTTATAAAAGTTGCAGGATAATTTATTTTAAGGAGAGCATCACATTGGTCTTTCATTAGCGATATCAAAGGTGAAATTACTATTGCTACTCCATCCATTAGCAATGCAGGAAGTTGATAGCATAAAGATTTACCTGCTCCTGTCGGCATAACAACAAGTGTATTTTGTTTCTTTAGTATTGATATTATTACTTCTTCTTGCCCTACTAAGAAGTTTTTGTATCCGAAATATTTTTCTAATAATGATATTAATTCCATTAGATGCAAAATAATAAATTTTATATATAAAAAAAACAGCAAAGCCGAAGCCATGCTGTTAAAATTAGTTTATTTAATTATATAATGTATATATTAAAGTAAATACTAAAAGTATTCACCACAAAAATACACTTTTTTTATATAAATAAAATAATTAATAAAAAAAACAGCAAAGCCGAAGCCATGCTGTTAAAATAAAAACGTCGAAATAATGTTTCCAAAAAAACACTTTCACCACAAAAATACACTTTTTTTATATAAATAAAATAATTAATAAAAAAAACAGCATAAACGAAGCTATGCTGTTAAAAATTAGAACTTCTTAAGTTTGTCAACTTAAAGTATGTGCCACAAAAATACACTTTTTTCTATAAATAAAAAAAAACAGCATAACCGAAGCCATGCTGTTAAAAAAATATGATCTTATTAAAAAACAAATTTACTACAAAAATACACTTTTTTCTGTAAAAATTAGGGGATGCTGAAACAAGTTCAGCATGACAGCATTTTTTATTAATTGTCATTCCGAACTTGTTTCGGAATCCCCTTATTAAATTATGAGATACTGAAACAAGTTCAGCATGACCGATTAACTTGTCCGGTTATGCCGAACTTGTTTCGGTATGTTCTAATTTTATGAATATGCTGGAATAAGTTCGGCATAGTAAAATATGGAAGTTTTATTTTTAGAATACCAATTTTAACAATGCACAAAGATTTTACTTTTTACCTTCTATAATTACAACGAATTCTCCTTTTTCTACTATATTAATTTCGTTTTTTAGGAACGAAGATGTATTAAAACTTATATGCTCTTCATAAATTTTTGTAATTTCTCGCGAAATAAAAATATTTCTATTGCTATCTAACTCTGCAATTTCTTTAATTAATTTCAAAATCTTATGTGACGATTCGTATAAAATAGTAGTATTTTCAGCATTAACGACATCTTTTATAAAAGTTTGTCTTCCTTTTTTCGCAGGCGGGAATCCTATAAAAGTAAAATTATGGACTGCCATACCTGATGTTACGAGTGCAGTAATTAATGCAGTAGGACCGGGCAAGGATACTATTTTTATATTATTTTCTTTGGCAGATGATACAAGTTTATAACCTGGGTCAGATATGCAAGGCGTTCCTGCATCACTAATTAAAGCAACAGATTTTCCATTTTTTATTTCATTAATAATTTGAATTGTTTTAGTTCCTTCATTATAATCGTGATAACTGCGGAGACGATTTTTAGAAGAAATATCTAATGATTTTAGTAGCAAACCGCTACGTCTCGTATCTTCACAAGCAATTATATCTACGTTTTTTAATACTTCTAAAGCCCGTAAAGTAATATCTTTAAGATTGCCTATCGGTGTAGGAACTATATAAAGACACGGCGAAATATTATTTTTTAATTTTTGTTCATTGTCATAATTGTTTTGCATAATTATATAAAAATATATTTCCTATCATACCGAACTCGTTTCGGTATCTTTTATTCAACACAGGGATGAATCCCCGTATTATTTCAGCATATTTTCAACACGGGGATGAATCCCTGTGTTATATGTTTAAGTATAAATACTGCATTACATCTTTTTAAACCTTTCGAACACTTCGTCTATATTTTAAATTGTTCTATAATTTTTGCCTTTATTCTTTTAGCATTAACTTTATAGTTTTCTATTGTGCTGATATTAGCATTTGTAATCATTATTTGACCCTCAAAAATGTCAGATTTATCATATATATTTTTTCTTTTTGATGTTGATTTGTTTCTGTGCTGTGAAGTAAAATCAGGATGTTGTTGTATTACAGAGTTCTTCATAACCCAATATTTTATTGTATCTCTATATACAACCATCCATACAAATACATCACAGCAAGATGGTTTTAATTGTTGGAAATTCATCAAAAAATTACCTTTAGATTTAGATGAAAATGCTTTTGCTATTAGCGATTCATCGGTTCTATCTTTATCTTGTGCTCTGGATGCTTTTACTTCTATTTTAATATTTTTGTTTGAATATGGCAAATATAAATCGTATTCGCCTTTATAATTTGGGTCTATTTTTTTATCTGGTCGTTTTAGTGAAGGTTCTACTGCCATTAAATGACTTAGTCCCCAAGTATCTCCAAAAGTTCGTGGTGCCATTTCAAACAAATATAAATAAAGGTTTCTATTAATGTAATTGTTTCTTAAATCAAAATACATATCTAATGATAGTATTTTATTAGCCAATAAAACAGAAATAATATATTCATATTTATTAAATGGATAAACAGATTGTAAATCTTCCAGTTCTACACGAAAACTTTTAGAATTTTTTAATTTTTCGATAAGCAAATCAATTTCATATTCAAGAATTTCCATTTACCTCTACTTTAATATATTCAAATTCTTTTTTAGATATTAAAAATGTATCGCATATAATTTTATCTATTTGATATTGAAACAAAGATATATTTTTATCTTTGTTTGAAAATGTTTCATTGTATAAATTATAAATATGTTTGTGGTCATCTATAGACAAAACAGGCAATGGTAGTGTTTGTAGATGTGACTTTAATAATTTTTTAGAGTGAAATAATTTCCTATAAATAAAAGTATATATGTCACTATTAAAAAAGGCAACAATCGTTTCCATCGGATAATCATTTGTAATAAAAAGGTTGGCACTATTTAGCAAAAGGAAGTTTTCTTTATCTAATGCACATATAATTTTATCGCTTATAAAACGATAAACAATTTTTTCTTTTCTATAATACTTTTCTGATGCTACTTGTTGATACAAATCAGGTTTGAATTCCAAATAGTATTTTGGTTCTAAAAAAACATATTTATTAATATCTTTACCTCTAAAAATTGGTTCTGTATTTTTAGTTTTCTTTTCTAATAAATGCTTTTTATTATTGCCTGTAACGATGCCAAGAACAAATACTGTATTATTTTTTAATGTAATGTGTTCAGCATTATAAATTTTATTAATTATCATACTATCTTTTGTTTTGCTATTAGCACTGACAATATAATCAGGAGACCCAATGCTTTGTATAGCAATTTCATACATATTTGCATTTTTATTTTGAATAAGTATATTTTTATTTGAAGAATTGTTTTTCAGGTGAAGCAAAATGCTTTCCGAAACAACGCCCTTAAAAGCATTGCCAAGCAGTTTGATAGATATTTCATTATTTTCATTAAAAATATATTGTCTAATGTTTTTATGTGTAGATACATTTAAAAATGAATGAGGTAGGAAGAAATAAAGTTCTCCGTTTTTATTTAGCATTTTGGTAGCATTATATAGGCATATACTAAATGTTTCTGATGTTGCCAGTTCAGGATATAATTTATAAAAGTTTTCTTTTTGTCGGATACTAAATTTACTTCCCCAAGGAGGATTTGTAACTATATAATCAAAGTTATTATTATTTTGTTTTAAAAATAAATCTGTATTGTTATTTTCTGTCAAGTCCTGTTTTGATATATTTGGTTCAATATTTTTGTTGTTAAAAAACAATACAAGATTAATAAAACATATTTTTATTGCAAGTTCATCTATATCCCTTGCAAATATTTTAGAAGGGTCGTGTTCCTTTTTTATAATGTTCAATAAAATACTACCACTTCCACAACAAGGGTCAAGTATAGTTTTATCTTTTGGAATTTTTATTCCGTTTAATAGTCCTGATGGAGTATAATATGAACCAAGATTTGACTTTTGCGAAATACTTTGGATAGATTGGTAGAATGCGCCTAATATATCATCATCTAAATTTTTTATTTTATAGTTAGAAAAAAAAGTTTTAATTTTAGTAGGATTAGAACTTTTATCTATCCAATCAGAAAGAAATATATCAAACATAGAATCTTTATTACATTGCCAATTACCATCAATTATTTTGTTAGATAACAACATAGAAAAAGCAACAGATAATACACCATCATCTACAGATAAATTTGATTGTTCAAAATCATTTACTAAATTATATAATAATTGTTTTCTATTTTTATCTTCTATTCCTAAATAGCAAATAGTTTTTTTATTTTGTAGTGTTCTATTAGCCCTTGAATTAAGACGATATTGGTTGTTTTGTATTATCTCTACTATATTTTCAAAGGCAGTTTGGCTATAATTATTTTGAATATCTGGTGATGGTATCACTTTAGTTTTTATCCAATTATTAATTGTAGCCAATGAAACACCAAGTTTTTCGCTTACTATTTCTTTTGGTATAAAAACATTCATATTTGCTGCATTAAAAATCTACATCTTTTTAAACCTTTCGAACACTTCGTCTATATTGCCTGCGTAGGTGAATTCTGTTTCAGGAATTTCATCGCATTCGCCGTCAAGGATTGCTTTGAAGCCCGCAATAGTATTTTCTATTTTGCAATAACGACCTTCCTTACCTGTAAATGCTTCAGCAACAGCAAAAGGTTGTGAAAAGAATTTTTGGATTTTCCTTGCTCTTTCCACTGCTAATTTATCTTCGTCAGAAAGTTCATCAATGCCTAAAATATTAATAATATCTTGCAATCCTTTATACTTTTGGAGCGTATTTACACATCTTCGTGCTGTATCATAATGTAATTCGCCAATGGTTAAAGGATCCATAATACGCGAACTTGACTCTAACGGGTCAACAGCAGGATATAGTCCTAATTCAGAAATCTGACGAGATAGCACCGTTTTTGCATCCAAGTGCGAGAAAGTATTTGCAGGAGCAGGATCGGTTAAATCATCAGCAGGCACATATACTGCTTGAACAGAAGTAATAGAACCTCTTTTAGTAGAAGCAATTCTTTCTTGCAAAACGCCTAACTCGGTTGCTAATGTAGGTTGATAGCCCACCGCCGATGGCATACGTCCAAGCAAAGCAGATACTTCCGAACCCGCCTGAATGAAACGGAAAATATTATCAACAAATAATAACATATCTCTACCTTCAACATCGCGAAAATATTCTGCAACAGTTAAAGCAGTTAATGCAACACGAGAACGAGCACCCGGCGGTTCGTTCATCTGTCCAAATACAAGTGCAGTGTTCTTAATTACGCCTGATTCTTGCATTTCTAAATACAAATCATTACCTTCACGAGAACGCTCACCAACACCTGCAAAACAGGAATAACCACCATGGTGTTTAGCAATATTATGAATTAGTTCTTGTATAATAACGGTTTTTCCGACACCAGCACCGCCAAATAGTCCTGTTTTACCGCCTTTTGTAAAGGGCTGAATCAGGTCAATAACTTTTATACCTGTTTCAAACATTTCTTTTGTTGTGCTTAATTCAGAGAACGGAGGCGAAGGTTGGTGTATAGAACGTAGTTGTTTGGCGTTAATTTCACCTGCACCATCGATAGAATTGCCGACAACATTAATCATTCTTCCTAATACTTCTGGTCCGACGGGAACAGATATTGGCAAGCCCGTATCAAACGCTTCCATACCTCTAACTAATCCGTCAGTAGAGTCCATTGCAACCGTTCTGACTCTATCTTCGCCGAGGTGCTGTTGGACTTCACAGATTAGTTTAATTTGCTCGCCTGTTTCGGGCGAAGCATATTCTATTTTAATTGCATTAAGAACAGATGGAATAGAACTACCACTAAAATCAATATCAACGACAGGTCCTATAACCTGAATGACAGTTCCTTTATTAATTATATTTTCCATAACGATATATAGTATATAAATTACTTAGTAATAAATTAGAATTTATCTAATATTTTACAAAAATAAGGTTTTTTTATGAATCAGGATTTGTTCAGAAAAGAAATAAAATAATTAGGTTATGCCGAAATAAACACGGCACGATAGATTTAGATGTCATCATTAATTTTAATTTAAAGATTTTTTTTATTATGCCGATATTTATAGTATAATTTATTATTTTTGTCATAAAAATTGTGAGTTGCTAAATGAGTAAAACAAATATTCTTCTTGAAACAGGCACTAATGAATTTGAAGTAGTAGAGTTCAATATAACTTATAATCAAAACAAACCGAATAGTGCAAATAATGTAAAAAAAGTGCAACAATCCTTCGGTATAAATGTTGCTAAAGTAAGAGAAATTATTAGAATGCCAAAACTAACTAAAATGCCGAACTTACCTGACGTAGTTTATGGTATTTTCAGATTAAGAGGCGATATATATCCTGCTGTGGATTTATCTAAATTTCTTTACAACCAAGAAAATACAGATAATAATGTTAAAATGATTATTGCTGAATTTAATAATCTAAAAGTCGGATTTATTGTTAATGAAGTAAAAAAAATACATAGAATTACTTGGTCACAAATTGTTCCTGCCGATTCTATGCAGGAGTTCAGTACCGATAGCACATCTATTATTGGTCTTTTTAGAATCGAAAATAATAATGTTTTGATGTTAGATGTTGAAAAAATTGTTGCTGATATTGCACCTACTTCTGCTATTGACGATATAGAAGAAGGATTTGAAGCAGTGGCTAATACTCCAATTGCAATTACTGCAGAAGATTCCGCAATAATTAGAAAAATGATTACCGATAAAATGAATATTGCAGGATTTAAATTAGATCCTTATAACGATGGAATTTCTTGTTGGGAAAGAATGCAAAAAATTGCAGACGAAGTAGAAAAAGGTTCTACACTATCTAATTTCTGCAATATAGTTATAACTGATATAGAAATGCCAGGAATGGACGGCTATACGTTAACTAAAAACATTAAAACGCATCCTATTCTAAAAGAATTGCCTGTGGTATTATTTTCGTCAATTATAACCCCTGATCTACTACATAAAGGTAAATCTGTCGGTGCAGATGCACAAATGACAAAGCCACAAATTGGCGAACTATTGCAAGTAGTAAGAACTCTTATTACCGATAAATCTTCAGTTAATAGAAATCCCGTTATGTGATAGTTATAAAAGGAAACTTCTAAAAATAAAATTTTCCTAAACATAAATATGCCGCATTAAATACGGCATCTCCATAAAAAAAAGCGTTGCTTCAGCAACGCTTTTATATTTTGTGTAATTTAAGAAACTACCTTGCTATAGTTATAGGAATAACGTCTTTCATTTCATCTATTGTGTATTCAATATAATATACACCTACAGCAAGTTTAGATATATCTATCTGTCTTTGGTAATTGCCCGGCGAATATGTATTATTAGAAATGTTTTTAACTAAACTGCCTGTATTGTCAATGATATTTAATACTACATTGCGAGAAAGTTCGCCAATAACTTCAAAATCAAGTATAATTTCATTATAAGCAGGATTAGGTGATACATTGCACTTAAACATTCTTGCTATTTCTTCTGAAATAGATACATCCACTTCTGATTCAATTTCTAATGATAGTATTGGACGATTATCATCATTTGAACTTATGTGAATGTATCCAGGCCAATGTCCTGATTTTACAGGTTTCCAAGCTAGTTTCAAAATTTTATGTTGACCACCATTAATAATAGCACCAGTCCACTCATCAAGATTTGTTAAATTATATATATCACCGTCTGCATCTAATTCTATATTATATATTTCTAAAGGCAGATCGCCTGAATTAAAAATGTAATAATCTTTTGGTTTCCCTTGTGAATTTAGAGCCGCTGGTGCATCTGGAGTAAAGTTCTCATACATATCCTGTGGATCAACCTCAATTGTTGGAGGTTTGGTTGAAACTATATTGCCTTTTCCTTTTATATCTATATCAAGAATTTTATTTGTTTGACCATTAGAATAAATCTTGTATTTTAAATTATAAGGAACACCACTCTGAGGAGAAAACTTTAAAATTAATGTATCACTTTCGCCTGCTTGTATTTCATATTTTAACTCTCTTGCAACTGAAAATGAGCCATCTACATCGCCGTCAAATCCTGTTCCTCCTAATATTCGCAAAACATTTTCAGGTGCAGTAGCAAGATTAGATACTATTACAGTTCTTTCTACAGAAGTACCCCAATCTACATCTCCAAAATCTATATCATATCTTGATAAATCAATTTTTGGTTCTAATTTAGGTTTTACTCCGAACCACCATTCGGTTATATTTTCCATCAGAGAACTAAGTTTAGTCACTTCGGTAGGAAATATCTTTTTTACACAAAAGCCCGCTAAAAACAATCTTGAATTGTTATGTGTGGCTTTTACGGCAGCAGTGGAACTAAGATCATTGTCATAATAATATGCTTTTGATGCTTTACTTATATTGGTTATATTCCAATCTGTAACAAAGGACATATTCTCATCAAAAACACCAAAATTAGAATTATTTGCAACAAAACTAAGCGGCACATCTCTGTGAGCAATCTGCTCAGTGCTTGATGCATTCACGGCAAATGCATTACCCGAGTCGTTATTGTTTTTTCTCATTTTTAATTCTTGTTTGAACGATACGCCAAAGTTATTATATAATGTTGCATACTCTGTTTTTGCAGATGGGGATGCCATTGAAGTAGTAGCATAATATGGTGAACGGTTAGTAAATAATGCTAAATGTTTTCCTGCAGCAATAGCAGAATTTAAGAACTTTACTTGTCCTTCTTCCATATAATTGCCTTCCATCATCAACTCCTGGTCTTTTGTAAAAGATTCTATATTATTAATGTGCATAGTTCCAGGCACAACAAAATTACTACCGTATGGAATTGCAGGATCAAAAGTTCCTCTTTGGGTGAGAGAGGCGGCTTCTACAATATAAGCATCAAACATACTTGGAATAATTGCAGAGTAAAAATGCTGAGGGACGATAGAAATATTTTCGGAATACGAATTATTATAAAACGCTTCCATAAAATACGCTGCATTATTTGGCAATAATGCTATTACTCTTGTAGAATCTGTTCCTACAACTGCTAATATGTTACTAATAATTGGGTTCTCATTTTCTTTTGTGTTTGTAGGTAGAACACAAAAATCTATAGCCGCAGTTCCGCCATTGAAAGGTGCTTTTCCTGTTAATGTTACTACAGTATTCCCACCTGCTGGAATAGTTATATTCGGTTGTGCTATAGGATTAAATACCCAACCATTCATTGCCGATGTATTTTTATCTACATACACGGTAGCAGTAACTTGACTAGATGTAGGATTAGTCACCACAAATGATATAGGAACATTTTGTGTGCCTGCAAATACTTTTCTACATCTATGGTCTTGATTTGCAAATGATAAATCCAGTTTTATCGGGGTATGGATTGCAGGATTTACTACATTAACTACTTTATCTACTGCTGCATCAAGTAACAATCTTGAATTAAAATAGGCATCGGCTGGATAAATTTCCGCTATTGCTAATACATATAAGTATTTAGTGTTATATGATTTGTCAATAGGGAAATCAAAAGTGAGTGAACCTGTTCTTGCAGTACTTGGAAAGTCGACCATAGTTCCACCAAGTGCTTGACTCGTATTAGTAGTTTTTCTTGGGATGAAATATGCTTCTTCCTGACCATACCTATGATAACCTTCTACCAAGAATATCTGGAACGCAATGCGTGTTGCAGGGGACCCTTGTATTGTAACAAAATTGTGGAACGCACTTG
Organism: Bacteroidota bacterium; assembly: GCA_009777815.1. Classification (GTDB taxonomy): domain Bacteria; phylum Bacteroidota; class Ignavibacteria; order Kapaibacteriales; family UBA2268; genus WRLB01. The sequence goes on from WRLB01000018.1 coordinate 24,421, forward strand.
CTACTGCCTGCGAAATAGAATAATCCACCTTGCCTTGAATAGAACCATCTTTGAACTCAGACGTTACTTTTAAAGGAACAGCAGCAGCAACGCCACCCATTTCTGCTTCCACATTATCAATGAGTTGTTTTAGTACGGAAAGTTGGCTCGCAACCCCTTCGAAGGATCTATTATACATCCCTGCAGGTGAATTGCCTAGTTCATTAGCAAAATACCATGGATTAAATACTATACGAGGTGCATTAGATTGATCTCCTGCGAAAGTATAATTAGTCCAAGCATAACGTCTTACTTGGGCATATAAAGGATTATACTTATAAGCACTATCTATTCCTACTGTAGTATTGCTTCCTTCATTAAAAAGGCGAATAGTAGAAATTAGTGGTATATTGTGTTCATCAAAATTCTGCCTTGCCCAATTGATATAAGCATTTTTATCGGCATTGTGATTTGGTGAACAAGGGTCTATTACTAAATCGTATAAGCGACCCATTTTAGTTGGTGATGCCTCTGCAGTATTTGACAACAACAACAAACATAAAAATAATGTAATGAAAAAATGTTTCATAACTTTACCTAATTATATATTATAAAAAATTAAACTCTAAATAACAAAAATTAAATTCTAAAATAACAAAAAAATAATTTTTTTTATGCAATATACAAATATTTTAAATAAAAAATTATATATGGCTACTTCTAAAATAAAAAAATCTGCATTCTGTTATGCAGAAATAAGCAAGGTATAACAAGTAGTTTTTATATCAAAAAAACTTATTTTTACAACACTTTTAATATACAATAATGAAAAACAAAATAAAAAATTATAATAAAACAGAATTAGATAATGGTCTGGTTGTAGCAAGTGAATTTGTGCCTGTGGTGGGCAGTTTTGCAGCGGGAGTAAGTATTAGTGTTGGTTCAAGAGATGATTATAAAAATAAAGAAGGTATTGCTCATTTTATGGAGCATTCTGCTTTTAGGCACACAAAAAACAGAACAGCAAAGCAAATTGCTAATGAGTTTGAAAATATTGGTGCTTATTCTAATGCTTGGACTACTAAAGATATAACTTGCTATTATGTTCGGGCTATAACGAATAATTTTAATAAGGCATTCGAATTACTTTCGGATATATCCTTAAATACAATTTTTATAGAAAATGAAATAAATAAAGAACGTTCTATTATAATTGAAGAGATTAAAAGTTATGAAGACGACCCCGAAGAAAACATTCTTGATTTGATAGATTCGCTTGTGTTTAGCAATAACCCGATGTCGCATTCTATAACAGGCACACAGCAATCGGTTTCTAATATTTTGCTTGCTGATTTAGAGGCATTTCAGAAACAATTTTATCAGCCCTCAAATATGCTTATTAGTGTTGCAGGTAATATAGAACACGATAAAGTTGTTGAACTTACTGAGAAATTATTTAATACACAAAATACAAACGATAAAACAAAAAATACTAATAAATATATTCAAAAACATAAAGATATTAATAACGAACTAATAGTTAATAAACCTATACAGCAGGCACATATTATGCTTGCTCACACTATTAAAAAGTTTAAAAATCCTAAAGAATTATATAAACTTGCTATTGCTAATATAATTTTTGGAGATGGAATGAGTTCGCGTCTTTATCAAGTATTAAGAGAAAAATATGGGCTTGCTTATTCTGTTAGTTCGTCCTATCAAACTTATATTAGTTCTTGTGGACAAATTAATATATATTCTGCCACCGATAAAACAAACATAGAAAAAACAACTGATTTAATATATCAGCAAATGACACTATTAAATAATTCTAAAAAACCCACCGAAAAAGAACTAAAACGCGCCAAAGAACAACTAAAAACCGCCACTATTATTGAAATGGAAAGTATGGCTTCTAAAATACATAATATAATTAAATATGAACTATATTTTGGCTATAGAGCAGATATAAATGATATTATTAATGATGTAGAAAATATAACCCTTGACGATATAGTTGAAATTAATGCGAAATATCTATTGCCTGACAACTGGCACAAATGCGTTTTAATGCCCGAAGAGAGTGGTAAGTGAGTTATGCTTTTCCTCTATCATAGATTATTAATTTTGAATAGATGGAATTTTAATTCGTCTTTGTTCTCTTTCCTGGCTGTATAGTGCAATTATTACAATACTTGCAATTCTATAAACAATCCTTTTTTAAACAATGCATCCATTATACGAATCGCTATGGAATGAAATTGCTTTATAAATAAGATAGAGTTATATTCAAAAAACTTTTAACAAAAATTTGAGAATTATAAAAAAAAGTTTATTTTTGTAATTAGGTGACCTCTAAAATGTCATACCGTGTTTTATGCGGCTGATTATATGCGAGTGGTTGCTGTGTCAAGCACGGTATAACAAAACACAGAATTTTCTGTTTTATAGGTTATCATTATAATTGACACACTTTTTACAATACAAAATATCAAATTACAAACAAGGATTGGATTGCAAAACAAACGAGTAATGGGAATAGATTTTGGTTTAAAAAATGTAGGTGTTGCTGTATCAGACGAATTGCATATAGCAATATCACCTGAACCAACTTTAATTTATACAAGTCCTAACTTCTGGGCTATCTTAAAAAAAATAATATTAGAAAAAGAAGTTGCTACAATAGTATTGGGTGTTCCATACGATGAAAATGAAGAACATGAAATGCGAAAACACATAGAATTGTTTGAATGCAGATTACGTTTATTATTAAATACAGTAGATTCTCCTATTTCAATAGAACATCAAGACGAAAGTTATACTTCTAAAAATGCTGTTATTACAATGTTAGAAATAGGCAAAAAAAAGAAAAATCGTTCCAAAAAAGAAAATATAGATGCTATATCTGCTGCTTTAATACTAAAAGATTGGTTAGAAGTAAATGGATAGAAGTTAAAAACATTATATACAAATATGTAATATATTACGGAAGAAACACATAAAATACTTTTCATACCGTGCTTTTTTCAGCATCCCTTTACTAATAAATAAGGGGATGCCGAAAAAACTCGCAGGACATTTTTATATGTATCTATATAAATTATCTTTCAAGAAAATATGGCAACCCAATTTTATTTGATTTTGGAATTAAATATTTTTGATATTGAAGTTATTAACTTGTTTTTAGAAATATCATTTTCTATATTAGCATCAACATTTTCTATATTAGCATCAACATTTTCTATATTAGCATCAACGCTTTCTATATTAGAATCAACATTTTCTATGTTAGAATCAACATTTTCTATGTTAGAATCAACGCTTTCTATATTTTGATAATTTTTTCTGATTCTAAATATACGACTTCTTATGCCAATTATACCTTTTTCTATATTAAAAATAGTTCGCTCTATTTGATTTATTTTATTTTCTATATTATATATTCCTATTATTGCGTTAAAAGTAGCATATTCTATTTTCAGCTCATCATCATCCATTTTGAATGTAACTTTATTTAACTTAAATGTATTGTTTTCTATGTGTAATACAGAATCTTTTAACTTAAAATTAATATTTTCTAAATTTTCTATACGACTTTTTATATTAAACAATTCGTTATCTACATTAAATAAACTTTCTTCCATTTTAAATAAATAATCTTCTGAATTGAATACTTCTACTTCCATCAAAGAGTTATTATCTTCTATTTCTTGTTTTCTTTTTTCATATTTAGATAATCGGATTTCCATTCCGATTTCACTTCCGTTTAGTTTAGATAGTTCGTTATAAACTTCTAAATACAACTCTTTAAATTTAAAATAATGTTCTTTAACTTCGAAATATCTATTTTTGGTGTCGAAATACTTTTTTCTGATATTAGTATATCTTTTTACAAATCCTCTTGGCATAATTTTATTTTAATTTTATTGCAAAAATAAGGTTTTTTTATGTAATAAAATTATAGCGACATCTAAAATATTATACCGAACTTGTTTAGACATAACATTTTTATAGGTTTTTCTTTATTTTTGTATATGTTTAAAGACGAAATATCTAATATAACAACCTTTAATCCTGCACAAATAGAATTCACCGAGCCAATAGCAACATATATTAGTAGCGATAAGGAACGCATCCCGCTTAATGATGAACGTGTTTTAGTTCTTATTCCTGCGATGAATGATATTACGAGTAGGTTATTTGCGTCTGCGTTTAAGAGTTGTGGTATTGATTCTGTGGCTTTGGATATTCATACGGCGGAGGCAATGAAATATGGTAGAACGGTAGCAAGTGGCAAGGAATGTCTCCCAATAATACTGATGGCAGGAAATTTATTACATTATATGAAAAACAATTGGGATGGTAAAAAACATTTAGTTTATTTTCAGGTTCAGGGTGCGGGCAATTGTAGATTGGGGCAATATCCTGTCTTTTTATCGCAAATGATAGAACATTTGAAGTTAAAAAATGTTGCGACTATGGTTCTGATGAATGAAGATGGTTTTGCAGGATTAGGGAATGATTGGTCTTTGCGTGCTATTCAATCGGTAATTATTAGTGATGTTTTGGAAGATATTCGGTCAGGCATTATGGCTAATGCTATTGATAGTAAAGCAGGGATGAAAGTATTTGATAACGAATTAACTAAATTGGAAAATGATTTTGCTAATAAGCCGAAAGAAGTTTATAGTTTGGTAGAGCGATTTGCTATTGCGATTCATAATAACGCTCCTGCTAAAACTATTCCTAAAAACTTTAAACAAATAGCAATGATTGGTGAAATATTTTGCAGAAAAGATGTATTTGCTCATAAATGGCTTAATAAATACTTTGCAGAAAATGGTTTTACTTTGAAGATTGCTTATATTAGTGAGTGGATTGCATATATAGATTATCTAATATCTATTGATTTGTTAGAATCGGATAAGTCAATTATGAAGAAATTTGAGCGTATGCTCCGTAATTTTTTCATGAAAGACACCGAAAAGAAAATTAAAAAAGCACTATCTAAATCAGGTTATTATGATTTTGAAAGAATGAACGTTGAGCCCGCTTTATCACACAGTAAACATATCGTTCCGCTTGAATATAAAGGCGAACCTGGACTTACACTCGGCATTGCATTAAATGATTGCCCTGAAAAATATTGCGGTATAATTAATTTTGGTCCATTTGGTTGTATGCCAACAAGATTTGCAGAAGCCGTAAGTGTGCCTGAAATGAAATTTAAATATAAGCACATCGCAAAGAAAAAAAATAATCCGAAATACATATCTAATTCTAATTTTGATGATGAAATGGATATTCCTTTTTTGACGATAGAGTCAGATGGCAATCCGTTTTCGCAACTCATTGAAGCACGTTTAGAAACATTTATGATGCAAGCAAATAGAATATTCGAAAAAATGAAATAATGTAAAGATATTTTTAAGAAATATCTAAAACTTCTTCTGTCGTGCTGAACTTGTTTCGGAATCCCCATATTTTATAAATACTTACATATTTTTATAAAAACATTTGGAAATTAGAAATAAAAAGTTATATTTGTAATAATTAATTTAAAAAGTATTATGAAAAAACTTATTATTGTTATTATTATCTCCGTTTTGATTTGCGGAATGATGCATACAAGTTGCAGTTCTAACCCAACATTACCAAGGATTGTTGTAATGGGAGAACCTGACGAATATGTGACCATCGCAGATGAAATGTGTGAAAAATTAGAAACCGCTTTCAAACAACTATCTAATGATAGTTTGGAACATTTTTTCAGCGATTGGAATGCTGCATTTTCTTTTGAAACTGATATGCAAAACAACGTGATTGAAGAAATATATAAAATCTACAAAGAGTTTTACCAACCTTTAGATGTAAAGTTGAACTCAGACAGCAAATATGCAGTAGTTCAAAATAATTTTCGTTTCGCCATATTAGACGAAGAACTCTTTGATAAGTGGCATTGGTTACTAAATACTTGTATTGAATTGCTTTCTGTTAAAAAACAATAATAGTGTATTATCTAACATTTCTAATGTGTATAAGTCAATTAATTAGTTTACACTTTTGTTCTTTTTCACGGAACTCTTTTGGGGTTAATCCCTGCAATGAAGAATGAGAACGATGGTCATTATAATAAACCAAAAAGCCTAATAATGCATCCT
>WRLB01000019.1 GCA_009777815.1 Bacteroidota bacterium
AACAGACAAACATCCATGTCCCCCGGGGGGAGTCGAAACCACAATCTCGGCAGGCGGGTGACCGAAGATCGACGCCGGAGACCGCGCGGCCACTGGGACCTACAATCTCTGACATACATTTCATAAAATTTACAAATGAATACAACAAGAGAACCTTTAGTGTTGCACCACATTAAATACTGTGATAGCCAATCTGAAGAAGTCTAACTAGAAGTGAGTTTGTCTGCAAAAAGAAGTTTATTAGAAAGAGGAGACAGATCAGTAGAACAAAGAAGGGAAAAAGCAGTTACCCATTGTGCTTTGGATGTACTGAAGTAGGGCTGAGGCCTTGTGTTCTCAAGACGCAATCATGATTAATGCGCAGTGAAACAAGATAAGAGTCATTCTTCACACAAAATCTCGAGTGTTACTCCATCAGCTTTACGATGTAACTTCAGCATCCCCAGATTGACAAGAGTTTCCCGTTAAGGCGGTTTTATATGGTTTTTAATTTACATTTCATTTTAAAATAAATCCTTATTTTTGTAAAATATATTATGATAAAACATTAATTAGAATTGTTATGTTATTTGAATATACTTTTTTTTGTAAAATATATTTTACTATAATAAAAAATAAAATATTTGGAAATTAGAAATAAAAAGTTTATTTTTGTAATTAGTTATTTTCATAAAACGAAAAATTAATTAGGTCAGGTAGCTCAGTTGGTAGAGCAAAGGACTGAAAATCCTTGTGTCGGGGGTTCAACTCCCTCCCTGACCACAAAAAAAACAACCTTAATTTATAATACTTTAACGCTATAACCAATAGCGTTTTTTTTTGCTAAAAACTACAAAAGATAAAATATGTTATGCTGAACTTGTTTCTGCATCTACATATAATCAGGAGATGCAGAAACAAGTTCAGCATGGCAGATAAAACAAGTTTTATTTTTAGATGTTCCATAATTAATTTATTTATATTTTTTTTATATATTTGTAATTATTTTTAGGCGGGACGTTTAACAATTCCTTTTTTCTGTTTTTTGATTTTTCATAGTTTTATGTTAAGCGTCTTGTCTTTTTTTATAAATTATTATAAATAAACTATGCTAATATCCAAAACTAAAGAATGGAGCAATCTACAAGCACATTGCAAGCAGATGCAAAACGTAAAAATGAAAGAACTTTTTAATAATGATAAAGAACGTTTTGCAAAGTTTTCGTTGCAATTTAATAACATTTTGTTTGATTATTCTAAAAATATTATTGATGATTCTACTATAAAATTATTATTAGAGCTTGCTCACTCTACCAATCTTAAATCTAAAATTAAGCAAATGTTTACAGGCAAAAAAATAAATACTACCGAGAATAGAGCCGTTCTACATACTGCATTAAGGAATAGAAACAGCAAACCAGTCGTTGTAGATGGCGAAGATATTATGCCTGAAATTAATAATGTTTTAGATAAAATGGAAACATTTGTTGAAAAAATTCATGATGGAGAATATCTTGGTGCTACGGGCAAAAAGATTACAACTATTGTAAATATTGGTATTGGTGGTTCTGATTTAGGACCGATGATGGTTTGCCAAGCGTTAGAGTATTACAAAGTAAAAGATATTAATTCTTATTTTGTTTCTAATGTTGATGGAGCAGATATTGCAAATGTTTTAAAAAAAATAAACCCTGAAACATCTCTGTTTATCATCGCATCTAAAACATTCACTACGCAAGAAACAATGGCAAATGCCCTCGCAGCAAAGAAGTTTATGGTGTCAAAATTAGGTGATAGCGCTGACATTATTGCTAAACATTTTGTTGCTTTATCTACTAATATAAATGAATGCAAAAAGTTTGGAATTGATGAAAAAAACATTTTTACTTTTTGGGATTGGGTTGGTGGTAGATATTCTTTATGGTCGTCTATTGGCTTATCTATTGCTCTGTCTATCGGTATGAATAATTTTGAAGAACTATTAACAGGCGGATATGATATGGACAAACATTTTAAAAACGCCGATTTCAAAAATAATATTCCTGTATTGATGGCATTGCTTGGTATTTGGTATAATAATTTTTTCAATGCGAAAACATTAGCAGTGATACCTTATTGCCACTATTTACGGAGGTTCCCTACATTTTTGCAACAGATGGATATGGAAAGTAATGGAAAGTATATTACAAAAGGTAATGAAAAAGTAGATTATAACACTGGACCAGTAATTTGGGGCGAAGCAGGAACAAATGCACAGCATTCTTTCTTTCAACTTATTCATCAAGGAACGCAGATGATACCCGTAGATTTTATCTCTTTTATTGCTAATTTAGATGGTGATGCTAAACAACATAATATGCTTTTATCTAATTTTTTTGCACAAACCGAAGCACTAATGAAAGGCAAAACAGAATACGAAGTTAGAGATGAATTACTAAAAGAAAATAAAACCGAAGACGAAATAAATCATATTTTACCGCATAAAGTTTTCGAAGGAAATAAACCAAGTAATACCATTTTGATTGATAAACTAACCCCATATACACTTGGAATGCTAATAGCAATGTATGAACACAAAGTATTCGTGCAAGGTGCAATATGGAACGTCAATCAATTCGACCAATGGGGCGTAGAACTCGGCAAACAATTAGCAAAAAATATCTTGTCAGAACTAAATTCTGATACAACTATTACAACCCACGACTGTTCTACAAACGCTCTAATAAATTATTGTAAAGAAAAAAGGTAACATCTAAACTTGTCATACCGAACTTGATTTCGGCATCCCTTTATTAAAATTAGGAGATGCTGAAACAAGTTCGGAATGACAGATTTTAGATGTTTTATACTTTTCTCTGTCATAGATTTTGATTTTTGAACAGATGGATTTTTTTATTTATTTAAGAATGTAATAATATTTAAATAACATCTTTATATATAATATATTTATGTTGTTTTTGTTTTTAAGATAACAGCACTATAACAACAAAAATGAACGTGGAAAATCCTAAAAAATATTCGTTGCAGATAACAACCTACTAAGCAATAAAAAAATATTCAGCAGAAAATAATATTTCTTTTCGGCAAGCATCTTTCGTTGCTTTTTCTTATTGGGTTCGTAGTGGTTTAGAGTTTTTTGCTCCGGGCAATTTTACGGATTCTGAAGTAAAAACAGCATTGATACATTGCTGCGAGCAGATTTGCGAGAAGCGTAAAAATGGTAAGTTTTATTTAGAATAAGGCGAAGCCGAAATAAATTCTACATTATAACATTTTTTTTATAATTAAAAAAAATCCTTATTTTTGTAAATAACTTTTTAAAAAAAGAAGAATGTAAAAAATTACGATATAAAACAAAAATATATTATGGAAGATAAAATAGAAATTGCTTTTGTAGGTCTAACGCATATGCCACCTAATAATGCAGCCCTAATTTTAAAAGAAGTTTATGGAGATAGAAGTATTCCTATTGTTATAGGACTATATGAAGCGCAGGTAATAGCATATACACATGATAAAGTAAAACCGCTTCGCCCAGTAGTCCATGACGTTGTTAAGGAACTTATAGATATGACCGAAGTGCTGTTGTTAGAAACTTTAATTTACGATTACAATAAAGGAACGTATTTCACAAAATTAGTTTTTGAAGACGAAGACAACAATGTTGTAGAGATAGAATGCCGTTTAAGTGATGCAGTTGCTATTTCATTACGATGTAGTGCGCCTATTTATACTACCAAGTTTGTTCTTAATGAAGCAGGATTAACGACATATGTTGAAGGAAATTTGCATAATTCACCACATAATCTTGCTTATAATAATGCAAAAACTAAAATAGAACAACTGCAAAATCAATTAGAAAGAGCAATTAAAATGGAAGATTATGAAACAGCAGCACAAATTAGAGACGAAATAAAAAATTATTTGGAAAATTGATTTATTTTTATTATTTTTGTATTTTGTTATTTGAAAAACATTGTTTTTAATAAAATTGCCGAAGTAGCTCAGTTGGTTAGAGCACAAGAATCATAATCTTGGTGTCGGGGGTTCAAATCCCTCCTTCGGCACAAAATAAAATCTCCTTTCTTACTTTTTCTAAAAACGTAACCTCTAAAAATGTTATGCCGTGTTTGACACAAAATCCTTTTATTTTATGGGATGACAAGTTATTTATCTATTATACCGAACTTGTTTTCAAAATATTTTCCTTATATTTGCATTTTATAAATAAGAATGTGTTATGAAAAAAAAATTACTACTATCAATTTTTTCAGTTTTGTTTTTTACGAGTGTTTTTGCAGAAAATTATAATAAACTGACATTAGATACTTATGTGTTCCTGAAAATACACGAAAATCAAAGTATTATAAATAATCAAATCAAATCAAAAGATTACTTTTTGCAATCTAAAAATGGAATTGAATATACTAAACTTTATGTTAAAGTTAATGAAAATTATTCCAAATCGCAAGTTGAAAACCTTGGTTGCAAAGAATTAGTTAAAACTAAAAGCGTTGCTTTGCTATCTGTTCCGATAGATAAAATAGAGCAATTATCTGCTTTTAATTTTGTAGAACTAATTGAAATTGCTAAACAGCCACAGCCATTTTTAGATAAAGCATTACCGTCTTCAAATGTGGATTTAGTTCATCAAGGTATAGACCTTGAACGTCCTTATTTTGGTGAGGGAGTAATTGTTGGCATTTTAGATTATGGCATTGATTTCACTCATCCGATGTTTTTAGATGAAAACGGAAAAGAACGTATTAAAAGGGCTTGGGTGCCTTATATACATGAAGAATTGATGGAATTTGCACCACCGCCTGGAAGTTTTAATAGTGGTTTTCTTTTAAATGATCTTTATGTTGATATTAAAAGTATTTTAAATTTTAGTTCAAATACTAATTATCATGGCACGCATGTTCTCGGCATTGCTGCAGGTTCAAGAGTTGAAGGACAAAAATATATTCATTCGGGAATAGCAACAAAATCGGATATTGCTATAGTTGAATTGGGTCCTCATAGTGCTGCAACTTATACTTACGAAAGTCCTACTTTTATTGAAGGGCTTGCATATTTGTTTTCTTATGCTGATTCTATGAAAAAACCAATTGTAGTTAATATGAGTTTTGGTGCAGGTGGTTATCCGTGTGATGGTATGGCGTTAAGAGATTTAGTAGTTAAAGAAATTCTAAATGAAAATCCAAATGGAAAAATTGTAGTAGCAGGAGCAGGAAATAGTGGAAATACAAATATGCACTTTGAAAATGATTTTTCTTCTGAAATTAAATCTGTAGAATGTCATTTATCAACTACTGATTATTATAATTATGCAGTTTTTACTGCTTTAGGTGAAGTTGATAAAAACTTTTCTGTATCTATAAAAATGGTTGATAATAACAATGTAGATATAACTGATTCATTTGTATTTTCAATACCTGCAAATGCCGAAACGCATACTGATGTTAATATTACTTCTATTACTAATCCAGCAAAAAAATATAGTTTATATATATGGGCTACTAAATCTTACTCATATAGTCATATTGATTATGAAACAAGTGGTAAGCCCATATTATATGCTCTTATGTATGATTTAACACCAGGACAAGGTTCTGAATATATGTCTGTTAGATTGTTTGCAGATTCGGGAATAATACATTGCTGGAATGAAACACATACGCATGGGCGTCCTTTTATAATTAAAACTGAAGGAGTAGAACCCGATTCTAAATATACTATACTTACGCCTGGTGCTATAGATGAAGTAATTACTGTCGGTGCTTATGTTACTAAAGATACTATACTTTCATATACAGAAATAAAAACTCCTATATTGCAAACTATTAATGATATTGCTGATTTTAGTTCCAAAGGACCACTAACTAACGGCAAAATTAAACCTGATATTACAGCACCAGGAAGTCATATTTATTCTGCTTATAATAGATTTGTATCTTTATCTAATAGTTATCAGATATATATAGTAGATAAAACGCCGAATGATGTGCATAATTTTTTCGCAGCACAAGGAACTTCAATGGCTACGCCAATGGTAGCAGGAGTGGTTGCTCTTATGCTTGAGTTAAATCCAAAACTTACGCAATCTGAAATTAAAGATATAATCCGAATCACTGCAATTAATGACGAATACACAGGAAATGTTAAAGAAAATAAATCTACTATATGGGGATGGGGTAAGATTGATGCACACGAAATAATGAAACAACTAAAATTAGATATAGAATACGATGAACAGGATTTTTTATTTAATATCTCGCCAAACCCAATAACTGACGGAAATGCAAATATACAAGTAGAAAATAAAACAGGAATGCCTTATATTATAAATGTTTATGACGAAACAGGAAGGTTAGTTTATTTGTCATCAATAGATACAGAAAAGCAAATAGATTTGGCAAAACTTAATACAGGCACATATTTTATTAAATTACATAACCATAAATCAAAATCAATTCAAAAAGTCGTTAAAATATAATTACTCGGATTTACTTGTAATTTACTCGGATTTACTTGGATTTAACAACTTGCTAACTTAATTATCTGTCATTCCGAACTTGTTTCGGAATCCCTTAATTAAAATATGGGGATGCTGAAACGAGTTCAGCATGACATAGAAAATAACCACCCCGTCAGTGCAATTGCACTGCCACCCCTCCATAGAGGGGAACAGTTCCCCTCCTGTGGAGGGGCAGGGGTGGTAAATAATAAGTGTCATTCTGAACTTATTTAGACACCCCTTATTTTACTATATTTAGACGCTATTTAATCTTAAATTATCTAAAAATTACCTTAATCGGATGCTAAATAATTAGTAAAATTTACTGCTTTAGCAATATCGGATCTTGCTTTAGCAATATCGGATCTTGCTTTAGCAGTATCGGATCTTGCTTTAGCAGTATCGGATCTTGCTTTAGCAATATCGGATCTTGCTTTAGCAGTATCGGATCTTGCTTTAGCATATATCGGATCTTGCTTTAGCATATATCGGATCTTGCTTTAGCATATATCGGATCTTGCTTTAGCATATATCGGATCTTGCTTTAGCAAGACAAATGTATTGCTATTTTGAATCCGTTTTAAGTAATTTTTACATAATTTAAGATTAAAAATTAGCACGGGGATTAATCCCCGTGTTAAAGTAGAATAAATTAAGAGATGTTGAAACAAGTTTAGTCCGATTAGGAAGTGATGATGCTTTTTTTTAATAAAAAAAATATTATATTTGCAATAGTTTATAAAAAAATAGTTAAAATATAACCGAGAATTATATGAATATGAAGAAAACGATACTACTAATTGATGATTCCGATTTTATATTAGAAACTAATAAGGAATTGCTGGAAGCGGCAGGATATAATATTATTACCGCTAATAATGGATTGCAGGGGATAGAAGTTGCAATAAAAGAATTGCCCGATATGATTATTTGTAATGTATCTATGCCTGGACTTAGTGGATTTGAGGTAGTGGAACAGATTAAAAATAATAAAAGAACTTCCCTTACTCCATTTATGTTTCTAACAGGATTTACAGATAAATCTAAAATGCGCGAAGGCAGAGAAAAAGGTGCAGACGACTATTTAACTAAACCTTATACCAAAAAAGAACTAATCGGAGCAGTCGATGCCCTATGGCGAATGTATGAAAGAAAAAATATTAATCCAAATCCCCGAAAGTAGTTAAATGGAGTAACATATAAAAATAGAAAATTCTATATTCTATTATGCCGAACTCATTTAGGGGATGCCGAAATAAGTTCAGTATAACAGAATAAAAGAAATTTTGTATAATGTTTTTACAATTTATTGTCAGAACCGAGAACGTTTTTAATTTTATGTATATAAAGTTTTTTAGCATTATCTCTTGCTGGTCCCAAGTATTTACGAGGATCAAATTCAGCAGGATTTTCAGCAAAAACCTTTCTGATTGCCGATGTCATCGCTAAACGACTATCAGAATCAATATTAACCTTACATACCGCAGATTTTACTGCTTTACGCAACTCACTTTCAGGAATACCTATTGTATCTTTTAATGCACCGCCAAACTTATTTATAGTCATTACTTCGTCTATCGGAACAGAAGAAGCACCATGCAATACAATCGGAAAACCAGGCAATTCTCTTTCAACTGCTTCCAATACATCAAACCTTAAAGGTGGCGGAATTAAAATGCCATCCGCATTTTTAGTGCATTGGTCAGGTGTAAATTTATTTGCTCCGTGGGATGTGCCAATAGAAATAGCCAACGAATCGCATCCTGTTTTAGTAACAAAATCAACAACCTCTTCAGGTTTTGTATAAGTATGACTTTCGGCGACAACATCGTCTTCAATGCCTGCTAATATTCCTAATTCGCCCTCGACAGAAACATCATATTGATGTGCGTATTCAACGACCTGTTTAGTAATTGCCACATTTTTATCGTAAGGATGATGCGAGCCATCAATCATAACAGATGAAAAACCCATATCTATACAACTTTTACACAACTCAAAAGTATCGCCGTGGTCTAAATGTAAAACGATTTGTGGATTGTGGCAACCTAATTCTCTTGCATATTGCACAGCACCCTCCACGATATAACGCAGAAGAGTTTGGCTGGCATATTTGCGGGCACCACTTGAAACTTGCAAAATAACAGGAGAGTTTGTTTCCACTGTGGCTTGTATAATTGCTTGGATTTGTTCTAAATTATTAAAATTATATGCAGGTATAGCATAACCGCCTTTAATTGCTTTTGCAAACATTTCTTTTGTGTTTACAAGTCCTAAATTTTTAAAACTTATCATTTTATTTGCTTTATTTGGATAAAATATTTTTAAAAATAATGTTTTTTATATAATACTGTTATGCCTTATTTTATGCTATTTACTATAATTAGCAAATCATTATTCAGGTTTTAAAGTGTCGTTTTCATTATTATTTCCTTTTAACTTACTATGCTCCCACTCTTTTACATATTCCTCATTTATGTTCATATACCCACTACGAACCAAGTAAGATACATCCACTGCATATAGCCAACCGTTTTTCAGTCCTTGTTTTTCGGACCATTCTACAATTTTATCATCGTAAGATAAAATTTTTAGTTCGTGTACCCACAAATTCCTCATTTCTTCACAAAAAACAAGAAAATAAAGTTCTTTATTTGCTTTATCAGGAATGTCCGCCAAATCTCTTCTTAATTTCTCTTTAAACACTCTTTTTTCTACACTATTCAAATTAAAAACCCCTTCAGATACATACTCTTTCAATTCAGGAGGAAAGTTTTCAGGCAAACTAATTCCAAGAGAATCCAAAAAATAATTCAGAACTTCATAGTCCCCCTCTATATATTCGGGCTTATCATATATAACAGGGCATGCTTTACTTTCTACATAATTACACAAAAAAAGTGTAGCAGATATAACAAAAATCACTATAAAGCCCTTAAAATTATTTTTAATTTTCGCTATTAATTTATTTTTCATTGTTGTTTTTTTGATTTATAAAATGTTAAGTTGCAAAATAACATTTTTTCTTAATTAGTAACGTTTTAACTCTAATACTCTAAAATTAACTCTAATAGACTTAAATTAACTCTAATACTCTAAAAATAACTCTAATAGACTTAAATTAACTCTAATACTCTAAAATTAACTCTAATAGACTTAAAATAACTCTAATAGACTTAAATTAACTCTATTAGAGTTATTTTTAGAGTATTAGAGTTAAAACGTTACTAATTTTGCAAAAAATGCTGTTATGCCGAATTTATTTAAGCATCCCCTTATCTTGTTAATCTTATAATCTTAATGAAATCTTGCTTCAAAAAAACAATTTTCATTATTTTAATGCAATCGTATTAAGGAATGTTATGAATTTAGAAACAATAAATACTCATTTACAAGAAATAGAAGTTTTACTTAACTCTATGGGAACTGATGTCAAGCAAAATGTTTTGGAATACGCAATAGAAAGAGTATCATATATTTTGCATAATGAAATTGCCAATAATCCTGACTTTATAAAAGCGTTTAGTGATAGATTAAAAACAATATCGGATACAATACAGCAAAAAAGATTGTTTGCTAAAATGCTCCACACCGATGATGCTACTGCACATAGAATAGCAAATAGTTGGGACGGCGTTGTAAAATTGCCTGAATATAATTTACGTGCTGTTCCTAATGCTATTCCTGTTGTAATGGCTTCGGATAACAACTTTGTGCCTTTTTTATCTGTGATGTTGCAATCAATTTTAGATAATGCAAATCCTAATCGTATATATCATTTTTATATTTTGCAAAGAGGAATTGCTGAAAGGTCAATATCTATAATGCAAGCACAAGTTAATAAGTTTCCTAATTGCAAAATTGAGTTTATAGATGTAACTAATATATTTAAAACTATTCCTATTAGACAAATTGCGGGTATATGGTCGTTAGATACTTATAGCAGATTGCTATTACCTTATATGTTTGCTGAATATCCGAAGGTAATATATCTTGATGTTGATATGCTTTGTCAGACGGATATTGCAAATTTATATGATATTGATTTACAAGGGAAGCCATTAGGTGCTGTATATGATAGCATAATAAAATATCATTTTGATAATAATAATACTAATTATATTTATAATAATTCTGCTACAGTTTTATTGGGATTAAAAGATTGGCGGCAATTCAATGGTGGGTTAGAAGTATTTGATACATTAAGATTTAGAGAAATGATAAGTTTAGATAAACTAATAAGATTTACAATTTGGTTCACTCATAGAGCAGAATGGTTTTGGGTTGACCAATGTGTTCTAAATTTACTTTTAAAAGAAAATTGGTTTCATTTGCCAAAAGGTTGGAATGCTAATGAATGGAATCTTATAGGCAATAACATTGTCAATAACGATACTGACTATTATTTAAATAACTGGCAATCTATGGAAATATTGCATTTTAACTCTCAACTTAAGCCATGGAATAGTAATATGTGCTACGATATATGCAATCATTATAGAAAATACGCATCTAATGTGCAACTATATATAGAGCGATTTCCGCACCATCAATATAATTTAGTGACAACAAGAGAAGATATGATATGGCATTATTTTCCAAAGAATTCTGTTGGAATGGAAATAGGAGTATTTATGGGCGAGTTTGCAGAATATCTATGCAACACATTAGAACCTAAAATGCTATATCTCGTTGACCCGTTTGAGCCAAGCGAATTAACAAGCGGCGATAAAGATGGAACTAATTTTATTACCGTTCACAATCTTCGTGAATACTTTATAAAAAAGATTATTCCTAAATTCAAGTACAAATCAAATGTTAAACTAATATCTGATTACTCTTTTAATGTATTGCCGTTAATAGAAAATAAATCGCTTGACTGGGTATATATTGATGGCGACCATTCATATCAAGGTTGCTTAAAAGATTTATTATTAGCACGTCAAAAAGTTAAACATAATGGTATAATAGCAGGACACGATTATTGCCGTCAATTTGGTGTTATGCAGGCAGTAGATGAGTTTTGTGAACGCTTTAACTTGCAAATAGAAATAGCAACTTTAGATGGTATGCCAAGTTTTTTAATCAGAAATGTGTGAAGTGTTAAAGGTTGCTTTTTTATTTTAATTTGGCGATAAATAACTTAAAAAATCTTTTACTTTTTGTTCTCTATTGCTTGAATTATAAATACTGCTACTAATTGCTATTCCATTAACGCCTGCATCAATTAATTGGCTTACGTCTTCGCAATCTATACCACCAATCGCAATTATAGGCACATTAAAATTTAAGTTATCTAATATATTTTTATAACCTTCTAAACCAAGCGTGGGACTTAATTTTTTCTTTGTTTTAGTAAATTTATAAGGTCCAAGCCCAATATAATCAACAAAGTTTTTTATCTCTAAAATATCATTTAACGTATTTGCAGTTCCGCCAATAATCTTGTTTCCTAAAATATGCCTTGCATTTGCGGGTGGCATATCATATTTTCCTAAATGAACGCCGTCAGCATTTATTTTCCCCGCCAATTCTGCATAATCATTAATAATAAAAGCAGCATCATAACTTTTGCACCAAGTTTGGACTTTCAATGCTATTTTTTCTATAAATTGCATTTTTTCTTCTTTAATTCTTAATTGAATCCAGCGGCAACCTGCATCTAAAACTTCTTTAATATCGTCATTAATGCCATCGGAAATATATTGTAATTTGCTTATGTCCATAATTTAATATAAGTATATTTGCAAAAATATGCAAAACAAACGGAAAATACTTAATGTAAATGTAAAATTTATTATATTTGTAAAAAATGAATTGTTAAACTATATAATAAAATGATAAATAAATTAATAAATAAATTAATAAATAAATTGGTAGATAAATTGATAATCAAATACTTTAAAGATTTAACGCCAAGTGAAATAATAGCAAAAGCAAAAGGATATGATTTCGTTAAGGATTTTAGTGAAGGTATGGCTATTGTTAGTAAAGGTGGTTATATGTTCTTTATAGATATGGACGGAAAAGAGATAGGTAAAGGAAGAAATTATTGGTTAGTTGGTCCTTTTAGCGAAGGTATGGCTATGGTTGGTCAAGGTCTTGATCGTTGGTTCTATATAGATAAGGACGGAAAAGAATACGGAAAAGATAAAGGATATGATTATGTTGGTGATTTCAGCGAAGATATGGCTGTGGTTAATAAAGATGGTTATGCGTTCTTTATAGATAAAGACGGAAAGGAATACTGGAAAGATAGAGAATATGATGAAGTTGGAAGATTTAGTGAAGGGATAGCAAAAGTAAAGAAGGGTGACAAAATATTTTGCATAAATAAACAAGGCGAAATAGTAAAAGAAGAAAATTAGTAACGTTTTTAGGGAAATTAGTAACGTTTTAACTCTAATAGAGTAAAAATAACTCTATTAGAGTTATTTTAAGTCTATTAGAGTTATTTTTAGAGTATTAGAGTTAATTTAAGTCTATTAGAGTTATTTTTAGAGTATTAGAGTTAATTTTAGTCTATTAGAGTTAATTTTAGAGTAATAACTTAAAGCATTTGCAAAAAGCAAATGCAATATGCAAGCAGTGGTTTGCCGTCTGTTATGCCGAATTATTAAAGAATTACTTTTTAATAAGTCGTAGATACAAATCGTCAGCAATAAAAGGACATACTGGTGCAATAAGCGAACATAATTTAATCAATACTTCATATAATGTTTGATATGCTGCAAGTTTATCGTTATCATTTTCGCCTTTCCAAAAGCGTCTTCTATTGCGGCGAATATACCAATTAGATAGTTCATTTATAGTAAATTCTTGGATTGCTCGGCACGCTTTAGTTAAATCATAATCATCCATAAATTGCGTATAATCGGCGATCAATGTGTTCAATTTAGATACAATCCACTTATCTATTTCGGGTCTATCGCAGTAAGGAATTAAATCTTCCGTTCCTTCAAACTTATCTATATTAGCATAAAGAGCAAAAAATGCATAAGTGTTAGTTAATGAGCGAAAGAAATCAGCAATAACCGTTTTAGCAATATCATCGGCGTTAAATAAAGTAGTTCGCCAAGGGGGTGTGCTAACAAGTAAATACCAGCGAGTAGCATCTGCACCATATTTTTCCATAATATCAAAGGGGTCAACAGTGTTGCCTAATGATTTAGACATTTTTACGCCTTTTTTATCAAGAATTAACTCATTAACAATAATGTTTTTAAATGCGGGTTTATTAAATATAGCAGTGGCAATATTATGCAAAGTATAAAACCATCCACGTGTTTGGTCTACACCTTCTGCAATAAAATCGCCGGGGAATTGTTTATTAAATAGTTCTTCGTTCTCGAACGGATAATGAAATTGCGAAAAAAACATTGCCCCTGAATCAAACCATACATCAATAACTTCTTTTGTTCTGCGATATTTTTTGCCATCTTTTATAAATACAACATTATCTACAAATGGTCTATGCAGGTCAATATTTTGTGCTTTGGTATTAGAGTTTTCTTTCATAAATTAACAACTATAAGATTTAATAATAACAAAAATAAGGAAAATTTATGTAAATGTTAATATATAAAATAAGTAGATGATTAGAACATTGTTAATAATGTTATGCCCATTATTGCAAGCATTACGCCGATAATTGACCTACTATTTACTTTATCTTTCATAATGAAATGTGAAATAGGAAGCATAAATATCGGAGACGTAGAAAATAATGTCTGAGCGATAGATACGGGAATATATTCTAAAGATATTATGCTTGATGTGACACCTAAAACTGGACCAAACAATGTCCCTAATAAAACATACTTTAATGCTATTTTATCTTTTTTATAAACTTTTACGGGGTTCTTATATTTGCCTGATAATGATAAAAATAATAGCAGTATGATTCCTGATGCACTTATCCTAAAGAACGTTGCTGATACGCCTTGCAATACGCCATAACTATATACTTGTTTGATACATAATATCCCGATTGATTGTCCTAATGCTGCTATTATTCCGAACAAAAAGTTGCGAGGAGCGATGTAATTTTTTATATTTTCAGAAGAATCTTTTACTTTGCTTACTACTATTATTATGCCGAACATTGTTATTATTATTCCGATAAAGCCAATTATTCCTATGTTTTCGTTAAAGAAAAATACTCCACCGATATATGAAAATATAGGTGCAATACTCATCATTACTGACGAATATCTCGGTCCTATTTTCCGAAACGACATAAATAAAAAATAATCACCACATACTAATCCTATTATTCCACTGATTATTAAAAATAAATATTGTAATAACGATACATTAAAATCTAAACCCAATGCTATTGATACAAAAAAAAGTATTATTGATGCAAAAAGTAATCTATCGGCGTTTAACTGATTTACCCCTATTTTTTTCTCTGCTTCTGCGAAAAAATAAGGCGTAAGTGACCAACATAATGAAGTAAATAAAGGAAGAAATAGCATTTATAATTCTAAAACCCACATAAATAATTTTAAAGCAATAAATAGTAATACGCCAACAAGTAGTATAAATAGTGCAACTTTAACTAATTTTTTTATTATAGAAAAAACAATACCTGCGACAATACAAGCAGCAATTATTATAAATGGAATAGGAAATTCATAAAAAATATCTAACATAATCATTAAAATAGCAACTTTTTACGTAAAAACAGGGGATGCCGAAACGAGTTCAGTATAAAATTTTTAAAAGTTACATATTTTTTTTCTAAAAAAATAAAAAAGTATAATTATTTAAAATATTTTTATTATTTTTGTATTCTGTTTTGTTGCAAAACAGAAAAAAAGATTTTATAAAATAAAAAATATAGTATTATGAAAGTTCAAGCTTCAGTAAAAAAAAGAGACCCAAACGATAAAATTGTCCGCAGAAAAGGACGGGTCTACATTATTAACAAAAAAAATCCAAGATTTAAACAAAGACAAGGATAGGAGAAAAAATTGGCAAGAATTTCAGGAATTGATTTACCTAAAAACAAACGCGGTGAAATTGGTCTTACATACATATACGGTATAGGCAGAACTTCCGCACAAAAAATTTTAACAAAAGTTGGTATAGATGTCGGCAAAAAAGTATCTAAATGGACAGATAGCGAAATTGCTTTAATCCGCCAAGAAATAGATAACTATAAAACAGAAGGAACACTCCGTTCCGAAATCCAAATCAATATCAAACGTCTTATGGATATTGGTTGTTATCGCGGCATCAGACATAGAAGAGGACTGCCCGTTAACGGACAGCGAACACGCACCAACGCAAGAACCCGTAAAGGTAGAAAGAAAACTGTTGCAGGTAAAAAGAAAGCAGTTAAATAGTTTTATCTATTTAATACTTCTATTATCGCATAGTAAAAATTTAATTTAATAATTAATAATTAGTAAAATGGTAAAAAGAAAAACTAAGAAAAAAGTAGTCATAGACATCAATGGCAAAGCGTTTATAAAAGCATCGTTCAACAATGTGTTGATAACTATTACCGATGCTTATGGTAATGTGTTATGCTGGTCTTCAGCAGGAAAAAATGGTTTCCGCGGCTCAAAGAAAAATACACCATATGCTTCACAAGTATGTGCAGAAAAAGCAGGAACTGAAGCATTTACAATGGGCTTAAGAAGAGTTGATGTTACGGTTAAAGGAACAGGTAGTGGCAGAGATGCTGCAATCCGTGCATTGAATTATGCAGGGCTGGAAGTTCATTCTATTACAGATAGAACTCCTATGCCACACAACGGCTGTCGTCCTCCAAAAAGACGTAGAATATAATATATTGTCTTTTTAAACAAATACAAGAAATATACTGAAATATTTCTTGTGTTTTGTTTTTTCAAATTTATTAAATACGGTATGACGATGTTATTTATTTTATAGAAATTTGTTATTTTTGTATTATGATTGATGTGGAATACCAAAATTTACTTGAAATATTGGGCTTTGTTCCAAAAGAAAACTTAGCTGATTTGTTTGTAAAAAAATATCAGCAAGACGATTATTGCCTTGAAGTTGATTTTGCTAACCAAACAATTAACTACGGCAATCGTATTAAATATGAAAATAAAACTACACAAAACTTTTCGCAACAAGAAAACTTTGTTGTATTAGAATGTGTTAACCGCTTGCTTGAAAAAGGATATAAACCTAAAAATATTATATTAGAAAAAACTTTTCAATTAGGACATAATAACAGTGGAAGGTTAGATATTCTTGTTACCCGTGAAGATGGAACTGCCTTTATGATGATAGAATGCAAAACAGCAGGAAAAGAATTTGATAAAGCATTAGATAAATTAAAAAAAGATGGCGGACAACTTTTTACTTACTTTCAGCAAGATAAAAATGCGGATGTGTTAGTGCTTTATGCTTCAAATGTAAAAGAAAATCAACTTAATTATGAAAATAAAATTATAAATATAAAAGAAGATTATAAACAAGCAAATAATGTAAAAGAACTATACGAAAGATGGAATAAAAAAATATATGACAAAGGAATTTTTGAAAAAGATTGTGAACCATATAATTTAAACACTACTGAAAAATTTACAATAGCAAATTTAGTAGAACTTACAGAAAAAGAAGGTGAAGGTCTATTTAATAAGTTTGCAGAAGTATTAAGAAAGCATTCTGTGTCTGATAAGCCAAATGCGTTTAGTGTGATTTTTAACTTATTTCTTGCTAAACTCCAAGATGAACAAAAACACGAAGACGCTGAATTAGAATTCCGATGGCGAGAAAATGATGACCCCGTTGATTTTCAAGTCCGATTACACGAATTGCATAAAGCAGGATTATCCGCATTTCTAAAAAAAGAAGTGCAAGGAATATTAGAAAACGTTAATGCACAAAAACTATTTGGTATTGATTTATATAATGCAAAAAAACAACTTCTAAAATTTAACAAATTTTTCTCTATAAAAGAAGTTTTAGATGATGAAACTTTTGACCAAAATCAAAGAGTATTAAAAGAAATTGTTGAATTGATTCAAAAATATCAAATCCGTTATCCAAGGAAACAAAAATACTTAAGCGAGTTTTTTGAAAGATTATTAACAATTGGATTAAAACAAGAAGTAGGACAATTTTTTACTCCGCCACCAATAACTAAATTCATTGTTAGGTCGTTGCCTCTACCAAAATTAATAAAGGAAGAACTTGAAAAAAACAATCCTAAACTTCCCGCTGCTATTGATTATGCTGCAGGAAGTGGGCATTTTCTTACAGAACTTTTAGAAGAATATCAAAATATAATTGATAATATAGATACAACAACTTTTAATGCTGAAGCACGGGCAAAAGTAAAAGCATGGTCTAAAGATGTTAATCCTTACTCGTGGGCTGCTACATATATTTATGGTATAGAAAAAGATTATCGGCTTGCTAAAGTTGCTAAAGTGGGTTGTTATTTCTATGGCGATGGATTAGCACAAGTTGTTCACGCTGACGGACTGAATAGTTTTGAAAAAACAAAAGCATATAGAGGACTCCTCGAAAAAAATGCCAATAAGCCACAATTTTCTATTGTTGTTTCTAATCCACCTTTTTCTGTAAATGATTGCAAAGATGATTTAGAATACATATATGAACAATATGGCGAAAAGCCGAATAATTTTTCAATATACAAATCGCTTACATATAATAGTAAAGAAATAGAATGTTTATTCGTTGAACGAACTTATCAACTATTAGAAGATGGCGGAGTTGCAGGTATTATCTTGCCGAGTTCTATTTTTTCTAATACGGGCGTTTATACTAAAGCAAGAGAACTTATTTTGCAATATTTTGAAATTATTGCTATTACTGAACTGGGAAGTAATACTTTTATGGCTACGGGAACAAACACCGTTGTGCTATTCTTACGAAAAAGAAATCAAAAAGATAAAAACAATAGAACTTTAGAAGAATTTAAAACAGATGTATATAATAATTTAGAACATTATAAAAATACAAAAGTAGAAAATACTACTAACGAAATTGAAAAACCTTTTAGCAAATATATAGAACATACAGGCGAAAAAGAAATTGACCCTGAAAAATTTTATTATTTTTCTTTAAATTATTGGCAGAAAGTCGTTATAGTTAAAACAGGACAAAAAGAAGCAGAAAAAAAATTCCTTGGCTATAAATATTCTAATAGAAGAGGA
Organism: Bacteroidota bacterium; assembly: GCA_009777815.1. Classification (GTDB taxonomy): domain Bacteria; phylum Bacteroidota; class Ignavibacteria; order Kapaibacteriales; family UBA2268; genus WRLB01. The sequence continues at coordinate 18,673 of WRLB01000019.1, forward strand.
CAAGAAGCAATGCATCCGATACAAAGAGGCAAAACTATAGAAGAATGCACCAAATTATTTAATGAAAATGATTTTGAAGATGAAACAAAAGCAAGTTCATATATCTATAAAGCATTTAATAATAATTATAATTTTACAATTCACGAATCATTAAAAAATAATATTTCGCTTGTTAGATTAGTAGATATGCTTGCTTTTGATAGAACAAAATTTACAAAAAACATTTCAACAAATATTAAAAAAAAAGTAACAATTGAAAGCAAGTGGGAACAAAAAACTTTAAATGAAATTTGTGAGTTTGTAGGTAAAGGATTGCGACCAGCGTCTTTTGCAACTCCACAAGGCGAGATTCCGTTTATTGTTTCATCACAAATACAAAAAAAATGTAACACTTCAGATTTTGATATGGAAGCATTAATAATTGGGGATGGAGGTAATGTAAATGTTCATTATATGAACGGACTTTTTTCTGCATCTGACCATACATATATTCTAAAATTACAAAATCCAAATATAAAATTGAAATATATTTATAACATACTATCAAATAATCTATTTTTAATAGAAAGTGGTTTTACAGGTAGCGGTTTGAAAAATGTTTCAAAAAATCATTTACAAAACATTAAAATCCCATTCCCACCAATGGAAATACAAGAAAAAATAGTTGCCGAAATAGAATCTTTAGAAAATAAAGAACAAGAAGCAAAAGAAAAAATTAAAAAATTAACAGAAAAAATAGAAAATATTATAAATGATGTAAATGTTGATGGTAAGTGGGATATGATAAAATTAGGAGATGTTTTATTTGAAAATGATAAATCTAAAATAAAAGTTGGAACAGCAAAAGATTTGAATGATGGCGAATATCCATTTTTTACAAGTGGCGACTCTGTTTTTAAATTTAATGAATATTTAGTTGATGGTGAAAATATTTACTTATCTACGGGCGGAAATGCTATTGTTAAATTTTATGATGGTAAAGCCGCATATTCAACAGATACTTTTGTAATAAAAAGCAATGATGAAGAAAAAATAAAAACTAAATTTATTTTTATTTTTTTAGAAAGTATTGTTTCAGTTATAAATGAATTCTATTTCAAAGGAGTTGGGTTAAAGCATTTACAAAAAACAGATTTTAGAAATATCAAAATCCCACTTCCTTCTCTTTCCGAGCAGGAAAGAATTGTTTCGGAAATAGAAAAAATAGAATTGCAAATATCAGATGCACAAACCATTCTATATAATACTCCACTATTAAAGAATGAAGTGCTGAAGAAGTATTTGTGATTGCACGGGATGAATCCCCGTGTTAAACTTTTTCTGTTATGCAGTGCTAAACACAGCATAACAGAAAAAATTTTTAGGAGTGATATTATGTTTTTAACTATTAAATCTTGCTTTTAAATCGCTGAAAGTCTTATCTGTTCCTGATTCCGAATGAAAATCCATCCAACGCGATATATACCACAAACCATTATTTGTTAATGTTATAGTCCAAGATAAAATACCTGTATATTTTGTATCTGTAGCGTCTGCCAATCCTAAATTAATAATGTAATCAGCAAATAATACAACAGAATCGGAAGTTTGCGTTTCATACTTTATGTTATTTAATTGCAAATCTAACATATTAGAATTTCCAATCGCATTAACTAAACTCAAAAAATACATTCTTTCATTTTGTATTTTCCAATTATCAAACAAACCTGCATAATTTAGATTTGCCTCCGCTGAAGGTATAAAACTAAAACTATCCGAAAAGCATTGGCAATAATTATCTATATTTTTGCTATTAAAAGCCATCAAAAAGTTATCAATAACTATATCTTCCGAAGTCGGCGGAACAAACAAAACATTGTTATCATCAGGCGGCGTAGGATTGCGTGTTTCAAACAAACCACATCCACCTAATGATAACAATAAAATTACAACAAATATAAAAAATAAAATTATTTTTTTCATAACATATTTTAAAATCTGTTGGTTAATTTTTGGGTTGGCAAATTTCCATTAAAACACCCGCTGTTGATTTTGGATGCATAAATGCTATCATCATTTCGTGTGCGCCTTGGCGAGGTGCTTTATCAACTAAAGCGATGCCCTCTGCTTCGATTCTTTTTAACTCTTCGCCCACGTTATCTGATTCGAAAGCGATATGGTGAAGTCCGCCTTTTCCACCATTTTTTTCAATAAATTTCCCGATAGGTCCATCAGGTGAAGTAGAATAAGTTAATTCAATTAACATATCTCCAACTTTGAAGGATGCAACTTTTATTTTTTGGTCGGGAACATCTTCCCTGTGTACTTCTGTGAATTGGAAGATTTTTCTAAAGGTCTCTATTGCTTCTTCTAAATTAGTTACAGCAATTCCTATGTGATTGATTGATTTAATCATACAAATTTTTAGTTTATTTCTTAATTAAAAATACAAATATAAGTTTTTTTAATTATAAAAAAACACGGGGATAAATCCCCGTGTTTGCATCTTGTTAATAGGAATTTATAATTTCGGTCCTGCTGCTATGAGTGATTTTCCGCTATCGTTATCGGTAAAACTTTCAAAGTTATTAATGAATTTTTTTGCTAAAATTTTCGCTTCCTCGTCCCATTTAGTTGGTTCATCCCAAAGATTTCTTGGATTTAGCAAATTACTATCTATACCTTTAATAAATTTCGGAATCATCAACCCAAATATTGGCAACTCTTCTAAATTATTATCATTAATATTTCCTTCTAAAATGGCATCAATTATAGCACGCGTAACAGGAATATCTATTCGTTTTCCTGTTCCGTAACCACCACCAATCCAACCTGTATTTACTAAATACGCTTTAGAATTATGTTGCAACATTTTTTTTGTTAGTTCGCGAGCATATTCTGTTGGATGCAAAGTCAAAAACGCACTGCCGAAACAAGAAGAAAAAGTTGCTTGTGGTTCGGTAATACCTCGTTCTGTTCCTGCAAGTTTTGCTGTATATCCGCTCAAAAAATGATATTCTGTTTGCTCTTTTGTAAGAACAGCAACAGGCGGCAATATGCCAAAAGCATCGGCAGTTAGGAATATTACATTCTTCGGATGCGTGCCTTTTGATACGGGCTTAACTATTCTTTCTATATGATATAAAGGATATGAAACTCTTGTGTTTTCTGTCTTTTTTGCAGATTTAAAATCAACAGAATTGTCGGAATTTAAAACAACATTTTCTAACAATGCATCTCTTTTTATAGCGTTATAGATGTCGGGTTCTTTTTCGGCATCAAGGTCAATACATTTTGCATAGCATCCGCCTTCGAAATTAAATATTCCGTCATCGTCCCAACCATGTTCGTCATCGCCGATTAGGTCCCTGCGTGGGTCGGTGGACAATGTTGTTTTGCCTGTGCCTGACAAACCAAAGAATAGTGCTGTATCACCATCTTGTCCTTGATTAGCAGAGCAGTGCATAGATGCGATTCCTTTTAGCGGCAAGAAATAATTCATTACAGAAAATATTCCTTTTTTCATTTCGCCACCATACCAAGTGCCGCCTATACACGCCATCCTTTCTTGCAAGTTAAATGCAGCAAATACTTCGCTATTCATACCTTGCTCTTCCCATTGTTGATTAGTTGTTTTAGATGCATTCATTACAACGAAATCGGGTTCAAAGTCCTGCAATTCTGCTTCAGTAGGACGAATGAACATATTTGTAACAAAATGACACTGCCAAGCAACTTCCATAATGAAACGGATTTTTAATCGCGTATCTTTATTTGCACCGCAAAAACCATCAAAAACATAAAGTTTTTTGTTTGATAATTGATTTGCTGAAAGTGTTTTCAGATGATTCCAAACATCTTGTGAAATTGGTTTGTTGTCAGAACTTTTTCTGCACGAATCCGCCCACCAGATATTTTTTTCATTTTCAGGTTCTTTGACAAGATATTTGTCCTTTGGAGAACGCCCGGTGAAGATACCTGTATCTACTGCTAAAGCGCCGAGTGTAGTTACTACACACCTTTCAAATCCTTCCAACTTTGGATTAGTTTCTTCGGCAAATAATTCTTCGAAAGAAGGATTGTATATAACTTCTTTCGGATTATTGATGCCCCATTTTGCGAGGTCAATTTTTTTGCGAATCATATACTTTATCTAAATAGTTATTTTTTTGATATTAAATTTAAAATAATAATACTAATATAGTATTTTTTCATTAAAATTAATAATCCCAATATAGTTTTTGTGAAAAAAGTTTGATATACTCTATTCTAAATGCACTACGTATTTCATACCATATCTTCAACAATATCTTTATGTTTTTCAATAATTTCATCAGCAATAACTTTCACATAATCGCCGTAGTAACCATCTTCTGGAAAGGGATAATTTTCATCTTTTATCTTTTGCATAATTCTTGCGTGTATTGATTTTGCAAGATTGTTCATCTGATTACCTGCATTATTAAAATAATATTCGCGAGTGACTTTCCATCCCGTCCATTCATATAAGTTTGCTAATGTATCTCCGATAGCAGCATTTCTGCCGTGACCAAGATGCAACAGTCCTGTTGGATTTGCACTAACATATTCTACATTAACTGATTTACCTTTATAAGTTTCTGTTCTTCCGTAGTCGTTGCCGCAATTAAAAATATTCTTTAATTGCTTATGATAATAGGTATTTGAAAATTTGATATTAATAAAACCAGCACCCGCAACATCTATCCAATCAATAAGTAGAGTGTCGTACTCAAGCAAACTAATTAGTTTTTCAGCAATTGCTTTAGGATTAGATTTCATTGGCTTTGCAAGTCGCATACAAATGTTTGTTGATAAGTCGCCGTGTTCTTTATTTTTAGGAATATCAAAATCCAATCCAATAGTTTCAATACTAAATTCATTATTATCTTTTAACAATTTTGCTAAAGCAACGTTAAATACTTTTTCTAAATATATATTTTCCATATTATTATATATTGGGATTTTCTAATGTTTAATTTTTTTGCAAAAATAGTGTTTTTTTGTATTTCTTAAAATTAATTTTATATAGTTATTTTTTTATATTACTTTTCTCCTATAATCCCGTCACTATAATCTTCTGGTCCTTCTATTACTCCTGTATTAATGCAATTTTCTATGGTATAATCGAATAAGGGATCTGCCCCATAATTTCGTCCTACAATTCCACCCGCATAACTTTTATAATAAATTGATAAATAATAATCTCTTGCTTTTATAAAACCGTAGTTAATACAATTTTCTATTATGATTTTCATTGAGTAACCAGTTTTGTTATAATACTGGCAATAAGGAGGAGTAACCATTCCTGCAATACCACCCACACATTCAAAATATTCAATTCCAGTATCACCACGCCCTATTATGCTTCCAAGATTAATACAATTTTTAATAGTTCCATAAACTATTGCGCCAATAAAACCAGCAGTATAACCACCGCCTCCTACTATTTTAGCATTATTTATACAATTACTAATTTCAGTAACATAATTAGTATCAAGAGCAGAGCAATCGGTTTGGGTGCAAACCATTCCTGCAACCCAACCACCTCTTATATAACCATTTAGTATAACATTTTTTATAACAGCATAATTACCAATAGAAACAAATAAACAACCTATACCTACATCTGAATCTATTAATAGTTCTATTGAATGATTTTGTCCGTCAAAAAAACCATTAAACATTATATCATTACTAGGAAAACCAAACATTTTTCCTATTGGTTCTGTTAATGGTTCTGTAATATTATTCATTAATTTAAAGTATTTATCTTTACTCCAATGGCTACCAATATCATCAATATCCAATGGATTATTTGCTACACTATCACTCAGTTCTTCAAGATGTTCTTTCGTATAGATTTCATAAGCAGTTGCTTCCGAATATCCATCGCCTCCGCCAAATGGACCTATTTGTGCGTTTACTGTTTGAGTTAATATAATTATAGCAAAAAAAATAATTTTCTTCATAATTTCACCTGTATGTTATTTTTTATAATACAATATAACTTTTTTTTGTAAATTATTATATAATTAAAAGACATTATATCACAATAAAATAAATGAATGCTGTGTAATTTTTGTTATGTTTAGGATTTGTGAAATGCAATAATTTATCAAGCAATCCTGCTTCAATTTCTTTTTCTAAAATCAAATCGCATTTGTATTTTATTTTAAACTCATTTAACCTGTTTTGCAAATTGCTTTCATCAAAAAATATTATGAAATTAGGATTCTCGTTTTTATTTATTTGCTTTTCTAACTCTGTCACTTCATAATTTTCATACAATAAATAAATCGGTTTATTCCTATTTTCGCCTAAATAAAAAGTAGGCGGAAAGTAACTTTTATTTTCATTTGTTTCAATTACTATTCCTGTAACGTATTTATTTGATAAATGATAAAAAGATTCTACTCGCGTCCGTTTACTGTATGAAAAAATAAAAAGTAATAACAATAACGAGTTTATACTCCAAAACCAAATCCAATTATATTTCATAATTTTTTTATGTTTGTTCCACCATTTTGATTGTTCTATAAAATCATTCCAACCCGTTACGCAAACTATTATAAATAGTGGAATAATAGTTAAAATAAAACGTTCTTGCTTATTCGGAAAAATAGAATGAAAAACTAAAAAAAAGAATACAGGCAAAAATAATATTAAATGTTTCTTCCAATTTCTAAAATAACCTAATAACCAAAATAGTGACATCGGCGGAATTAAAACTCCAATAATAAGCAAAGTAATCATATACCAAGGACTTGTCGGAAAAGATGCTAAATCTTTTACATCTAAAGCAGTAATCAAACTAATAAAAGGTTTTCCCCAAAAAATATATTCAGGTATAGATAGTAGCAGAACAGATACTAAAATAGCAGATATAGTTAAAATAAAAAAAGATTTAAATTGCTTTTGATATAGCATTGCTAATCCGAGTCCAAAAGGAATAAAAGCTATTTGGAATCTCATACAAAAAGCGATTCCTAAAAATATACCCGCAATAATATAAAATTTATTATTACTGCCTTCTAAATTATTGCCTTTTAAAACATAGTAGATTCCCGCCAATACGGGAAAAATTACAAATGCTTCAACTAAATTACGAACTCCCATATATGGAAATATCCACAATAAAGCAAGTATCATTCCTACACATTTTGCATTCTTTTCTGTTGATATTTGTAAAGTAATTTTGTAGCCCAAAAATACAATTAATAGTGAATTAATAGAATGGAAAAATCTAACTATATACATCTTTGCTTGCGGGTCAAAAATATTGAACAATTCGCAAATCCAAAAAGTAAAAAATTGCATAAATGGATACAGCAAAATGTCGGGTTTGATAGAATTTACATAATCAAAATTATCTAAAGCATTTTGCATATATTGAACTGCCCAAAAGTGATCATCATGCATTCCATAACCTTTAGCAAAAAACACAGCGACTAATCGTGGAACTATTGCAATTAATATTATTACGATTAATGGATTTTTTGAATAATTTTCTTTTGCTATTTGCTTTATAGATTTAATAGTATCTTTCATATTTTTTATAACTATGTAATATAATAAAAAATTACCTTTTTGTTTTATAGTGTAGTATATGTATGGTTACGCCGATAGCGATAGCGAATAATAATATCTGTAGCCAAGTTTTATCTTCTATAACAAAGAAAATAGAAAATAATATAGTGAACCATAGTAAAAGTGTTGAACTAATTTTTACTTTTAATGGTATTGATTTTTCTTCAATAAAGTTGCGGATATAGTTGCCAAACACTTTATGGTTTATCAGCCAATTATGTAACTTTTTAGAACTCCGAGCAAATAAAATTGTAGATAAAAGTAGAAAAGGAGTGGTAGGTAATAAAGGTAAAAATATTCCTAATATCCCTAATCCTAAACTAATAATTCCTATAAAAACGAACAGATATTTTAGCATTTTTATGTCATTGGTTTGCGTTTAATTAAAACATTTCTGTATCGTTCTATATTGTCTAATACAGTTCCTGCCCCTGTAATTACTGCATGTAAGGGATTCACTTCGGTAGGAATATTTACAGAAAGTTTTATTTCTTCTCTAATTTTTTCATCAAGTCCTTTCAGCAATGCTCCTCCACCTGTGAGCCATAATCCGTTTTTAAAAATGTCTTCTGATAGTTCGGGTGATGTTTTTTTTAATGTTTCTTTAATTGCTTTGATAATTTCTTGTATTGGTTTATCAAGGATATTATTTCTTATTTCTATGTTTGGAAGAGATATTTCTATTGGACGTCCTTCAACAATACTATTCCCGTAGCCCTGAACTTTAGATTTTTCAAATTTATCATCTACATAATAAGCAGAACCAGCGATATGTTTAATTCTTTCTGCATCATTAACACCTATACTAACTTTCTTTTCTTGCATACAATAATCTATTATTGCTTGCGTAAAATAGTTTCCTGCAACCTTTATTGATTCGTGTGAAACAATTTCGCCTAATGAAATAACAGCAACTTCGGTCGTTCCGCCGCCTATATCAACAATCATTATTGCTTGCGAACCTAATACACTTTCTTTATTAATTGCGATAGCAGAAGCCATCGGTTCAAAAAGCAAATCTATATTTTTTGCTTCTGCTTTTTCACAAGCCTCGCGAATATTTATTTGTTCTGATTCAGAGGCACCGCAAGGACAACAAACTAACATATTATATGGTTTTATGCTTGATATTTCATTGATATGTATCTTTAACATATCAGCGACAACATAAGGTTTTGCCACAACTCCACCTTTCATTGGTTCAATAATTTCTTTATTACCTGATGTTCTGCCAAGCATAGTTTTAGCATCTTGCCCACATGCAATTATACGTTCTGTATTTTTTTCAAAAGCAACAATAGTAGGTTCATTAACAACAATTTGCCCATCTTTCCATATTAATGTGTTAGCAGTTCCGAGGTCTATTGCTATACTGTTACGAAATGACTTAAAATTTTTAAAAAAACTCCAAAAACTCATATATGTCCTGTTATCTATAATCTATAATTTGAATTAAACTATTTATACAAAAATAAGGTTTTTTAAACAAAAATTAACCTATCTTAATTCTAACTACGGCAACATATATTATACATACGAGTATGCATAATAGAGGTAATATATCGCCTGTTTTTGCATAAATTGTTAGTTCGTTCTCGTCAATTAAGGGTATAGAAGCCGATATTCCTGCTGCTTGATATTGATATGCTTTAGTTATAGTTTTACCCGTAGGTGAAATAAAACATGTTATGCCACTATTAGCACAACGTACAACGTAACGTCTATGTTCTATTGCTCTTGCCATAGACATTAAATTATGCTGAAAAGGTCCATAGGAGCCATCATACCATGAATCATTTGTGATAACTGCAAGTATATTTGCACCCTTATTAACTAAACTTCTGATATGTGCGGGATGGATGGATTCTATACAAATTATAGTTCCTATTTTTATAGTATCGTTGTTTTTAATTAGCGACATTGTTTCTAACTTTTCGCCGACTGCCCAACCTGAAACACCAACACTCCATACTAATAAGTCCTTCATAAAAGGCAAATAATCAATAAAAGGAAACCTTTCTGCAAGCGGGGTAAGACGCATTTTATCGTATATTTGTGTTTCATTTTTAGTATCGTAAAGAATAGCAGAATTATAATGTGCTATAAAATTATCTCCCACGATTTTAGATGTAATATCAGGTGTTTCATCCTTTCCGTATATATATATTCTTGATATACCTGTTAATAGTGCAGCGTTGTTTTTCAATAAAATATCATCAAAAAAAGATAATTGCAAGTCCATATTTACATTATAATTAATGATAGGAATTGCTGTTTCGGGGAACACTACTAAATCTATCGGATAGTCATTTTTTAATAAAGAATCAGTTATCGCATACAATATATCTACTTGTTCCATAGATGTATTTTCCCATTTCTTCCATGGATTTATATTAGGTTGGACAAGTGCAACATTTAGATGCTCATCGTTATTAACCATATTTTCATCAAAATTATATTCTTTAACTCTAAACCAGCCATATATTATAGGTAATACAAGCATCATCCATATAAGAACAAAATATATTTGATTAACTTTTATTTTAAATACCTCTTTTATTGCTAAATTTGTTGCTTTATGTTTTGTAAGTTTTTTTTCTAAAATTAGTTCGGGAGTTTTGCGTTTTATTTGCAAAACTAATTTATATATAAGCACATTCATAAAACATATTAAAAGTGTGCCGCCATATATACTTTGAATATCTAATATCTGTAACCACAAGAAGTTATTGAATTGCGTGTATGCTAAACTTAACCAAGGATAACCTAAATCCCCCAACGAATGTAAATATTCAAAGAAAGTAAATATTAGCGGGAATGTCCAAACTGCTTTTTCAAAACCTACAATTTTTTTAACTAAATACAAAATTGCAAACGGAAATAAAAAAAATAAAGGATGTATAAAATCTAACGCTATTCCCGCAAAAAACAAATATATATCAGAGTTTTCTTGCAAAGTTGAAATCCACCAATTAGAAAGAACGTGATATATAAAGAAAGTTATGTAAATATATTTAGCGTTTCCATAACTTTTTGTTTTATTGTCATAACTATCTTTAAGGACAAAAAATAACGGAATAAAGCCAATATAAGCCATAAAAAACAACGGGAACGGCGGGAACGCCACCGCAAGAAACAAGCCCGCTTGTATAGAATATATTATTTTATTTTTTACTTCCATATAGATACGAAAATAGTTTTTTTTTTATATTTTCACTTATGCTGTCATACTGAACTTGTTTCAGCAATTATTTTAACACGGGGGCTTGTCCCCGTGTTAATAATTTTTGTTCGGATTTAACAAAAAAAAGCACTCCTTGGGAGTGCTTTTGTGTTTTTGTTAGAGAGTTGTGCTATTTAGCGATGTCTATTTTGTAGGATGTAGTCCTGTTTTTAGAAGACAGAACAACAAAATAAGTGCCGCTGCTCAAGTGGTTAAACTTGTTGCTGACGTGCAA
>WRLB01000020.1 GCA_009777815.1 Bacteroidota bacterium
GGGCAAGAAAATCAAAGAAAAATGTAAAATATAAGAAAAATTTTAATATAATATAAATTATGAGAAATAAAATGAAATTAATGTATAAAATTGTATTATCAATTTTGCTGTTCACAAGCATACCGTATATATCCTATTCGCAGGATTTAATAAAAGTAGATACAGCAATAACAGTTTCATTAGAAAACATAAGAACTAACGGAAGAGATAGAGAATTTACTTTTGATATCTATTTGCTTCGGCGTTCTGGTATATGGCATTTATGGGAGAATGCAACATTTCAGATGGTATTTTTTACAGATACTGGTAAAACCACTGAAATAGATTATTCTAACTTTGATGTTTTTGTTGATGCTTCTTCGAGTGAAGTATTAACAATTAGAGATGGTTCTCCTGCATATAGTTTTCACTCAAAAGTGCTATATGATGCCCAACGTCCTAATATGAACAGAGTAAAATTAATGGTATTAGGACCCGAAGAAGCAATATATTCACGCTTGTTCGAAGATAACATAAAACTGAAACTTTGCGAGGTCACCTTAAAAGCAAATAGTATGTTGGTAGGTCCAAATGATATTCCTGTTACATTGGACTGGAAGTGGTATAAGAACGACTCAATATATTTCCAAGCGACCGCATATACACATATAGATTCGGTTAATATTAATCCACCTGAATATGTGATAGTTGCTGATAATGAAGACCACATTGAAATAGGTTGGGTAACTGAATATGTTGTGCCGCCTCATACTATTCCTCGTATGATGTTAGAATATTTTGAGGTTGAATATACGGGCAACTTGAATGCTGTGTGTAGGTATTCAACACTGCAAGAAATAAACAATGCGGGCTTCGTCATCAAAAGAGCAAGAACTACTGCCGAACACTTTTATAAAGATGAATCAAAAGAAGCCAGAGACGCAAAATATCATTTGTTGCCCGACAGCATATTTAATGTTGTAGTAGGTGATTATCGTTTGCCGCAATTTGCATCAAGGATGACAGGTATGTTGTTTTCGCATACAGGCAAACAATACGTGCCAATACCCGATACATTGGACTACCGAATGGTAAATTATGTCTATCGGCTGTATTACCAAGAAGTAGGTGCTGACCCAGATGTCTTAAAACCATTAGCAACAACAAATCTACTTACACCTAATGGCGTAATAACACAAGCAACAGCAGAACCTAACCCTTGTGCAGGAAAATCAAAAATAAGATATACTGTCGATGATGACGTGTTCTTAACTTGCGAAGTGTTTGACCAAAATGGTGGAAGTGTAAAAAAATTACATGATGACGTTAATGGCTTGTTAGATATGAAATATGTGCCGAAGGGCGTATATTATGCGGACTTTGAGGTATCTGATTTAGCGGTTCAGGGACTATATGAGGTAATTTTTATAGCATATCCCGTAAATGATAAATCAGTAGAGATATCTACAGCGACAGTGAAAGTCCAAGTTATCAGAGGATATAGCCCAAATTAATTAAGAAAATAGTTATTTTTGTATAAAAATAAAATTAAAAATAGAAAAATTATTGCATATTAATATAAAAATCAAATGAAAAAGATAGTAATTTATTTAATTTCGTTTATTTGTATCTCGTTAGCATTTTCTAACGATTTAGCAACGCAATCGCCACAATATACAGGCGACCCAAAAGGTAATAGTTATCGTGAAAGATTGATTGACTATGCCGATATATATAGTTATGAAGTAAATCCGAGTACAAAAGATACTATTCTTTATGTCCGCAAAATCAACGATTACTGGTATGGTATCTTTGGGACAGCCAATTTTGGTTTATCTTTCGGAAACTTTAAAAGTTTAATTGACCCGAAAAATGATATGAATATCTTCAACACTGTAGTAGATTTTTATAGCAAGGTCGGTTCGGGTTATACTTTTGGATTAGTAGGGGAGTGGACACGTCCTACATCAGATTTGTCCTATGGGTTAAAATTAGGTGGTTTTGATAGAAAAATAACACGCATCGGAGCAGATAATGTCACGTATTCAGATAATGCTCCTATTTATCTTGAAGGCGATCATAATTTTAACGCCAATTTAACTTATCTTACATTTAATCCTTACTTAAAATATACTTTTCCACAATTTGATGGATTCTTTGTTACGGGTGGCGCAGATGTTTCTTTTGCTTATTCTTCTGTCGCTTATTTGCAAAGAAATTTTGAAAATACAGGAAATATATATCATAAAATAAACATAGAAGACCTTAAAGGAAAGCCAAGGTTTTTAATAAATTTAGGTGTTGGTTATGACTTTTTTATAGCGGATTTCTTTTCTGCTAAGAATAGAGTAAGAATAACTCCTTTTGCTGATTTAAAGGGCGGCACACATATAATAACAAGCCGCGGTTCTAATTGGAACGATGTTGTTCTGAATATCGGTTTGCAAATAAAATTAGCACCCGATAAAATAAAAATAGATACCTTATATTACGACCCGAATAGCGAGATTCCTGTGAATTATATGGCTGATATTAGAAATGAAACAGGTTTTGAATTTCCAGGTTTTAAAGAATTAAAAGAACCACCTTCATTTGATTTAGCATATGTTCCTGAACCCGAACCTGACCCTATAATGATAAATATACCAACACAGGTAACTCCACCAGTGCCAACAGGTTCGCCTATTGTTGCTTTAATGCAAGGGACTACATATGATTTGGATGGTTATGCAACTGAAAATTCTACATCTTTAACCCAAGAACTCAGAGAAAAGTTAGATGAAATAGCCATTTATCTTAAAAATAATCCGAGAGTTACGTTGCGTATAGATGGACATTCTGATGACCGTGGAACAGGTAAACAAAATATGGATAGAGCAACTGCAAGGGCAAATGCTGTAGTCCGTTATTTAGTGAGCCAAGGAGTTCAAAGAGGAAGATTGCTTGACCAGGGTAGAGGTTCGCTTTTCCCAAAAGCAACTAATAACACCGCAGCAGGAAGATTGCAAAATAGAAGAGTATCTATAACAGTCCAGTAGGAAAAAATATTATTGTAATTTATTTCGGCATCTACTAAATAATTAGTAGATGCCGAAATAAATTACAATAATATTTTTAGTGGTTATATTTTGAATGATATTAATTTATTTTTTTGTATATTGTAGAATAATATATTAAAATTGTAAAAATATTATGAAAAAAATTAAACTAATAGAAGTAAGTTCCGACCTCGGCGGTAAAAAACCGGGTGCAAGTTTAAGTATGGATGCTGTTAGAATAGCATCATATAGTTCAGCCAAAACAAAAGATTTTTATACACGTTTTGAAAACTTACGCACAAGAATAAATGCCCCTAATGATACTTTTCATTTAAATTATAAGCATTCTTTTGCTAAAAGAATTGAACATATTTATCCTGTTTGCAAGCAAACTAGCAACGAAGTATCAGATTCAATATTGCAAAATGATTTTACTATTGTTATATCGGGTGACCATAGCACTGCTGCGGGAACTATTGCCGGAGTTAAGCAAGCATATCCCGAAAAACGTCTCGGTATCGTTTGGATAGATGCACACACAGATGTCCATAATCCTTATACATCAGAGTCATCAAATATGCACGGTATGCCACTCGGCACCGCAATTAATGATAATAATTTAGAATGTAAATATAACGATATAGACAGCGAAACAGCAGAAATTTGGGAAAAACTAACTGAACTCGGTAACACAAAAAGTAAAGTAAATATGTCTGATGTCGTATATGTTGCCGTCAGGGACTATGAAGATGCAGAAAAAAATTTAATAATAAAATATAATAATAAAATATATTCCACTAATGATGTTCGCCAAGAAGGAGTAGAAAAAATTGCTAATAAAATTATAAAAGATTTAGAACATTGCGATATAGTTTATGTTTCTTTTGATGTTGATTCTATGGACCCAAACGTATCTAGCGGAACAGGAACTCCTTTTGAAAATGGTTTGTTTGAATACGAAGCAAAAAAATTATTAAAAACATTAGTATGTTGCGATAAAGTTAAATGTTTAGAAATATCGGAAGTTAATCCTTTATTAGATACTGAAAATAAGATGGCTATAGCAGTTTTTAATATAATTAAATCGGTTTGCAGAGTAGTAGATTTGAGTTAGGTAATTTTTCAATAATTTAGATTATATATAACACGGGAGCAAGCCCCCGTGTTAAAATAGATTCCAAAACAAATTCAGCAGGGCAAAAATAAACAAGTTCAGTATGACTTTTTAGAGGTAACTTTTTATAACTCACTGCGTTTTACACTTCTAATGCTTGCAAGCCAGGTAATTCTTTGCCTTCTAATAATTCTAACGAAGCACCACCGCCTGTTGATATATGTGATACTTTTTCTCCTAATCCGAACTTATTTATGGCAGCCGCAGAATCACCTCCACCTATGATAGTAGTTGCTCCTTTTTCAGTTGCACGGACTAACGCCATAGCGATTGCTTTAGTTCCTGCCTCGAAGTTAGGAAATTCACAAACTCCCATAGGTCCATTCCAAATAATAGTTTTTGCATTTTCTATTATTGAAGAATATTTTAGAATTGTTTTAGTGCCTATATCTAACCCCATCCAGCCATTAGGGATAGATGTATAATCTAATATTTGTGTTTCAGCATCGTTATCAAATCTATCTGCAACTTTATGGTCAAGTGGTAAAAGCAGATTATCGTGTTTAGTTTTTGCTTTATCTAAAATATCTTTCGCAAGTTCAATTTTATCTTCCTCTACCAACGAAGCACCGATATTTAGTCCCATTGCTCTGTAAAAAGTATAAGCCATTCCGCCACCAATCAAAATATTATCAAACTTATGTAACAAGTTAATAATAACATCAATTTTGCCCGAAATTTTTGCTCCACCTATGATTGCAAGAGAAGGAAAATTAGGATTTTTTATAGATTCGCTAAGATATTCAACTTCTTTTTGCATAAGAAAACCTGCAAATCTATCATTAAATAATCTTGCGAGACCATCAACGCTGGTGTGGGATCTATGTGCCGCACCAAAGGCATCATTAACATAAACATCACCATTTTTTGCTAATGCAATAGAAAAATCGGCATTATTTTTCTCTTCTTGCGAATGAAAACGCAGATTTTCTAATAGCACAATTTCACCTGCTACGGCGTGTTTAGTTATGTTAATAGTATCATATCCAATACAATCGGGTGCAAACTTAACCTTATTTGGAAAGATTGTATTAAGATAATCTGCAACAGGTTTTAGAGAATACTTAATGTTTATTTCTCCTTTAGGTCGTCCTAAATGAGACATAATTATAGGAATTCCGCCATCGGCAATAATTTTTTTTATAGTGGGGAGCGTGGCTGTGATACGAGTAGCATCAGTGACCTTTCTGTCTTCTGACAGCGGCACATTAAAATCCACCCGTAATAAAGTTCTTTTGCCATTAAAATTATAATCTTGTATATATTTTATCATAATTCTAAATACATTATAATTGTTTTTTCAAAAATAAGGTTTTTTTGTATTAAACTAAATAAACAACTAATATAATACCTAAATAAGTTCGGCATCTCCTTATTTTAATTACCTTTAAATTCTTTACTTTGCATATTATTAGCACATCTATCCAATATGCAACATTCTAATAAAAGCAAAAATTAAATATACAAAAATATAAATGCTAATAAATACTATAATTATAGCACATTAGTAGATATATTTTTGTTAATTTGCAGTTTTCGGCATAATATTTTTATAATAAATGTATATGATTTTTTTAATTAGTGTAATGATTTATGAGATTTAGCACATTAATAGGAATATTACTCGGGTTAGCAGCAATACTTGGAGCATTTTATATGGAAGGCGGTTCGTTTTCTAAATTGATACTTCCTGCTCCTTTATTGATTGTAATTGGTGGAACATTGATGGCAGGATTAGCAAGTTCAAGTTGGAAAGTATTTAGCAAGATATTAATATTGATAGGGAAGTGTTTCTTTCCACCCCGATTAAATAAACAAAAAATAGCATTGCAGATTATAGAATATTCATTGCTAACACGAAAGTTTGGAATGCTAACATTAGAAGATAAATTAGTAAAAGCAGAGAACTTATACTTAAAAAAGTTCTTTCAAATAGGATTAGATGGAGGAGATGGCGAAACATTAACAGAAAACTACGAAATGGAAGTAGAAGGAATAACAATGCGTCACGGCGAAAACATATCACTTTTTAACAAACTCGGCGGGCTTTCTCCAACAATGGGCATAATAGGAACAGTATTAGGGCTAATAACAACAATGGGCGCCGCAGCCGAAAATGCTGATGCCGATGCTTTAATAGCAAATATCGCCGTAGCATTTTTAGCAACATTGTGGGGAATAGCATTAGCAAACGTAGTATGGATACCAATAGCCGATAAGTTGCAAACTATACACAATGACGAAATGGATGTCCTAACGATGATATATAACGGAGCAAAAAGCGTATTTACAGGCGATTCACCATTAGTAGTTATATCAAAACTTTCCAGTTCCTATCCTTTATCCGAGCAAGCACAATTCCAACGCACCGCTAAATCATTCGCAGATAAACAACGCAAATTATTGAAAACAGATAAGTAAGTGTGCGAAAATAATAAATGCTACTCAAATGCTAATGCTTCTATAGGAGGGAGTTTTGCTGCTCTTAAGGCAGGTAAAAGTCCTGCTATTATACCAATTATTATTGATACAAAACTTGCTATAATAAGTAAATTGATAGGTAAATATGGGGTAAGAAAATCTATAGATGGCGCAGCCATCGGCATAATCGTATTGACAACAACAAATATCAAAATACTACAAAAAACAAACGAAATTATAGCACCCGCAAAACATAGCACTGCCGCCTCTGTAATAAATTGTATCAAAATAGACCTACTTTTTGCACCGACTGCTTTTCTGATACCAATTTCTTTTGTCCGCTCAACCACAGAAACAAACATAATATTTAAAATACCTATAATGCCAACAATGAAAGAAAGCATTGTCATTCCTATACCTACGCCATATACAGCACCACGAACTGCCACCGTCATCTCTTCAAAAATTTTTGACTCATTGATAGAAAAATCATTTTTTTGTCCTGCTCTAACATTGCGGATAGAACGCATTATTCCTTCGGTTTCATCTCTAACTTTATCTAAATTTTCTTTGCTACCTGCCTTTATTCCTATTTCAAAATTTCTATTTTTCCCATAAATTTTTATGAATGTTTTTAAAGGAATATCTATTCTATTATCAACAAAATCCATCATTGCAGTTCCTTGTTTTTTAAATATGCCAATAATAGTAAAATGTCTTCCCATAAATGTAATTCTTTTGCCGATAGCATCGCCGTTAGGAAATATTGTTTCTGCTGGTTTAGAACCAAGAATCACTACTTGCAATCCTTGTTGTAGTTCTAAAGGTGAGAAGTAGCGTCCTTCAACAACTTCGCCGCTTGGCGTGTATTGAAAAAATTCGTCTGCACTTTCTATGTTAATACCAGAATAAGTGTCGTTATTATATTTTATAGTATTATTTCCCCACATTGAGCCCTGAATAGTAACAAATTCAGCACTTGCCATTCGTTCTTGGAATTCTTGTGCAAGTGCTAACGATATTTGTTTTCTGTTACGTATATCTTCCCATTTTACTTGTCCTGACCAATCCCATCTTGATACCCACAGCATATCAGTTCCCATCATATTAAAAGTGCTTTCAACAACATTGTCCAACGCCATTATAAGCCACCCCATAATAACAACAACCGATATACCAATAACTACACCCAAAGCAGACAAAAAACTACGCATTTTACTCGCAAATATCTGCTCCAATGCAATTCTAATTGCTTCAAAAATTTCTACAAGAACCATATTATATTCTACTATTTTTCAATAAAAGCACTAAAAATAGTCACGTTTTTAGAGAAAATTAAAACAAATCTGAATGTGTGCCTGTTTCCTCAAAAATTATTTGCGTTCCATCTTCGCTATAACGATATATTAACAACCAATCTGGCTTTATATGACATTCCCAATGTTTTTCATAAATACCTTTTAATTTGTGTGTTCTATATTTAGCGGGAATAGGCGTTGATGCCAACAAAATAAGTATAACATCTTTCAAAAGTTGCATATCATATCCACGCTTTTTGCAAAGTTCAACACTTTTACCAAATTTTTTTGTATAAACGGGCTGCAACATAATTATATTCCTAATTTGTTAAAGAAATCGTTTGCGTCCTTGCATTCAATTAGGTCTTCACCTATTTCAGATTTTATTAATGTTTCAGTCACAGCTGCATTATATTTTGGAATTGAATGCTCGTTTACTATTTCAACATATGGAAGTGTTCGTGCAAATTCCAGAAATTGTTTAGCATTTACGTTATTATCTTTTATCAGTATTGTTGTCATAATTTTTATCGGTTCCCATTATCTATTTTGATTACTATCTTCTACAATAGACATATCAAAGATTACAGGAAGAATATAACTTTTTATTCCTATTGCCACACCATCTTTTTTTGCAGGCAATGGCTTGTATTTTTTGAAATACTTTTCTGTTGCATTAATTGCAATACGTCTTAAAATTTTTTCAGTAGATTCCAACACACTTATAGATATTAAACCTGCGGTAGAATCAATCTGCAACTCAAGTACAACTTGTCCATTAATTCTTGCATTTTCTGTTCCATATGCTTCCATAATAGCAAGACGACTTATTAGTTCTATATTGATTTCTATATCCCTATTCATAACAGTATCGGGCGGCGGAACGAATTTTCGTTTTCCGAAATCATTTGTATCAACGTATTTGTTATATTGTTTTTTCCTTGGTTTCTTCCAAGGCTGGCAATTAATAGATTCAGCAACAAACAACGACAACATTAATAATGAAATAGATATTAATAGTTTGTTTATTTTGTTTTTTTTCATTCTAATATCCTACAATAATTTTATATTTTATATTTTTTAATCTGTGTCTTGTTCTGCATCTTGTTCAGTGTTCGCTTCTACGTTTATTTGTTCAGTATTTAGTTCTTCATTTTGTTGTTCAGTATTTGTTTCAGCAGTTTCATTTAAATACTGATCAACATCTATACCCAAATTTAGAGAGTGCATTCTTAAAAATGTTACAATTTCCGTTAGAGATGTTGTCCCCAATCCTTTAACGTTTAGCAAATCATTTTCAGTATATCTAACAAGGTCAGCCACAGTTTCAGGGAATTTCCCGTGTATACCAGCATTAAGGCAATTGCGTGTTCGCATAGTAAACTGAATTTGTTTTAGAGGAGTAAGTAACACTTTTTTAATTCTTTCTCTGTCCATAGGTTTAGTCAAATCATATTTATGCAATTTCAACATAGAAGATGTTTGGTCATCTTCATAAAAAAACAACTCATTACGGAATAAGTTAATATGGTCTACCAAAATACTTGAGGCGATATTAACTGCTTCTTCGGCTGTAATAGTTCCGTCTGTTTTTACTTCTAATAATAATCTTTCATAATCTGTTCTATTTCCTACTCTTTGCGGCTCAACAGAATAGTTTACGTGCAATACGGGAGTAAATACAGCATCTATTATTAGCATTCCAACGGTCGGCTCCGTTATAACTTGTTCTTCTGAAGGGACATACCCTTTGCCTTTTTCTATGCGAAGTTCCACATCAAAATCGGCTTTTCCTGACATAGTAGCAATATGAAAATTAGGATCCATAACTTCTACAGCAGAATTTGCATCTTGAATTGCTTTAGCGGTTAGGGTGCCCGGTCCTTCTACATGGAATTGGACTTTATTTACTTTAGAATCTGTTAATTTTAATTTTACTTCTTTTAAGTTTAAAATTATTTCAGATACGTCTTCTACAACGTGTGGGATTGATTGGAATTCTTGCAACACATCGCTAATTTTTACTCCAACAATAGCAGCCCCCGGTATAGAAGACAAAAGAACTCTTCGCAAGGCATTCCCTATAGTGCTTGCATAACCTACTTCTAACGGCTGCATTATAAAATTGCAGTGATATTGAGAATTACATTCTTCTAAAATCACTTTTTCTGGCATTTGTATTTGATAAATCATTTTATATTTGCGAATATTTTTTAAACAATTACAAAAATAATATTTTTTTTTGAAAAAACTATTATTTTTACAATTTTACAAATAATATTTTTTATAAATGCCATCCAGAACTTGATTCGGTATCTCCTTATACAAATTTTTAGTCGGTGAGTTCTATTTCGCTTCTAAAACAATGATTGCCTGTGCTTTCAATAATTGCTTCAAAAAACACTTTGTTATTGATTACATTAGAAAAATTTATAATTACATTATCATCTTGCTTTACTTCCTTCAAAAACTGAATGCTAATAGTATTAATTTTATTGCATATAGCATTTTCCAAAATATTTTCTATCCATCTTACATATACAGCATTATTCGTGTGTTGGTGTAAGTCAATATCAGTGTATTTTGCGGTTTCGTTATAGGTATTAGTAAGTTCAGTTTTTTCCTTTAAACGCACAAATTGAAAATCTAATTTTGTTTCGCTAATTTTCATATTTTTATAATCATTTTCTACTGATTTTATAGGTTTTAATGTATGTTTATCAAGCATCAACCATTTAGAATCTGCCTCAACTAATACATTATAATTTTTGTCTTTTAGAATAAACTCTCTACTAAAATACAAACCACTAATACCTGTTGGTGCTGTTTGCAGTATAACTTTTTCTTGCCATTTGGGAAGTTTTTTTATTTTTGCTTTAACACCTATAAGCATCCATAATAGATTTGTTGTATCCATATCTTCGAAGCCAACATTAAGCATTTTTGCGTGTTCCCAGGCTATTTCTGAAAACCATTGGAATAGACAATTTAATTTTAATTGCAAATTATTATTTGCTTCGAACGATGTGACATTATGTATTTTTTCGTGCATAATTTTAGTATATTTATCTGTTGTGCATTTATATGGGAATTCAATATCTTTACACGAAAACATCTTCTTTTCCTCTGCCGCCGATAGCGATTTCGTCTTGTTCTTCTAATAATTTAATGACATCTACAATACGGAGTTGTGCAGATTCAACTTCTTTTAACTTTACAGGTCCCATAAATTCTAACTCTTCTTTAACAACCGCAGCAGCACGTTCAGACATATTTTTGAATATTTTACTTCTAACTTTTTCATCACTTGACTTCAATGCTAGAGCAAGGTCACGCTTATCAACATCACGCAATATTCTTTGCACGCCTTTATCATCAATACCAACAATATCTTCGAATAGGAACATTTTCCGTTTAATATCGGTAGCCATATTTTCGTCTTTACTTTCAATAAGGTCAATCATTGATTTTGCGGTTTGCGTATTACTTTTATTAAGAATATTTGCTACAAGTTGTATGCCGCCTGCGGAAGCAAGATTTTGCGACATAGTTCCTTCGGCTACTTTATCAACGATATCTTCAATTTCAGAAACAATTTGCGGCGACACTTTTCCCAAAGACGCAATACGCATAATTACATCGCCACGAATGTCGTCAGGGAATTCATTTAATACTTCAGCAGATTGGTCGGGGGTAAGATGAGAAAGAATAAGAGCAATTGTCTGTGGATGTTCTTTTGAAAGAAAGTTTGCCAATTGTTGTGGGTCGCTTTTTTTAAGAATGGTGAATCCCTTAACAGTAGTAAGAACGCGAATTTTTTCTATAATTTCTCTTGCTCTTTCACTTCCATATGTTCTTTCTAATAATGCTTGTGCAAAATCTATTCCTCCTTCTACGAGATAGTTACTTGCTGTTATCAACCCATAAAACTCTTCAATAACTTCTTCTATTATATCATTACCAATATCTTTAAGATTGGTAATTTCCATTGCTATTTGCTCTACTTCTTCTATATCTAAATCTTTAAATATTTTAGATGCAGTATCTATATCCATTGTCATTAACAGGACAGAAGCTTTTTGTCTTCCTGTTAAATCTGATGCTGATGTTATTTTTTTCTTTTTAGGTTCTTCCTTTTTAGCCATTATCGGATTCTACTTTTCTACAAAAATAATGAATTATTTTGAAAAACATTTTTAGTTTTTTTTATTTTTAATAGGTTCAATCGCTATTCTTTTTAGTTTTATATACACTTTCGTCACCATAATCTTCCTTATAGGGATAATTTTTTTTAATATCATTTAATAAATTATCTATATGTTCCATTTGTTCTAATGTGTCATCATAAAAAAATCTTAAATCAGGCGTAGAACGTAATCGCACTTCTTTAGCAACTTTTGACCGCAAATTACCTTTATTTTTGTGTAATAATTCTAAAAAAGAGTCAGTTGATATATTTTGCTTTGACGCTAAGAAGTTTATGAAAATTGATGCAACACTCAAATCTTTTGATAGTTTTACCATAGATACGGATGCTATTCCCAACCTATTTTCGGTTGCTAAATTAGATATACTTGTTGATAATGTGCGTTTTATAGCACTTGATACTCTTTCTGTTCTTATAGACATATTTTTTATATTTGTTCAAATAATGAAATCATTTCTAAAGCATTCATTGCTGCTTCAAAACCCTTATTGCCATTTTTAGCACCTGCTCTATCCATTGCTTGTTCTAAACTATCGCAAGTTAGAACACCATAAATACAAGGGATACCTGTTTCTAAAGATGCCAAAGCAATACCTTTTGTTACTTCAGACGCAATATAATCAAAATGAGGCGTATTGCCTCTAATAACTGCCCCAAGCGTAATTACTGCATCATATTTTTTTGATAAAGCAACTTTTTTGGTGGTTAGCGGAATTTCAAATGCACCTGGACAATAAATAATAGTGATATTATCGTCTTTAAAATTATGTCTTTTAAGTGCATCTAAACTGCCTTCAATAAGTTTAGAAACAACAATTTCGTTCCATCGTGCAGTAACAATTGCAATTTTATTATTATTGGCTTCGAATTTGCCTTCAATTTTTTTTATCATATTACAAAAATAAGGATTTTATGTATTATTCTGTCCGCTGAAACGAGTTCAGAATATGATATTTATTTTATAAAACAATTTGAAACCTTTTAGAAAAAAATACGTATAATAAAGTAAATGTTCTATTAAAACATTTTTTATAATTAAAGTTCTTTAAATTTTATCCGATAACTGAAAATAGAACACAAAAAGTTCAATTTTATAACAAAATTATAGAAAACTAAAGTTCTTTAAATTTTATCCGATAACTGAAAATAGAACACAAAAAGTTCAATTTTATAACAAAATTATAGAAAACTAAAGTTCTTTAAATTTTATCCGATAACTGAAAATAGAACACAAAAGTTCTAAAAAAATAGTAATTTGATATAATAAAAACCGTAATCTCACAAAAGGATTTTGCACATAGATTACAAAACTGATTAGTATTTTTAATTTAATACTTTTTAATCAGCCACAGAGCAGGATGGGAAATGCTCTATAATATTGTTAGCAGACGGACAAGGATATATTTGCTAATCAACCCTCAGGATATCAACTCACAGCAGGACGCTCACTTAATTTTTTTAACAAATTATTTTATTAATGCCAAATTAATATGAACATGGAGGTTTATTATGGCAACTGCATTTTATAGCGGACCAAGAATTCGCACGAACATGCCAGCACAAAACGCATATAACGCTTTATCAACTGCTGGAAAAAAAATATCTGAAGGACAATTACGTCTTTCAACTGGAAAAAGAATCAACAATGCATCTGATGATGTAGCAGGATTCATAACATCAAGAGCTTTAATCGCAAGAAACGGCTCCTTAAAAGCTGCTCATCAAGCAGCAGGTGATGCAAAAAATGTTACAAGTATTGCAATGGACTCATTAGAGCAAATCGGCGATTTAGTAACGCAAATCAAAGATATGGCTGCCCAAGCATCAGCAGGTGCATTGGGAACTGACGAAAAAGTTACACTTGCTAACGCTGCTTACAGATTAGCATCACAAATCCAATTCATTACTGACTCAACAGTATTTGGTGGAAAACAACTCCTACAAGGTGGCTATTCAGGTAACTGGGTTACAGGTTATTCTGCAATCAATCAGTTAATGACCATCGGTATTAACCTTGCTTTTGATACACAATCTATTGATGGCACAAAAGATGAAAATGATGTGCAAAGTTTGTATAATCTTACTGGCGGGTTTAAGGATGGAGTATCTGTAGATGTTGCTAAATTTAATCTAAATGCAACTAAAAACCAATTAGTAACTAATGGCTCGCCTGGTAGCACTAGTGTGTCAACAGGTTCGTCTTCTGCTTTAGATAGCCCTGCAACTGGTGATGATTTTGCCGGTATCCAGGGATTAAATCTTTCTAAATTAGGAGAGATAACAACTGATACATTGTCGGGATCTATTTGGGATTCCGATAACATCCAATCTACACTAATGAGTTTGGACTATGCGTTGACTAACATCAACAAAGTAGGAACTTATCTTGGCGGAATTCAAACAAGATTGAACTTCCAAGAGGACACTCTAACAAGCCAAATAACTAACTACAAGGCAGCAATTTCCAGAATAGAAGACGCAGATGTAGCAGAAGAACAAATGAAATTAATCATAAACCAGTTCTTACAAAGCGCATCATTGACTTCATTGGCTCAATCGAACCAAAATCCTACAGAATTCTTACAACTCTTACGTTAATTCGTATTAAGTTAAGAATAAGGGCATAGCCCATCTGTAAAGGATTAACTTGCAGTAAAACGACAACGGATTGTCGCAACAGCAGAAACATAGTTTCTGCTGTTTTTTTTGTCGCCACCTTAAGAAAGTGTGAAAAATATATTATTAGAGCATATTATATAAGTATTTACAATAAGATTGCATACACTATAAAGACATTATACAAGAAAAATAAAGTATTATAAGAATTAGCAAAGAAAGCAGAAAAAAGTAAAAACATTATATAATTATAATTCAGAAAAAAAAGTTATTTTTGTATTTATTGCTAACTCGTAAAAGAGAAGCCCAATTTTTTTAAATATCATTAAGAAATAGAAATGGTAAAAATCAGATTAAGACGCAAAGGGAAAAAATTCTATCCCGTTTATGACATCGTGGCTGTGAACTCTCGCAATAGAAGAGATGGAGCATTTATAGAAAGATTAGGTTATTATGACCCTAATACCAAAAAAAGCACAATAAAAATTGACCACGATCGTGCCATTTATTGGTTAAATAATGGTGCAAAACCAACAGATACTGCAAGTCATCTATTAAGTTATGATGGCGTTTTGCTTAGACGTTTTTTGTTAGGCAAGGGCAAAGATGCTGTTGAAATTAACAGCGAAGTAGAAAAACACCGTATAGTTGTTGCTGATCGGTATGAAAGGCGAAAAAAACTTAGAGCAGAAAGGATTCTTCGTAAAATAAAAGAAGCAAAACAAAAAGAAGAAGAAGATGCTAAAGCAAAAGCAGAATCGCAAACTAACACTGAAACATAATTCTATCTTTGTCCTTGCAAGGCAATATATCGGAGTGACATTCATAGTACGCGAACTGTTTAATTGTAGAATATGCTGCTATGTTGATATTTTTCGGCATATTATATCTTAATATAACGATGCCGAACGGAAATGATATATACGTCTACAATATATACGTAGTGTTCACTTTATTTGTGACATTTATATAAAATTTTTTTGGTGCTGTATAAAGTATGATGCTGTAAGCATTATAAATATACAGGTGTTACAGAGAAATGTTGTATATTTGTAATTATGAAAATAACAATAGAATTATTGAGAGTGTTACTTATGGGTTGTTTTTTTGATATTTTAAAAATACTAATTCAATAATATTAGCAATTTTGTTGAATTTATAAAATGTATAAAAACACAATATTAACCTTTGGGTAACACTCTCTTATTTTTATAGTCACCTTAAGAGTTTTATTTTCTTTTTATTGGTGTTCTTAATATTGTTTTCAACTTTGTTATTTCTGTTTTTCTTGGGTCGGATAAATATATTTCGTGGTGTTTTCTTGTTTTATTTACATCGTTTGTCATATTGTTTGCCGCAACAAAATCATCCATTATTTTCAATGTTTTAGGTTCTTCATCGTAGGAACCAATATGCATACATTGGACACACAAACCTTCTTTTATTGTTATATATTTTGCTTTTTGTGTGTCTATATTTTTCTTTTTAGATGCTTCTTCGCAAGCCCAATCAAACACTTTTTTATTAACAAACTCGGGCAAACGTATCAAGGAAAGCCAATTATATTTTGATTTTGAAGAAAAATCTTCATTGCTATCAAGCCACCAAAAACCTTCTAAAGGCGGCACAACATAATCAAAATAACCATCAGGAATGTTATTCCCATTTTTACTCATTTTTATGGCATATTGAATTCCATATAATATAGGTATTGCATTTTGATATTCGCCATTTTCATCATTTGGATTACCTTTACCTTCTATTGCAACAAATTGCATTTCGGGAACATCTATAATCGTAGATTTTGTTTTTGGTAAATAGAGGTCTTTATAGTCCTTTTTATAATCTTTTGGCATAATTTTACTAATTAAATATTTATTTTTAGCATAAAATACGTTTTTTACAAAAATTTTATTATTTTTGTATATATAAAATTAAAGATACTTATATGATTGATATTAGACCCGAAGAAATATCTGCTATTCTTAGAAAGCAACTTATGGGTTTCGAAGGCGAAGCCGAAACCTATGAAGTAGGAACTGTATTGCAAGTCGGTGACGGCGTAGCACGTGTCTACGGCTTAACTAAAGTAATGATGTCTGAACTTGTTGAGTTCCCAAATAATGTTATCGGTATGGTGCTTAACCTTGAAGAAGATAACGTTGGGGTAGTTCTTTTTGGTGACGATTCACTTGTGAAAGAAGGTGATATAGTTAAAAGAACAAATCGCGTTGCGTCTGTTCCTATTGGCACAGAATTGCTTGGACGTGTAGTAAATCCGCTCGGTATTCCTATAGATGATAAAGGTCCTGTAAATGCTCAAAGGACATATCCGATAGAAAGAAAAGCACCCGGTGTTATTTCACGTCAGCCCGTAAAAGAACCACTGCAAACTGGAATAAAAGCAATAGATTCTTTGATTCCGATAGGCAGAGGACAACGAGAACTTATTATAGGCGACAGGCAAACAGGTAAAACAACTATTGCATTAGATACTATAATAAATCAAAAATATACTCATAGTGAAGATGCTAAACAAAACGGCATAGCACCTGTATTCTGTATATATGTAGCAATAGGGCAAAAAGGTTCAACTGTTGCAAATGTTGTAGCAACGTTAGAGGAATACGGAGCAATGGATTATACTATTGTTGTTGCCGCAAATGCTTCAGCACCCGCACCTTTGCAATATATAGCACCATTCTGCGGCTGTTCTATGGGCGAATATTTTAGAGATAACGGAATGCATGCTCTAATTATTTACGATGATTTAAGTAAGCAAGCAGCAGCATATCGTCAAGTATCTTTGCTATTGCGCCGTCCCCCTGGACGAGAAGCATATCCTGGTGATGTATTTTATCTACATTCACGTCTATTAGAAAGAGCAGCAAAACTTTCAAACGATTTGCAAGGGGGCTCTCTTACTGCGCTTCCTGTAATAGAAACACAAGCAGGTGACGTATCTGCTTATATTCCTACAAATGTTATTTCAATTACTGACGGACAGATTTATCTAACTCCTGATTTGTTTAATGCAGGAATTAGACCTGCACTAAATATTGGTATTTCGGTATCGCGTGTCGGCGGTAATGCACAAATTAAAGCAATGAAATCAATCGCTGGACCTTTGAAACTTGAATTAGCAATGTTTAGAGAATTGGAACAATTTGCTAAATTTGGTTCTGATTTAGACCCTGCAACAAAACAAAAACTTGTTAGAGGTTTCCGTCTTACCGAAGTAATGAAGCAACCACAATATAGCCCGCTTCCTGTGGAAAAGCAAATTGCGTTTATTTATTGTGCGACTTCTGCATTTCTTGATAAAATTAGCGAAAGGTCGGTTAAGAAATTTGAAATAGAGTTTTACGATTATATGGATAGTTTTGGGACTGACATTCTTGAAGATATTAGGAAAAAGAAAGTAATAGACGATGATATAGCAAAGCGTTTATATTCAACGATAGAAGAATTCGCTAATAGATTTAAAGAGTAAGGAATTGTTGCCTTTATCTATAAAAAAATGTTATGCCGTGTTTGACGTAGTATCACAGCGTTGATATTCGGCATAACTGTATTGTTTTATTTACAAAAGTTACCAAAAATATTTTAAATAAATATCGTTTTTTACTTAAAAAATATTTTTTTTTATATTGTATTAAATAGTATTAAAAATTATGTCACTAAAAAAACAAATTATAAATTATCTTGCATTGAATAACGATTTAGGTCTGAATCTACTTTTTTTAGATGAAAAAATTAAAGATAATGTAAAAAAAAAGAGACCACAACCACAAATAATTGCTGTTGAAAAAGAAGAAATACCAACTCAAACAACTAATAATTTAGTTAATCATAATGTAAATAACGAAAAAATAACGAAAAATCAAGCAGAAATTAAAATCAAAGAATTTCACGAAACTAATACGCAAACTCTAAATATAAATACAAAATTGTATCAATTTGATAGCATTGTTAATTTAGATGATTTGAGTAAGCAAATTGCTAATTGCCAAAATTGTATTCTTGGTGCTACACGAACTAATTTAGTGTTCGGTGATGGTAATCCTAATGCAGATATTATGATTATTGGTGAAGCACCAGGTTCGGATGAGGATGAACAAGGTCTTCCTTTTGTTGGCAGAGCCGGTAAGTTGCTGACAGATATTTTGAAAGCAATAAATATGACTCGCACCGATGTATATATTGCAAATATTTGCAAATGTCGCCCTCCTGCTAATCGTAAGCCAGCCGCAGATGAAATCACCGCTTGCGAAAAATATCTACATAAACAAATAGAAATAATTAAACCACAATTTATACTCGCACTTGGATTGACTGCCGCTGATGCACTTTTTAAGCAAAGTCATAAAATGGCAGATATTAGAGGAAAAATATTTGAATACCGCGGAATTAAAACGCTAATTACATATCATCCTGCTGCGCTGCTAAGAAATCCAAACTGGAAGCGTCCCGTATGGGAAGATATTAGGTATCTTCGGGCTATGTATGATAATTATTTGCAAACAAAATAAAAAGTTTCCTCGTATTTGAACCAAGATTTTACAAGATTATATTGGCAATTATGATAATCTTAATAAAATCTTGGTTCAAATATAAGTCAGGAAGTGCAGAAACAATTTCGGTATGACAGAATGCAGGAATTTTTATTGTATTTTTGGATATGATTAAACTAAATCTTGGCTTTCTCGCTTCGCATAATGGTTCTAATATGCAAGCAATAATAAATAATGTTAAAGCAGGTAAATTGAATGCTAATTTATGTGCTGTAATTTCTAACAATCGTAGTGCTATCGCTATTGAAAAAGCACGTAATGAAAACATTCCTGCCTTCATCGTTAATAGTTCTACACACCCAAATAATTCAGACAAAGAAATTGTTAGAATACTACAACAATATAATGTAAATACGGTAATTCTTGCTGGATATATGAAAGCAATATCAAAGTATTTAATAGATAGTTTTAATGGTCGTGTTCTTAATATTCACCCCGCATTGCTACCAAAATATGGCGGGAAGGGAATGTATGGAATGAATGTGCATCAAGCAGTTATTAAAAATAAAGAAAGTATTAGCGGGGCTACTATTCATTTAGTAAATGAAGAATATGATAAAGGTCCAATACTGGCACAAAAAGAAATTTCCGTTTTGCCTGAAGACACCACTGAAACATTAGCAGAAAAAGTATTAAAAATAGAACATAATTTATATACAGACGTTCTAATAAAAATATCAAATGGCGAAATTGTTATATGAAGTAAAATATGTTCTACCTTTTTAGAGGCTACAGGATTTTCTTAAAAAAGTTATTTTTTTTATTTCATATATTATTTTTTCTTTTTTAATAAAGTTGACATTAGTGTATTTTTTGAACCACGTAACTTGTCTTTTAGCGTAATGGCGTGTATTTTTCTGTATTTCTTCTATTGCTGTATCTTTTGAAAAAATGCCATTCAAATAATTAATAATTTCCTTATAGCCGACACTATTTAAAGAATTTAAACTTGCGTCATATCCCATTTTTAAAACGTTTTCTATTTCATTTACAAGCCCCATTTCGCACATTTTTATAACTCTTTTATTAATTTTATTGTATAAAACATCTCTATCTTCATCAATGCAAAAATAATAAGGAATTATATTTTTTCTATTTTGTTTTTCTTTCCAGTCGTCTGAAAGTCGCTTTCCATATTGCTTATAATACTGCAAAGCACGGATAATTCTGCGTGGATTTTTATCAGAATATAGTTCATAAAGCGGCGGGTCAACAATTTTTAATTCGTTATAAACATTGTCTATTCCTTTTTCTTTTAAATCATTTTCTAATTGTTCTCTAATAATTTGTGCGTTAGCATTGTTGTCTAATTCGTCATCATTCACAAAAAAACCTTCTATTAATGCCTTTATATACAAGCCCGCACCTCCAACAATTACAGGTATCTTGCCTCTTTTATTAATATCCGACAGAACAGAATAAGCATCATTTCCAAACTTCCCTGCGCTATAATCTTCGTCAGGATTTAATATATCTATAAAATGATGTCGAGTAGAATTTAATTCAGCAGTAGTTGGTTTTGCTGTTCCTATATTTAGGTGTTTATATATTTGTCGTGAGTCGGCGGAAATAATTTCTATATCTAAATATTTATTTAGTTCTAAACTTATTTCTGTTTTTCCTGTGGCGGTTGGACCACATATAATAATAGTTTTTATTTGTTCATCTGACATATTTTTACAACTAAAATATTCAATTTATCGTTCTGAACATTCTGCTGAATCTGATGTTAAGAATCTTATCTAATATATTTCGCTCCTGTTCATATTCATCGTGCATCTCCCAACTGAACCAACATACTATCGGACTACCTAATATATGCTTCCTCGGAATAAAGCCCCACATTCGGCTATCTAAACTATGATCACGGTTATCACCCATCCCAAAATAATAATCTTCTTGCACCGTATAAGTATTAGTTGCTACAATTTTATTATCAATTTCTAATTTCCCAAGCCAATTAACTATATGTCCTTCTCGCTCAATGAATACTCGCCAATCTAAATAATCTTCATAATTTTTTATCTCAAGAATATCGCCCTTTTTAGGTATTTTAATCGGACCATAATTAGTTGTTGTATAAGGTTTAGTAGTAGGAAATGTATAATTGGTTTCAAACAAATTGTTTGTTTTATTATACGATATTTTTGATTCTGGTGGAATAGGATACTTTTCGCCATTTACATAAAGCACATTGTCTTTTATTTCCAACACATCTCCCGGCTCGGCGACACACCTTTTAAGATAATATGTAAACTCATCTGCTACAATCTCTTCTCTATTACCAGGGAACACAAAAACGATAACATCACCTTTCTTCGGTTCCTTCGGCGCAGGAAGCAAAATGTAAGGCAGAGGAATATTAAAAAACGGAATTAATTGTGGCGTAGAAGGACCAAATAGTTTATGCACTAATAAGAAATCGCCTGTTAGAACGGTATTTTCCATTGAACCCGTTGGAACGACAAATGAACCAACTAATACTCCGTGTATTATCATTACAAATACGAGTGCAAACAGTAGTGATTTAAGTAGCGATATGGCACTTTCTTTGAAGTTTTGTGGTTTTTTGGCATCTAATTTTTCTTTTCTTTTTTTTCTATATTCTTTATATTTTTTGAATACTTGTTTTATATTTTCCATTTTTTATTAAATATATTAAATTAAAATGCAAAAATAAGTTTTTTTTTGTAATTAACAAAAAAAACCTTATTTTTGTAATCTTTTTAATAACGAAATATAAAATAGTCGGAGAAATAAATTGAAAACATCTGCAAGAATAACTAAACATTTACGCAAAGAAGATGTAAATAGAAAATGGTGGGTTATAGATGCAAAGGAGCAAACAATAGGTAGAATTGCATCGCAAGCAGCCACACTCCTTAGAGGAAAACATAAATCTAATTTTACCTCACATGTAGATAATGGAGATTATGTTATAATTATAAACGCCGCAAAAGCAATATTTAAAGGAAAAAGAGCCACCCAAAAAGAATATTTTCATCACACTATGTACCCTGGTGGATTGAAAAAAGAAAAATATACTGACTTGGTAACTGCCAAACCTGAATTTGCTATGAAGCACGCAATTAATGGAATGCTCCCAAAAACACGACTTGGTTCTAGCATACGACTTAAACTAAAAGTTTATGCCGATGAAAAACACGAACACCAAGCACAAAAACCTGAATTTTATACTTTTAAGTAACTTTTTAAAACAGAAAATTCTGTGCTTTGTCATTCCGAACTTATTTCGACATCCCCTTGTGGAAAATCAGGAGATGTTGAAATAAGTTCAGTATGACAATATTTAAATATATGTCATTCCGAACTTGTTTCGGAATCTACTGATATTAACGAGGAGATGCTGAAATAAATTCAGTATGACAAGAAAAAAATATTTTTATTTTGTTATTTTTTAAAATAATTTTGTATTTTTGTAAATAATAAAATTGTTAATTAGATTTTTATTTTTATTAATTATAAATGGTAAAGTTATGAACGTAATTTGTTTGAACTTAAAAATTTTAATGTTGCTAATTATTGTAGCAACAATGTTTGGGACGCTTGGCTGTGACGGAACAGATGAACCAAATCGCGAAAATCCCAAACCTATTCCTACAATCCACATCTACACTGAAGGTGGGCTGCCTGTTGATTCTAAAGAAGATTATAGAAATGCTACATTTACTTTAGATGGACACGGCACCTGCGATAATATAGGTGAAACAGATTTAAGGATTAGAGGACGTGGTAATTCCACGTGGGCACAACCCAAGAAGCCGTATCGCTTAAACTTTAACACGGCGATATCCTTTTTTGGACTTCCCGCTGTAAGAAACTGGGTGTTGCTCGCTAATTATTTAGACGAAACGCATCTATTTAATTCGGTTGCATTTGAACTTGGGCAACGATTAAATATGCCTTGGACTAATAATTCATTTTTTGTAGAATTATATCTAAATGATTCCTGGCAGGGTGTATATCTACTTACACAACATCTTAGCGGTAATGTCGTATTAAACGGCGATGACATTTTAATGGAATTAGATGTCTATTTTGATGAGGACCACCAGTTCTATTCAGATATAATAGAACTGCCCGTAATGCTACAAAATCCGTCAAACGTAGCAACTCTTGAGAGAGCAAAAGATATATGGGACAAAATAGAGAGCAAATTATATCCTCCTATTTATGCAAACACACCTGAAGTTCTTGATAGTAATAGTGGCTGGCGTGACCTGTTTAATCTCCAATCTATTATGGATTATTTTCTTCTTTATGAAATTATGGGGAATACTGAAATAATAGCATGGCCTAAGAGTTTTTTTGTAAGATATCTTGCAAATGATGAAAAAATTCACTTTGGTCCTATTTGGGATTTTGATTGGGGATGGCAACAGTATTATATTGATAGCCCCGATGGTATAGATGCTATATCCTATCGCAAAAGCAATACACCACCACCTGAAAGAAATACACCAGGTCGTAGGTTCGTATCTCGGTTTTTTGATGACCCAAAATTTGTCAGAGAATATAAGCAATACAGTAAGAGTGTTATAGAAACTCTGAATGCTGACAAATATATTGATAGTTTAGGGGCAGTATTAAAGCCATATATGGCGAAAGAGTACGAAAAATGGGAAAAAACATATAATTATAACGAGCAGATTGCTTGGTTCAAAAATTTTCATAAGAGAAAAATGAATGCTGTAAAAAGTTATATTAACGAATAAGATAGAATCTTAATATAATATTATAAAAGCAGAACGTTTTTGTTCTGCTTTTTTTCGTGCTTGTTTCGGCATCTCCATAAAATTAGAAGATATCGAAACAAGTTCAGCATAACATATAACAATTTTTTACAAAAAACGTATTTTTGCAAATAAAATAATAAAATTAAAATTATGCAAGATATTTTTGATATACTTATAATAGGATCCGGACCTGCGGGCTATACCGCAGGTATTTATGGTTCCCGTGCTAATCTAAAAGTTGCTGTATTAGAAGGTATGCAGCCCGGCGGACAATTAACTACAACAAATGATATAGAAAATTTTCCTGGATTTCCAATCGGAATTACAGGAAATGAAATTATGTCGCTAATGAAACAACAAGCAGAAAAATTTGGAACTATTGTCCTGCCCGAAGAAGTAATAAAAGTAGATTTTTCTAAACGTCCATTTACCTTAATTACTAATTATAACAAGGAATATAAATCAAATGCTGTAATTATTGCTACGGGAGCAACAGCACGGAAACTCGGTATTCCAAGCGAAACTACCTTTTGGGGTGCGGGAATATCATCGTGTGCTACTTGCGATGGTTTCTTTTATAGAAATAAAGATGTATTTGTTGTAGGAGGCGGTGACACTGCAATGGAAGATGCTTTGTATCTTTCTAATATTGCTTCAAAAGTTACAATAGTTCATCGCCGACAAGAATTTAGAGCATCCAAAATTATGATAGAAAAAACCAAAGCAAATCCTAAAATTAGTTTTATTTTAGATAGTGTTATAGAAGAATATGTCGGTGAAATAAAAGAAAAATTTAATTTGCTAACAGGTGTCCTATTGCGAAATACTAAAACAAATGAAATTACAGAACATAAAACAAATGGCGTTTTTATAGCAATTGGACATACTCCTAATACATCATTATTTAAAGGAATATTGGATTTAAATGAAGAAGGATATTTAATAACAAAAAATAAATCTTCTTATACAAATATAGAAGGTGTTTTTGCTTGTGGCGATGTGCAGGATCCAGTTTATAGGCAAGCAATAAGTGCCGCAGGGTCGGGGTGTATTGCCGCTATTGATGCCGAACGCTGGCTAACCGAAAATAGATAATAGTAACTTCATAAAAGATGTCATACCGTATTTAATACGGTATCTACTAATTATATAATATCAGGGGATGCTGAAACAAGTTCAGCATGGCACAAAACAAAAATTAACACGGGGGCTTGCCCCCGTGCTAATTGTATGTCATTCCGAACTTGTTTCGGAATCTCCACCTTTTATGGTATTGGCTTAATTCTTACTTTACCTTTTTTAACTACTACTTTTTTGATGTGGGCGGGTGGTTTCTGTTCGAAGCGACCTACGAGCGTTCTATTGTCTGAAATAGTAAAGGTATATGAACTATTATTTGATACTAAAACGTTGTTCTCATACCAACCAATAAACCTATGCTTCGGCTCGGGGGTGGCGGTTGCAGTTATAGGTGTATTGCAAAAATAAGAACCTGTTTTTGCTCCTACATTCGGCATATAATCCACCGTTCCCATAGCAGGATTATCGCTAATTACTTGGAAAGTTCTCGGCGTAATATTATCCGCTACAAAATTCGCTATTAAGGTTGTATCTCTTATAACATTTACATCAAGAGGATTAATATTAGTAACACTATCACCATTACTATTAGTCCATTTAGCAAATTGATAGCAACTATTAGGTGTTGCTGTGATTGTTCTACTACTACCGCAAGTTATTCCTGCACCAGAACCTGTAACACTTCCTTGCGAAGTATTTTCGCTACTTGCAACTAAACTATGTGTGGTAAGTGTAAAATTCGCTGTTAAAGTTGTATCTCTTATAACAGAAATATTAAGTGAACTAACATTAGAAACACTATCACCATTACTATTAGTCCATTTAGCAAATTGATAGCAAGCATTCGGAGTGGCTGTTATTTGTTTTGTAGTTCCGCAAGTTATCCCAACATCAGAACCTGTAACACTGCCATTACCACCACTACTTACGCTTAAACTATGTGTAGCAAGAGTAAAATTCGCTATTAAAGTTGTATCTCTAATAACATCTACATCAAGCGGATTAACATTAGTAACACTATCACCATTACTATTAGTCCATTTAAGAAGTTTATAGCAACTATTCGGCGTGGCTGTGATTGTTTTAGTAGTGCCGCAAGTTATACCACTTTCCGAAGTTATTGTGCCTGAAGTTCCTATAATAGCACCGCCATTTGCACCACTACTTACATTCAAACTATGTGTAGTAAGT
Organism: Bacteroidota bacterium; assembly: GCA_009777815.1. GTDB lineage: Bacteria > Bacteroidota > Ignavibacteria > Kapaibacteriales > UBA2268 > WRLB01. The sequence goes on from WRLB01000020.1 coordinate 26,336, forward strand.
GTAAAATTTGCTGTAAAAGTTGTGTCGCTATTAACAACTACATTAAGTGTAGGGCTTGGTGATACTACACCACTACCATTCGTCCAATTAACAAATTCATAGCAACTATTCGGAAAAGATTCTAACAAAACGTTATCACCTGCATCAATTGTTAGTGTTGTTGTGTAAGTAGTGCCATCTACTTCTACACTGCCATTTGTTGCGGTTATTGTTAAAGTGTTAGTAGCAGGTAATCTTTCTACTGGTCCATTAAATCCTATTGCGTTTAATCTGGTCACATATAGAGCAGAATCAAGATCTGTTGTGTTATGCGGAACATAAACTTTGCAAGTATTGGGAACAAAATTAAAAGCACCAGATCCAAATGTTGGGGGAGTGCTTCCAAATGTTATGCTTACTAAACTACTGCATTGATAAAAAGCATTATCTTGTATATCTGTTGCAAGCGGAAAATTAGCACTTTCTAAACTATAGCAAAACCTAAAAGCATTATTACCAATAGTTTCTACAAGCGGAAAATTAGCACTTTTTAAACTGTTGCATTGATAAAAAGCACTACCTCCAATAAAATTTACAAGTGGAGCATAAACGCTTTCTAATTTCGTGCAATTATAAAAGGTCTCCAAACTAAAACCTACATCAATAAGTGGAAAATTAGCACTTTTCAAATTTGTGCAACCATAAAAAACATACCGTCCAATAGTATCTACACTTGGAAAATCAGCAATTTCTAAACTCATGCAGTTTCTAAAAGCTCCCGCCCCAATAATTGTCGCATTTTGAAAATCAGCACTTTCTAAACTCGTGCAAGTCAGGAAAGAACTATCGCTAATAATTGTCGCATTTGGAAAATCAGCACTTTCTAAACTACTGCAATTAGCAAAAGCATAATTTCCGATACTTTCTGCATTTTGAAAATCAGCACTTTCTAAATTCGTGCAATACCGAAAAGCACTATTACCAATAGTTTCTACATTTGGGAAATCAGCGCTTACTAAACTGCTGCATTGATAAAAAGCTTCTAATTCAATAGTTTTAGCAAGCGGAAAAGTTGCACTTACTAAACTGCTGCATTGATAAAAAGATCGTTGTCCAATAGTTATTACATTAGGTGCATTTACACTAACTAAATAATCACGATTAGTAGTATTAGTAGTTCCTCCCCGAAAAGCATTAATACCTAATGCAGTTATTGGGCTATTGATAATAGCACTAAACGGATATGTAACACCTAGACCTGATAATTCTGTATTCACATCTACTTGCGTAAGAGTTGGCGGACCGGCAGCAGTAAAAGTAATTGGTGTTTGTGCAGATAAGTTAGCACTCATTGATATAGCAAGCACGATTGCTATAATCACAGGGGCAAGCCCCCGTGTTAATTTACCACCCCGACATTTGCTTTCGCAAATGTCTTCCCTCCACGGGAGGGGAACTGTTGCACTCCTTTGTAGGGGTGGTTTTTCAGT
>WRLB01000021.1 GCA_009777815.1 Bacteroidota bacterium
AAAAAAAAAATAATAAAAAATTTTTTTATTATTTCTAATAGTAATGGCCCAGTCCAAGTAGCACTATTATTGGTAGACTGCATGAAGACGAATATAAAGTGAAAACTTTTCATCTTTTCTTAATTGAGATTTGATTAATGACAAATCTGCATTAACTTTTAATTTGGTTTTTGGCATAAATTACTCATAAAAAAATACAAATATAAGAAAATAAAATGTAAATATTTAAAAGACTTTATATAATATAACGCCCTGCTGAACTTGTTTCAACACCTCCTAATTAAAATATAGAGATGCCGTATCAAATTCAGCATAAAAGAATTACATTGCCTAATATTACCATCAAACATAATATTCGCCAAGTAAATTAAAAACTAAAAATTATAAATTATAAATTATAAATCCTATATGCTAATAAAATCTATTATATAAAGTATTATTTAGTTAATGTAAGATATTTGGCAAAGTTTTTTATATAATTATAGTTATTATAAAATTGGAATTTTTATTATGAGAATATCTTCACGAATGGGCTATAATACGCTTGCAAATAATATCGGAAGATTGCAAGAACAAACTTATTTTGATTCCTTACGCCAAGCAACAGGAAAAGATATACAATGTATCGCAGATGCTCCAACAAGATTAATGGATAGCAAAAAACTTATCGCACAGAAAAATATGAAAGAAAATTATATGTTTCATAACGATTATACTATAAGTGAAATGCGATACAGCGAAGATATTGCAAGGGCTATAGCAGATGATATGCAGAAAATTAGAGAACTATCTATCAATTCTACTACTGTCTCTATTGATGGAACTGTGAATACATTGGCTGTATATATTAAGGGACTTGTGAATGATATGGTTAGAAATGCTAATTCTGATTTTAATGGAAAATACTTATTTGGCGGAACGATGACGACTCCTAATAGCATTACTAACGCTAATCCAGGAATGAATAATATGCCTTTTGAAATAATTGAAGACCCTGATACAGGAAGGTTTGAAGTTGTTTTCAAAGGCAATGATGATGCCCGAACAGTTAATAAAGATAGCCATTCTAATGAAGTTATTAATATTACGTCTAATCAACTTTTTGGTGCGGGAGGAATAGATTATTTTGCACCGATTATTGAAATTTATAATATCTTACAATACACTCCCGGAACAGATGAAGTTAGAGATGTCTACGACTATTTAACAAGAGAAGAAATACAGCAGATTGCTGATTTGCAAGTAATTGTCGCTAAAAATATAGAATCAATTGACAGAGAAACAGCAATATTTGCTTCAAGAAGAGATAGAATAGAAACCGTTAATTTACAAATGGCAGAAGAAGTTGTCCGTCTAAAAGAAGTAATCGGTCTTAAAGAAGACGTGGATATGGTGCAATTATTAACAAGATTATCACAAGAAGAAAATGCCTTGCAGTATTCTTTAAATGCCGCCGCGAAAGTCCATCAATATTCGCTATTTAAGTATATTTAAAATGCAATTTGCAAACAAAACACGGGGGCAAGCCCCCGTGTTAAAGTGTCTGAAACAAGTTCAGTTTTTGCACCACTTTTACGGCTGTGGTGATATTATCAACCTGCCTTTTTTAACGTTAACTCTTTTGATGCGCATTTTTTTGTTAAGGGGTTCAAAAACTCCATCCCAAGTTATTGCAGCAGAAGTTCCGCCAATAGTAATATTATGTGGATTAGATGATGATCTTATTCCACCGCCGTCATCCCAACCTACAAATCTGTGGTCAGGTAAAGGCGTTGCTGTTAATGTTACAACATCGCCGCAAGAGTAAGTCGCCTTTGCAGGACTTGCCACTACCGTTCCCGAACCAGTGGCTGAGAGAGTTAAAGTATATGGAGTAGTATTAGGAGTAAAGTTTGCTGTTAATACTGAATCCCTAACCATTGTTAATGTAACAGTAGTAGTTCCAATTGGAGTACTTGGTCCCGTCCAATTATCAAAAGTATAGCAAGGATCTGGTATTGCTGTTATTGTTCTGGATGTTCCGCACTCTATACCGCTTTCGGTAGTTGTTGTTCCTGTAGTTCCGATGATAGCCGTGCCACCGCCACCTGCACCAATATTTACAGTTAAATTATAAGTCGGAAGATATTCGCTTTCTACTGAACCATAGGTTACATAAGGACACGTTCCAACTGCACGCGTTTCTTCTGCTTGGTCTAAGCCAACTGCTGTTACTAATTCTGTTGCAGTCGCAAAACCAGGAATTGCAAATATGCTTGGTAAACCCGATCCTGAAATCATAGTTGCTCTTTTGGCAGGGGCTAACGGAACGATATAGCCCTCAGGAAGCAATGTGTTCGTTCCAAAAATAATAGCAAGTGTTATTGTGTTTGCACCATTTGTATTATCAACTAAATTATTAGAAGATAAAGCACCACTATTTGGCACAGTAGCATAAGAGTATTGTCCCACTTCTGTTATTGAGCCACTACCTATTTCATTTCCTACATACAAGCAATTATAAGTATAATGTGTAGAACCTGATTGTTGCCAAACACCGCCACCGGTAGTTGTTGCTTTGTTTCCTACTATTGTAGAATGGAAAAGATAAGCGGAACCAGTATTGCCCACATTAATAGCACCGCCATTATTAGCAGTATTATTATAAAAAGTGGAATTTAAAGCAGTAAAAGAGACGGCGCTATTCGTCAAATTCACTGCACCACCATTATTAGTAGCACTATTACCATAAAAAGTGGAATTTAAAGCAGTAAAGTTAGCATCAGTATTGTTGAGAGATACTGCACCAGCATAACTACCACTATTATTTTTAAAAGTGCATCTTCTGGCTATAGCAGTGGCACTATTAATATACACAGCACCACCTTGAGTAGTAGCAATATTACCATCAAAAATGCATTCATCTGCTGTAAATGTGCCACCCGCAGTAGATACATACACTGCACCACCTAAAGTATTAGTAGTATTATCTTTAAAAGTGCATCTTGATACTGTAAGATAAGCACTTGCTCCTGTGCTATATACTGCTCCGCCGATATTAGCAGTATTGTCGTCGAATGTGCAATCTGACACTTCAAAGGATGAATTATTACTACTATACACTGCACCACCGTTAGTAGCAGAATTGGACTCAAATATGCATTCTGTTGCCGAAACAATTGCAGCACTCATATATACTGCACCACCGTCATTAGTAGCAGAATTGTTTTTAAATGTGCATTCTGTCGCATCAAAATTGCTACCACCTACACCTGAATTCATATATACTGCTCCGCCGGAACCAGCAGTATTACCGTCGAATGTGCATTCTGTTGCCTCAAAAGTGCCTGCGGCAGCGACTGAACCCATATACACTGCTCCGCCGGTACCAGCAGTATTATCTTTGAATGTGCATTCTGTTGCCTCAAAAGTGCCGCCTTGCGACATATATACTGCTCCGCCGAACCAAACAGCAGAATTGTTTTCAAATGTGCAGTTAGAAGCAATAAAGGTAGCACTTGCGCTTGATAACAATACTGCACCGCCATTATTATCAGCAGAATTGTTTTCAAATGTGCAGTTAGAAGCAGTAAATGTGCCTCCCGTAACAGTTACTCCACCACCATTGGTAGTGGTTGATCCATTTATTAAATTTAAATTTTCTATCTCTAACTCAGCAGATGTCATATAGATCATTTCATTTCCGTCACCATCTATAGTGTGATCATTACCCCTAATAGACAAATTTTTACTGATATTCAGGGTAAGAGTTAGAGTAATATCGGCGGTGATATCAATTATGTCTCCTGCTGTAGCGGTGGTTATAGCATCACGTAGTTCGGTTTCGGTGCTTGCTGTGTGAATTGTTTGTGCATTTAAATTAGCGGCGGTGAATGCACAGATGAGACATAAAAACAGAGTTATACAAAACGTCATTCCGAACTTGTTTCGGAATCCCCGTGTTATATCAGGAGATGCTGAAACAACTTCAGCATAACGGGATATTTGTAACGATTCTACTACACGCTTTGTAGTAGAAATCCCCCCCCCGTGTAGTAGTTTCTACTACAAATGCTGGTAGGGTAGGAGGTGTCGGTATTTTTTGAAAGTGTCCCGTTCACTTGATACTTTGTTGTACTTAACATTTTAGTACCCTTAATATTTATCAAAAAAAAATATACATAGTTATAATAAATACAAAAATAAGAAAAAAAAATAAAAAAATTACAATGCAACTTGTGGTTCTTCCGTTAATACGTCTTTGCTTTTAAAAACATCGGTTATTTTATTTACTATTTCTTTGAATGTATTTTGTTGTTCTTTAATTTCGGTTTTATTTTCTATTTCTATTTTATCTATTCTTTTATTAGTAGCAACGATATGGTCGTCTAATTTTTTATTAGTAGCAGTATTTCGTTCTTCTATTTTTTGATTAAGATTAGTATGCTTATCTTCTAATCTATCAAATTTAGAGTTTAGTTTAGTAACTTCAATTTTCAGATTAGTTAATTCGTCTTTAACATCATCAATTTTTTTAGTTAATTCAGTTTTAACATCATCAATTTTTTTAGATTGATTAAAAATTATAGCAACTATGCCTATAGCAATAGTGATATTAGTAGAAATTATAATTATAGTGTTTGTGTCCATTTGTATTCCTTAAATAATTTTTTACAAAAATAAGAAAAATAAATGAAAAAAAAGAATTTTTTAATATATTCTAATTCCTTCTGTAAAGTATTCTACATTTTCGGTGGTCACTTTGATTACAGCGATGCCCTTCTCTTTTGCTTCTTTCTCTGCTTCGGCATCAAAAAAAATACCACCTACTCCTAAAATTATCTTATAATTCTCGTATTCTTTAAAAAGTTTTCTAAAGTTTTCTAATTGCGTTGTTATAAGTTTTAATATATCTTTTTTACGGACTTGGTATTTTGTTTCTATTATTCCAATGGTATCGCCATTCGTTAGAACTATATCATATTCGCCTTCTAAATTAAGAATTTTTATTTTTCTTTTTTTATTCCTCTCTATATAGTAAAATTCTATTCCTGCGAATTTCATCTCTCTTTCTAATGAATTATATATCATTTGCTCTGCCATTTTGCCGTTAGATTCGGCTATTCCACCGATATTACGAGTAAGTTCTTTTATTTTTTTATCGGTTTCGGCGAACTTTTCTGAAAGAAATCTGTCAGTTTCAGCGGACCTTCTATCTGCTGCATCAGAATTTTTTTTAATTTGTTTGTCGGTTTCGGCGGACCTTCTATCTGCTGCATCAGAATTTTTTTTAATTTGTTCAGAAACCTCTTTTATTTTTTTATCTGTTTCTGCGAACATCTGCCATATTATTTCGGGAGTGTAAGTTATAGTTTTATTTTCTTCTGATAACATAATAATTACAAGTTTTATAAAAGAATACATACAAAAATAAATTTTTTAAATGAAATTTCAAAGTATTTACTAAAAGTTTATTTAAATTACCTTTACCTTTTCTTTCCTAAAAATTCATTATATTTGTAATCTTTAAATGTATTTAATTGAAAAATGGATATACAAAATAATATAACAAATCAAATAAACCAATATGACGAAAGTAGTATCCGAGTGCTAGAAGGATTAGAAGCAGTGCGTCTTCGTCCTGCTATGTATATAGGTGATACGGGCGAAAGAGGACTGCATCATCTTATTAATGAAGTTGTTGATAACTCTATTGATGAAGCACTTGGTGGATATTGCAAAAATATTAAAGTGACTTTGCATAATGATGGAGCATGCTCTATATGGGATGATGGAAGAGGAATACCTACGGGTATGCATCCAACTGAAGGACGCTCTACTTTGGAAGTCGTGTTATGCACTTTGCATGCGGGTGGTAAATTTGATAAAGATAGTTATAAAGTATCGGGCGGGCTTCACGGAGTAGGTGTGTCTTGCGTTAATGCTCTCTCTAAACACTTCGAAGCAATTATTGAAAGAGATGGAAATATATATAAACAAACCTATTCTAAAGGTGAACCTATCTCTTATGTGGAAACAATAGGGCAATCTAAAAAAACAGGAACATTAATTAAATTTATTCCTGATGATACTATATTTGATACGACTGAATTTAAATATAAGTTAGTTGTAGATAGGTTGCGGGAACTTGCTTTTCTTAATCCAAATGTCTCTATTAAACTAATTGATGAAGCAGAAAATAGCGAAGAAGTGTTTCATTATAAAGGTGGTTTAAAAGATTTTGTTAAATATGTCGGTAAGTCAAGCACATCAATCACTCGTCCTATTGAAATAAAAGGAAAAGATGATAATCATAATACTGAAGTTGATATTTGCTTTGAATATAATGATACGCACAGCGAATTGTCGCTAACTTATGTTAATAATATACATACCATAGAAGGCGGGACGCATCTGTCGGGCTTTAGAGCGGCATTAACACGAACATTAAATAGTTATGTGGATAAAGCGGGGAAAAGTAAAGGTAAAGTAGATATTAATGCGGAAGATTTTAGAGAAGGATTGATTGCAATTATATCTGTTAAAGTTCCTAATCCGCAATTTGAAGGGCAAACTAAAACTAAATTAGGTAATGGTGAAGTAGAAGGTATTGTTCGAACGATAGTTGCAGAAAAATTAACAGAATATCTTGACACTCATCCGCAAGAAGCAAAAACAATAATATCTAAAGCAGAAAATGCTGCCGAAGCAAGAATTGCAGCACGAAAAGCAAGAGAAACTGTTCGCCGCAAAAATGCCCTTGAATACTCTACCTTGCCCGGTAAATTAACTGATTGCACCTCTAAAAATCCTGATGAATGTGAGTTATTTTTAGTCGAAGGTAATTCTGCGGGTGGGTCTGCTAAAAATGGTAGAAATAGTAAGTATCAAGCAATTTTACCGCTTCGTGGTAAGGTTCTTAATGTGCAGAAAGCACTGGTTTCTAAAATGTTAGAAAATGAGGAAATTCGCACAATAATTACTGCTATCGGTGCAGGATTTACTACAAAGCCCGATTATAGTGAGGATGATAATTTGCTAACTCCAATAACTAATGAAACCCCTAATAATAACGGAAATACAACAAAAAAAGAAAAGGATTTTGATGCTAATAAGTCGCGTTACGGCAAGATAATTATTATGGCGGATGCTGATGTTGATGGCTCGCATATTCGCACATTATTGCTAACTTTTTTCTTTAATTATATGCGTGATTTGATTTATAAAGGCAAATTATTTGTCGCTCAACCGCCGCTATACAGAGTTAGAAAGGGCAAGCAAGAGTTTTATGCCTATAACGAAGACCAAAGAATGATAATTTTAGAACGATTAAAAAAAGAAAATCCCAATATAAAAGTTTCGTTAAACGAAGAAGATATTGATGATGAAGAAAATGAAGAAATAATAACAAATAAGAAGATTGGTGGCGGCGTTGTTGTATCTCGTTTCAAAGGATTAGGTGAAATGAACGCCGATGAATTGGGCAAAACAACTATGGATCCTGCTTCTCGCACTCTTTTAAGAGTTAATATAGAAGATGCAGCACAAGCAACTATGCTTTTCCAAACTCTTATGGGTGATAAAGTAGAACCACGAAAAGAATTTATACAAAAGAATGCCCGTTATGCAAATTTAGATGTTTAAAAAGCAATTTGCTGAATCGGAAAAGCAATTTACTAAATTGAAAAAGCAATTTACTAATCGGAAAAGCAATTTGCTGAATCGGAAAAGCAATTTGCTAAATTGGAAAAGCAATTTACTAATCGGAAAAGCAATTTGCTAAATCGGAAAAGCAATTTACTGAATTGAAAAAGCAATTACATAAATTGCTTTTTTAGTAACAAAAATCGCTTAAACAAAGATAAATAAGGAAAAAGTGTTAAAAATAAATGATAAAAACGTTACTAATTTTGTAAAAATGTGTTCCTTAATTTAATAAGTAGATGCTGAAATAAGTTGGGGAGGAGGGCATATAAAATTCGGCATAACTAATACGAAAAACTTTGTTTTTTAGATACAATACATTTTTACATTCTTAACTTCATAGCAGCAAATATAGTATCGGGTTTCAAAGACATAGTAGCAGTCATCTCGCCTGCCATACAAAAGCCGCATCTATCACACATCCCTACTTCTTTACCTTGGCATTGTGCGTGACGAGAATGATCCACCATAATAAAATTAGAAATCCAACAATACTTTTTAAAATCAGTTCTTTTCATTAACTTTAATCCGCTAACAGAATTCATTATCGGATAACCTGCTTTTTTCATAGTAATTACATCATCAATAATTTTATTTCTGATATTCCAATCAAGTTCTAAATCTTCTGTTCCTGGAAAAGGCGTGTGAAAATTAATAGCAATCATTTTTATATTATTGCTATCTTTTACAAATTGTATTGTTTCTTTAACAGACGGATAGTTTAGTTTGTTTATTACCATATTGGCTGATAAATGTTTGTGCTGACTTTTTTCTATATTATCAATTAATCGTTCAAATGTCCCTTCTCCTCTTATAGCATCGTGATATTGCCCTATGCCATCGAGAGAAACCCATATAGAATCTGCCTCACAATCAGAAAAGTCAATCTGTGCATTTGTAGTAACGGTAGCAGAAAAGAATCCTATTTCTTTTGCTAATCTGCACAAAGAATTAATATCTTTTATATCATTTTTGTTAGTTTCATCTTTCCAAATAAGTGGTTCGCCACCTTCGAAATCCACAAACCTTGAACCAAGATTATAGCAATATTCTAAATCTTTACGAACTTCTTCATAAGTTGATATTTTGTGATTAGTATCACTTCCATAAAGACAACAGTGTTTGCATTTCAGATTGCATTTATCGGTAATGAACACTACAGATTGTAGTGGAATTTGTTTGCCAAATATACGTGTTTTTAAAAACCAAATCGGTAAATATAAATACTTAAACATAATAGGTGCCAGATACAAATATTAACAACAATACAAAAATACACTTTTTTACCTATCTTTAATAGAACAATAATAGTATTCTTTTTTACAAAAAAAACCTTATTTTTGCAATATTCAAAATTTTAATATTAGTAAAATGAAACAACTTACAAAATCAAAATATATCTTTATAACAGGTGGAGTTCTTTCATCGTTGGGAAAAGGTATAAGTTCAGCCTCGTTGGGCTATTTATTGCAGAGTAGAGGATATTCTGTAACTATACAAAAGTTCGATCCATATCTTAATAACAATCCTGGAATGATGTCGCCACTACAACACGGCGAGATATTTGTTACCGATGACGGAGCAGAAACCGACCTTGATTTAGGACATTATGAAAGGTTTTTAGGACGTTCACTCCATCAAAACAACACACATTCTTCGGGTAGAATATATTGGGATGTTCTCTCAAAAGAAAGAAAAGATGGTTATGCAGGTAAAACTGTCCAAGTTATTCCCCATATAACGAATGAAGTTAAGAAGAGAATGAAAATATATGATGGGCAATTTGACTTCATACTCATAGAAATTGGCGGTACCGTAGGCGATATAGAATCAATGCCGTTCCTTGAAACACAACGGCAAATGAATTACGAACTATCAGTCCAAGATGTGGTTAATATACATTTAACTTATATTCCGTATCTGCGTTCATCTAGCGAATTAAAAACCAAGCCAACACAACATTCCGTTCATACATTGATGCAACACGGAATAAGACCTGACGTTTTGCTTTGCAGAACCGAAGAAAAACTAAATAAAGAAATTCGGCAAAAAATTGGTCTATTTTGCAATGTAAATGAAGAAGCAGTTATAGAAGTTGCAGATGTAGAAACAACTATATATGAAGTGCCTCTGACTTTTAAGAAAAGTGGATTAGATGAAATTATTCTGAAAAAACTAAACCTGCCTATTAATGAATTAGATATAGATAAATGGCAAAAGTTCGTAACCAAAATTAAGAAACCTTCAATTAAAATAAGAGTAGGACTTGTAGGCAAATATACTAAATATGAAGATAGTTATAAAAGTATTTTAGAAGCACTTGTTCACGCTGGTTCTATAAATAACACAAGAGTGGAAGTGGAATTAGTTAATTCAGAAGAGATTACTGCCGACAATGTAAATGAAAAATTATCATCTTTTAATGGAATACTTGTTGGACCAGGATTCGGTCACCGAGGGATTGCCGGAAAGATATTTGCATCGCAATATGCAAGAGAAAATAATGTTCCGTTTTTTGGTATTGGACTGGGGATGCATTGTGCTTGTATTGATTTTGCACGAAATGTGTGTGGCATAAAAAATGCCGATTCACGCGAATTTGAAGCAGAAAATAAAACCGATGAATTTATTATAGAACTAAAAGATAAACCTGAAACTTTGCGGCTTGGTGCTTATTCGGTTGCTATTACTAATAATACTAATGCTTTTAGAGCGTATAAAAATATTGAAATGGCTGAAAGATGCCGACATAGATACGAGTTTAATAATAATTATATAAAGCAATTTGAAAAAGCAGGAATGGTATTTAGTGGAATTTTGCACCACAAAAATATAGTTGGAATAATAGAATTACCACAACATAAATGGTTTATGGGCGTTCAATTTCATCCCGAATATAAGTCGCGTGCAGTCACAGGACATCCATTATTTATTGACTTTGTTGCAGCAATGCTGAAAAAGTAAATTTTTGTGTTTGCATCTAAATAAAGATGGTAACCTCTAAAAACAAATATATGAAAGAATATTGTAATTTATTTACGTAATCGCAAAAAAAGGAGGGATGCAAATTTTGTTTTTTTTGTTTTCATAATTTCCTTTTTACTTCTTTTAGCACCCTCCTGTTTTGCGTTTATAAGCAGAAATATATTATGAATAACTATAAAATTCTACTAATAGCATTGGCATTATTTACTAATTATAATCTGATGCTAATAAGTCAGCCAAAATCTAATAAAGAAATACTTACTATCGCCACTTATAATATGGAATGGCTCGGCGATGGCATCAATGATAATAAGCCACGAAATAATGATATTCTTTATAAAATTGCAACTATTTTATCTGAACTAAATGCAGACGTTATTGGTGTTCAAGAAGTAGAAAATGATGCAGCGATTAAAAGCGTTGTATCTAAAATGCCAAACTATCATTACTATATCTCTAAAGAAAATAATAACTCAAAACAAAAAATCGGCATCATATATAAGAAAAATATTAACATCAAAAATATTAAAGAATATACTCCATTGCGGCTCCCTACATATAATATATCGCTACGTGAAGGATTAGTTTTTAATGTAGAAAAAAATGGCATTGATTTTATATGTATGGTCGTTCATTTAAAATCTACTTCGCGATATGATAGCACGACTGAACAACAAAATATTTCACGTGAAATTAGAACTAAACAAAACCAACTACTATCTAATTTTATTGATTCTATAAATAAAATTAATCCTATTGCAAGAGTTATTTTACTCGGTGATTTTAACGATAATCCTAAAAGAAAAAAATATAATACTATGGTCTCTTTAATTGAAAACAATAATATATTTTTTCTAACAGCGGAGCAAAAAAGTTGTAAATATCCAATAGCATATACAGTGGATCACTTTGTAGTTAATAATCCTGCGAAAGCAAAATATATTGAAGGTAGCATATTTCAATACAACATTTATAATAGTTTTAAGAAAGAAGTGGCAAGCCAAATATCAGATCACTGCCCTATTGTAATTAAATTTAATGTTTCTAAATGATGGTATTAATCATTATATATGTAACATAACAACGAAATTACGAGATGCTGAAATAAGCACTAAACACTCAACAAATTATATCAAGTTTTTAAAACACCAATAGAGCGACTGTGGAGCAGTCGCTCTAAGAAGTGGGCGATGTATTTACAAGGTTTTATTTACCTGCTGTTTTACCTGCTTTTCTGCGGACAACTTCGCCTAAGTATCTAATACCTTTGCCCTTATATGGTTCAGGGGGACGAATCTCTCTAATTTTTGCAGAAACTTGTCCAACAACTTGCTTGTCAGCACCTGATACTTTTATGCTTGTAGCAGTAGGTGTCTCAAAATTAATTCCTTTTGGCGGAATAACAATGACAGGATGCGAGAAACCAATATTTATTTGCAAATTAGTTCCTTTCATTTCGGTTTTATAACCCACGCCTTCAAGTTGTAGTGTTTTAGTAAAACCGCTTTCTACACCTTTAATAGCATTATAACATAAGGCACGAGTTAATCCATGCAATGCTCTAACCTTTTTCATATCAGTATCACGCGAAAAAGTAATAACGTTATTTTCAAACGTATATTGTATCTTTTCAGGGATAGGAGCATTTAGTTCGCCGAGTGGTCCTTTGGCATTTAGGATTCCATCTTTAATTTGCACCTGAACCTTATCAGGTATATTAATTGGCATTTTACCTATTCTTGACATTTTACCTCCTTTTTAATACAAGGAACAAACGAATTCCCCGCCAATATTGAACCTTCTGGCTTTCTTTTCGTTCATTATTCCTTGTGATGTTGAAATAATAGCAGTTCCCAATCCGTTTTTAATTCTCGGCAAGTGGTCTGCACTTACATATACGCGTCTTCCTGGTTTGGATATACGTGTAATTTCTTTAATTGCGTGCTTACCTTCGTAATATCTTAATTTTACGTTTAGTTGTGGCTGCACGCCTTCTTCAATAACTTCGTAGTCCGTGATATAACCTTGTTCTTTAAGTATTTCGGTTATGGCTACTTTCAGTTTAGAACTTGGAATATTGACATTTTTATGTCCTGCACTTCCTGCATTTCTAATTCGCGTTAGATAGTCCGCGATTTTATCTGTAACTGGCATATATTTATATATATTTTATTAAAAATCTTTGTTAGTTGTTAATTACCATTGCAAATTTCCTATTTTTACGACAAAACTTCAAAATACAATGTATTATATATTTCAGCAAAAATACGTTTTTTCTATTAAAAATTTAAAAATCTTTATTTATTAAATCATTTTCTTACCCATTACTTCCATTTCACTATCCTATCGGGCAAGTTTCTTACCCATTACTTCCATTTCACTATCCTATCGGGCAAGTTTCTTACCCATTACTTCCATTTCACTATCCTATCGGGCAAGTTTCTTACCCATTATTTCCATTTCACTATCCTATCGGGCAAGTTTCTTGCCCATTAACTCCATTTCACTATCCTATCGGGCAAGTTTCTTACCCATTATTTTCATTTTATCATCCTATCGGGCAAGTTTTTCTTTATATTTTTAAAGTATTGTGAATTAATAATTTATTTTTATATAAATATGCAATACAATAAAAGTTTTTGCTAAAACACTACTCCATTATTGCTTTTGCGTATTTAAATAACTTTGCTTCTTCCCCACTATTTACTTGTATTTGCATACCTATTGGCAATCCTTTATCATTAAATCCAACAGGAATAGATATTGCAGGAACGCCCGATAAATTAGCAGATGTAGTGAAAAAATCTGATAAATACATAGATACAGGGTCATCAGAACGCTCATTACATTTAAACGCCGTAGTTGCTGTTGTTGGCATAAACATAATATCTATATCGCTAAAAGCAGTGTTTATGCTACGCTTAACCATCTGTCTAATCTTTTTTGCTTTTGATATAGCATTTAATTTATCATCATTAGTTAAATAATATGTCCCCAATAGCAATCTTCTTTTAACTTCTATACCAAATCCTTCGCCACGACTTAAATACATATATTCTTCGTTATCAATATCTTCTGTTCTATGTCCATAACGCACGCTATCAAGCCGAGCAAGGTTAGATGATGCCTCAATCGTAGTTAATACAATATAAGCAGGCACACATATATCAATAAAATCAAAATTAAGAACCTTAAATTCTGCTCCCATTGTTTTCAATTTATCTAAACTTTTGCTATATGCTTTCAAAATATCTTCTTTACAATTTTTAAGAATATCATCGGGGAGCAAGCCAACCTTAAAGTTATTAGGTAAAGGTTCATTAATAGTATTAAAAGTGTTATTAGTAGTATTGGAGGTGGTTGAATCATTATCATCAATGCCGCTAATTGCATCAAATAGCAATGCAGTATCATCTACATTTGCAGAAATCGTTCCCATCTGGTCAAGCGAAGAAGCAAACGGAATCATACCATAACGAGAAATACTACCATATGTAGGTTTCAATCCAACTACTCCACAAAATGCAGCAGGCAAACGAATAGAACCACCCGTATCAGACCCCAAAGCAGTATGCACCAAAGAAGTAGCAACAACAGCCGCACTACCACTCGAAGAACCACCTGTAATATATTCATCATTATATGGATTTTTGCATTTACCGAAATAAGATGTCTCACCTGACGAACCCATAGCAAGTTCATCCATATTCGTTTTGCATATAAGAATACCACCTGCATCTTTAATACGCTTAATAGCCGTAGCATCATAGACAGGTGAGTAATTAGCGAGCATTTTTGAGCCACAAGTTGCTTTCATACCTTTTACTGATATATTATCTTTTACACCTACGAGCATTCCTTCTAATGGGCGTGGCTTACCTTTTTGGTAGTATTTATCGGACTCTTCTGCTAATTTTAGTGCATCGTTATTGATTTCGAGGAAATAGTTTGTTTCTTTTGCATTATCTAATTTATTTAATATTTCTTGTGTATTTTTGACACAGGAAGTAGAATTATTAATTACTTCTTTCCTAAACTCTGAATAAGATTTCATTTAAAAATTTTGTTTTTTTATGCAAAAATAATGTTTTTTTTATAAGAAAATACAGAATACTTGTGAAAAATCATATTCTGTTATACCGAATTAAGTGCGAAATGACATTTTTTAGAAGTTGCCTTTCTTAACTCAACGATAAGTATTTTTCATATACTATTTTTGGAGTTATATTTTTCATACATTCAAGTGTTTTTCGCGGACATTTTTTATCGCCGTGTACAGAACAAGGATGGCAAAATAAATCCTTATCTTCAATAAATACAGAGCCTTCAGCCAATGGCGTAAAACCAAATTTAGGTGACGTAGCACCATATATCGTTATTGTAGGTATATTAAAAAGTGATGCAAAATGAGTAGGGGCAGAATCATTTGTTATAACTAATTTTGATTTGCAAACTAATTCTAATACTTGTGGAATACTTGTTTGCCCCGACAAATTATGCGATTTCGACTTTTTAGCAATGTAATTACAAGTTTCTATATCTTCCTTTCCCCCTATTAAATATACATCTTCGCCATTTTGTTTTAGCATATTAGTAAGTTCAACAAAATAATCTTTATCCCATTGTTTTGTTTCCCAAACAGAACAAGGAGCAATTAACACGGGCTTTTGAAAACTGGTATCAACTACGTTAGTCGCAAAATTAAAATCATATATATTTTTTTCCACACATTTCAAATAATCAAAGTTTTTGTTAATAGTTGCAAATGCCGATAAAAATTGTTTATTTCGTTCTATCTCGTGTATAAATTTATTATATTTTATTCGTTTGTTTAATAAAAAAGAAAGTGAGTTTTTATTGAAACCAATCTTTTGTTCTGCCTTGATTTTATTTACTAAAATAGCAGTTCTAAAGGAACGATGAAGTGAAAATATATAATTGTATTTTGTATTATTTAAGTAATTTGCTAATTCGTTAATACCTTTTAATCCTTTATGTTTATTGCGTTTTGAAAATATTATAGGATTGTCTATAAATTTAAAACATCGTAATACTTCACAACCAATTTCAGTAGAAATAAAATGAATTTTGCAATAGGGAAAGTTTTGTTTTAGTTCATTTGCAAAGAATACTGCTAATGCAACATCCCCTATAAATGCGGTTTGTATAATAAGAAATTCCATAGTTATTTTAAACTTAATTGCAAAAATACTTAAAAACTT
This sequence comes from Bacteroidota bacterium, assembly GCA_009777815.1. Classification (GTDB taxonomy): domain Bacteria; phylum Bacteroidota; class Ignavibacteria; order Kapaibacteriales; family UBA2268; genus WRLB01. Next base: position 15,891 of record WRLB01000021.1, read on the forward strand.
TAAACAATATTAGCGAAATGCTTATTATTCATCAATGTTTTAACATACAAAAAATCACTAAATGCAATAATAACAATAAGTTTAAGAATAAATATAAAAATGGTATCAAAATTGTATATATTTTGTAAAATAATATAAAATACTATGATTAGAGACCTACATACAGCATCATTAACAATGACTAACGCGCAAACAAGATTAGAAGTCACTGCAAATAATATCGCAAATGCAAATACTCCCGCTTACAAAAAAGCATCTGTGTTTGAAAGAAATCTTGTAGATGCAAAAGCAAGTTTATTTAATATTCCTATGCAAATAGAAAGAGATGATTCGCCTGTTGGCTCTTATTTAGATTGGTCGGCGGGGGAGTATTCTATGACAGGAAACCCGCTTGATGTTGCTATTGAAGGTGCGGGGTTCTTTGTTTGTAAGAATGTTGATGGCGAAAAAGTATTAACTCGTAGTGGTTCATTTGCACTTAATTCTGAGGGCTTTTTAGTCACTCAAGATGGCAAGTTTGTTGCAGGAATTGATGAAGATGCAATACATATCCCTGATTATGCTGTTATTAATGATGGTGACAATCCTTCTAACCAAAGAGCAGTCAATATAACTATCGCAAAAACAGGTGAGGTCATCGCAAATGATGTTCAAATTGGAAAAATTTTGGTTGTAGATTGTTCTGATTACAGCCAAATTACGCGTATTTCAAAGCAAGATTTTGTGCCTAATTATTTAGTTGAAATACATCAAATTAATGATATTGCTATGAATTTAAAGCAAGGTTGGTTGGAAAACTCTAATGTGAATATTATAGAAGAAATGGTAGCAATGATAGAACTACAACGCCTTTATGAAACAGGTAGTAAGGTTATTCATACTGCTGACAACACATTAGAAAGAAGCATAAATACATCTAAATTTGGTTTCTATTAGTTTATGTCATATCGCATTTGATACTACATCTCAACAAGTATTCTGTTATGCTGAATTTATTTCGGCATATCCTTATTTTATGTAGATGCTGAAATAAGCACGGAATAACATAAAACTTCATACAAAAAAATAACAGCGGAATATCTCCGCTGTTATTATGTTTTTATTGGCAAGAATAGTTTATTTAACCATTACTGACCTAAATACCATTTTTCCGTCAATTACAAACTTAATGTAATATGAACCGCTTGGTAACTTTGTCTTTGAATTTACTTCGTAAAATTGTTTTCCTACGGAAGCCAATCCCTCGTAAATATCAAAAATCTTTGCTCCAGTTAAATCCATTAATGATATAGAAATGAACTGATTGTCAACGTTATCAAATACAATATTAAAGTCGTTATCGGTAGGATTCGGAACTATGCTTATATCGTATATATCGTCTTCTAATATACCTACAGTAGCAAATACAGCAATAATAGTAGTATCACTTAAAATTGTAATACTTATTTCGGGTTCTGTGCTTAGCGTTGGACCTGCTGTGTCGCCTGTTACCCATTTTTTAAATCCATAAATTGTATCAATACTACTTATTGCACTCAAATTTAACACTGCGCCACATTCATGGAATCCTGTTGTTCCGCCCGTGATACTGCCCATATACGTTGGATGCGAATAAATAGAAACATTAAAAATTTCTATATCAAATACTGCTATCAACAACGTATCTTTATCGGCAATAAATGTATATGAGGATTGATTAGATATTATATTTCCTGCAACATCTTCCCAATGTCTGAACACAGAACAATCACTTATAGGTGTTGCTGTTATAGTAACAGATGAACCTTGAGTATAACTTCCATCGCCAGTATATTTTCCTGTATTTACTGGCTTTGTGGCAAGTATAACTCTAACAACGGGTTCTTTTAGAAACTCTGCTATTAGGTCTCTACCTGAATTGACATCTACAGTATCTTTTGCAAATAATGATACAACATCTCCATTATCGGCTTCTACCCATCTATAGAACCAGTATCCGTCATTGGCTTCTGCTTCAATAATTATTTTATCATCGCAGACCATAGTGTCTACAGAAGGATTGCCATTAACCGTTCCGCCGTCAAGAGGCGATGGCGTTAGTTTAACATTGAAGCCCGATGTATTAAAATTCGCTACTATTATGCTATCGGAATGTAAACTAACTGTGTAAGGATTTTGTGTTGATATTATATCCCCATCTATATTAGTCCAGTATCTAAATACCGTGCAATTATCTGTGGCTTGTGCATAAATTTGTGCATTTTGAACACATTTAAAATAATCACCTCCGCCTGTTAAATTAGCACTTGCAGCTGGTGGATCCGACCTCAATTCTAAATGAAATGTATCGGCTAAAACAAAGTTAGCAACGAATATAATATCTTTATCCATTAGAACAGTTATTGAATCCTCGTAAAATACTTCACCAGAAGTAAGATTTTGCCAATAAGAAAACTTATAGCAGGTATCTGCTGGTTCAGCTTTTAGGATGGCAGTTGTATCGCAAGGATAAGTCCCTGTGCCTGTAATTGTTCCCGAACCTACAGGATCTGGTGTTGCAGATAAAATATAGGTGTCTTTTTCGAACACCGCTATAAGCGTAGAATCTGATACTAAAGTAATAGTATCTATTTCTTTGTTGCTTACTACAACTCCGCTGTTGGTTCTCCAATGAACGAACCTATAACAAAATTCAGGCGTTGCTTCTATTATTACTTGTGTTCCTTCAGCATATGAACCGCCGCCTGTTGCATACCCTGTGCCTGTTGGTTGGACTACTAATGATAATGTATATATCTCAGCAAAGCAATCATTATTAAGCCCCATAATTCTAATCGGGATGGTTTTTTTAATTTCTTTAGAAGTAAATTTAAGCGTATCAAGACCAGTTACGGTATAATATGCTTCTAAAGTATCCCACGAGCCGATTGGACCATCTAATCTAACGGTACCTAAAGTATTATCCGTTGAGTTGAAAATTGTGACTCTGCCCATTTTACTTCGCCATTTTACGCCATTTTTGTTGGATACGTGAAAACAATGTCTTACATTGTTATAAGTATCATAATCACTGGCGCTAATTACCCGTAAAAACATAGGTGCTGCTCCTACGTAGCCAGGCAGTTCCGAAGGCATATTTCTTAACCTTGGATATATGCTGTCACTGAAATACCAATAGGCAGTTCCGCCTATTACGGTTGATAATGTTGTACCTACCATATTATTGCCCCCTGTATAGTCCGTCAATCTCGCCATTGAAGAATTTGGGTCTATAGGACACATCTGCTTATCGAAAGCACAGGTAGAAGTTACAACTGCTTTTGGTGATATTCCACCAAAGTTGCCAAACATACTAAAAAAGTTAGTATAGTTTGGAAGTTCTTTCGCATCTTGTTCGTATTTATACGGCAGAACATAGAACTCGTTTCCGCTATAATTCTGAGCGTTAACAAGTGTTGATAAAACTATTGTTAGTAAGAATGAAATAAAAAATGCTTTTTTCATGTCTTCACCTTTATATAAAATTTAAAAAAATCTATGTTATTGTTTTTAACTTAATACAAATATAATAAAAATATTTAAAATAATTATCATATCAAGTTATTTTTTACAAATATAATAAAAATATTTAAAAATATGTAGACATTTAAAAACTTTACTTGTCTGCCGAATTTATTTCAGCATCTACTTTAAAATAATCTCGGGGAAAAATAAAACAGGCAAGACATAATCCTACCTGCAAGTAATTAAAAAAAATTACTACTTATTTCATAGAATGCAAACCGAAATGATTGCCTTCAGAATCAATACAGACAGCACAAAAACCATATTCTCCGATTTGGAACTTTGGCGCTGCAACCTTTCCTCCTGCTGCTTCTACGCGGTTCTGCTCTACTTGACAATCTTCACAGTCAAAATAAACCATAGTGCCACCATGACCAGGTTTTACATGCGGATGTTGGCATAGCGCCCCGCCTGCATTAGCAGCATTCATTTCTTCGGCAAATGGAAAGAAAGCCATTTTTCCGCCATCACTCATAGGTGTATCTGTTAAAGTAACATTAAGAACTGCACTATAAAACTTTTTTGCTCGTTCTATATCATCTACGTAAATTTCAAACCAATTTACGGGGTTTTTAGTTACATTAGGCATTTTATTTTCCTTGTATAAATAGATAGTTTACAAAAATAAGGTTTTATTTTATTTATAATAAAAACCTTATTTTTGTAATTATGTAATATCAATAACGGAAAATATTTTGAAAAAAAACATCTTTCTATTAACAATAATGTTAATTTTATTTACCTCGTGTGCGACTAAAATACCTTTCGAGCAAACGTGTCTTAATTGCATTTCATCGCAGAGAATTAGTTGTAATGACTGCCCACAAACAATTATGGTAGGCACTAATTGTATTGCTACTATAGACGAAATAGGTGAAAAAATTAATATGAACTACATCCTCAACAAAGAAGAAATTGCTATCGCAGCAAATATCCCATTGACTCTTGCTAAAATAAGAGGAAGATACTTTGTTACAGGTGCAAACTTTAAGCATCTATGGGTGCTTACTCCCGTTGAAAATCAGGCACGAGTCAAGAAAATTCCTTTTCCTGAAGAAAAAAGTGAAATGCCGCCTGTATTTGAAATTATTGGAACTAATTTACTTGTAAAGTTCCCAAATAATAAGGTTTTAGAATATGATATTGATTCTAAAAAGTGGATTAACTTACAAACTAAGGCAGGAGGTTAAGATGAAATTAAAAAGCATAAAACTGACTAAAATTGCTATTTTACTAATTATTAGTTGTTTTGTTTGCAGTTCGTTATACTCGCAAAATAGAAGTGCAGATTACCAAAATTTGTTAGCAAAAGCACAAATTTTATTTGCTAAACAGCCCGAATTATTTAACAACGATGACATTGCAAAACTAAATGAAATAATTAATTTAGATGTAAATCTATTCGGCGAAGAAAATGTTCGGCTATGCAAAAATTTAGTAGAACAGGCAAAAAAGAAAAAAAACGAGTATGATCAATATCTTGCTCAACTAAAAAATATGTCTGCTACTTTAGACACACTTGATAGCGAAATATCAAGAAGGCAAGACGCAGAAAATAGAAATATGGAACTATTATCTGAAAATACTGACCTAAAACAAATTATCGAAAACCTAAACGAAGTTATCGCTAATTACCAAAAACAAGAACAAAAATTAGTGAACGCAAACAAGCGTTTAGAAAAAGAAAATCTTGTTGCTAAAGATTTATTGCAAGAATCAAGCGACATTGTAGCACAAATGCTAACACTAATGAACAACATAAATGTCGGCAATATCAATAACGATTCATTGCCTCAAACATTAATAGATTCATTAGAAGATGCACAATGCCGAGTAGCACAATTATTAAAGTCCAATTTCTTAATTACTATCCAACAATTAAAAATTAATAAAGAGTTTATGGATTCGGCAAATACATTTTATACTACTAAATATATTCATATTTTAGAAGTTAATGAATATATAGAAAACGGCGAAGAGCTCGTTAAAAAATTAAAAAATAGTGGTTTAGATTGTGCTATTAAATATGCTAAAGATATAGAAATGGAAATGCTGGATTTCATTGAAAATATAGAGAATCCACGCGATAGTCCCAATACTTTTATGAAATTCATTCAGAATAATTTGTATTGGCTTATTCCAATTTTATTAGTTCTTATCATCGGCATTATTATTCTGATTAGAAATACTTCTAAAAAAAGTAATGAGTAGTTTTATAAACTTATTTCAGCATCTCCTTATTTATTAGTAAGGAGATGCTAAAATAAATTCGGTAGGACAAAATATATATAAATATTTTAGAAGTTGCATATTTAACTTTTTTAAAATACTGCCGATAAATTATATTGTTATATAATTATAAATGCTTTTATTATGAAAAAATGTGCTTTTATCGTTTTGGTGCTGCTGTTGTCTACTATATTGACAACTAATTTAGCAGCAGATATACCAAAAAAAATTCATTTCCAAGCATATCTCACCGATGCTGATGGCACTGCTATTAACAGAAATGTTAATCTAATAGTTAAATTTTTTGATGGCGAATACTCAAATTATGCACTATATGTTAATAGCAGTTCTGATAGGAATGTAAAGGTTGAAAATGGTCTTTTGAACTATTATGTTAATGACCTTTACGATGATATATTTGAGAATCAATTGTGGGTGGAACTCACAGTAGATGGAGTAATTTTGAATGACCGAATACCGCTTACTCCGTCACCTTATTCCTTTAATTCGTTAAAATCTAACAAAGCAAAAACTGCAGATACAGCGACTTTTGCAAAAGGATTGGCACCTAATTCTGTAACAAACAATCATATTGTTGAGGGTGCTATAAAAGGAGTTAATATAGAAAACAATCAAATTTCGTCTGACAAACTTGTTTTAGATGATAAATATGATTGGAAAGGAGTTCATACTTATGCTTCTACGGGAGTAGATATGGAACTAAATAGAAATGGATATGCTATCAATGTTATTAAGGGAACAGTCAAAATTTCTGTTATAGAAGCAGATACCCTAAACACAGAAAACATTACGGCAAATACTATTTCTACAAGCGAATTTATTATAAACGATTACATAATTAAATCGGATAATAATGGCTTGTTTATTGGCACTGGTGGGACTTCTTCTGCTAGTGGTTTAATATTTAAAGATGGCATATTAAGGTATGCCCAAACGCCTGTATTTAATAATAATTCAGACAATAACTCTATTATTACTAAAAAATATTTAGACGATAATATTAGTAATTTAGAAGGTCTTATTGATGATTTTATTGACAATTTTACAGGCATAACGGATGGTTTGTTACCAAACTATTTAACAACTTGGAACGGCACAAAATTAGAAAGTTCCTCTATACAATTTGCTAACAATAAATTGTATTATTCCCATCCGCCAGTGTATAATGCTAATGATGGATTAGCATTAACAACATACAACTTTGTTGTTTCAACTATAGAAGATGCTGTTGAAAATTCAAGAGTCCATACAGGATTAACAAATAATTATATACCAAAATGGGATGCTGATAATTCTAAATTTGTTAATTCATCTATTTATGAAGATGCTAATAGGTTTGTCTTTGTAGATAATATTTTTGCAACTTATTCTGCAGGTTATTCAAGTAATGGTTTTATAAATGTTCTTAATAATTATCTGCCAGAAAATAGTGATGAACTTACCTTTGCTTCTGTGGGCTATGTAGATTACAAATATGATGCTTTAGAACTATTATTTAATAATAAGTTGATTACTATGAAATCATATATTGATAATAGTATTAGTATATTAGAGGAATCATTTAATACAAAATATGACCTATTAGAATTAAATTTGAATGAAAATGTTTATCGTTTAGATTCCACAATTTCAGTTGTTGCAGGTAATGTTGCTAATCTAACAAGTGGGCTGGTGCCACATTATCTAACTACTTGGAACGGAGAAAAGTTTGCTAATTCGTCAATACTTTTTAGCAATAATAAATTGTATTATTTCCAACCTACAACATATACAGAATCTGATGCTTTAGCACTAACAAATAAAAGTTATGTTGATACAGCAATAAAAGATGCTATAAATGATGCTGTTATTAATGTAAATAATGGAATGTATAATACACTAACGAGCAATTATATTCCAAAATGGGATGGCAATGAATTTAAATTTATTAATTCTTCTATTGCTGAAAACACTAATAAAGATACATTGCTTTTAGGTGTAAATAATTCTAATGGCTTAATTAAAGTAGGTGATATTAGTTTTAGAATAACGCCGAGTGGTGCTTCGCATTATACCGATATTTTTGATGTTAATCATTTGCATAGTATTGGAATATCTGCTAATGTTATAGAAGCAAGTAGTATTTTAACTGATAATGCGAGATATTTTTCGTCTGTAACGAGTGCAACAGATTACTTGCCGTTTGTAAATAATGAATTAACTTTTGCTTCTAAAGGTTATGTGGACTACAGCCGTGATACATTAGAAAACTATTTATTAAACAAAATAGAGAACGATTCTATTGACGGAAGTAGAATTAAAAACAACACAATTACAAGCCCTAAAATAGAAAGTTTAGACGGCTCAAAAATATGGGAAGGAACTATTACTGGCGGCGAAAATGGACAAATAGCAAATAGGACTATTAAAAGTGGAAATATAGATGATTGGGCTATTCAGACGCGTCATATAGAAAATGAATCTGTCACTAATCCGAAAATAAGTGATGATGCTATAACTTACAATAAAATACAGGATGGTGCTGTTATTAATTCTAAAATACAGGACGGTGCCGTAACTAATAGCAAAATTGATGTTTCTAAAATTGATTATATAGGAAATACTACTACTGATTTTATGCCAACAGGAAGCACAGCAACAACCTTAACAACAAAAGGTTATGTAGATGCTCAATATGATATATTAAAAGATTATTTAGAAGATAAGTTAGAGAATGATTCTATTGACGGAAGTAGAATAATAAATAATACTATAACTGCATCAAAACTTGCTAATAATTCTGTTAGTGAAAGAACTATACAAAATAATGCAATAATTACAGATAAAATAGCAAACGGCAACGTAACTAATGCTAAAATAGGTGATGATGCTGTTGATACACGCACTATTATAGATAATGCTATTACTAATAATAAGATTGTTACAGGTGCAATAGACCGCAGAACTATTTTAGATGGTGAAATAATTACAGATAAAATAGCAAACGGGAACGTAACTAACGCTAAAATAGGTGATAATGCAGTTGATACACGCACAATTATAGACAATGCTATCACTACACCAAAAATAGTAGATAACGCTATTACTACGCAAAAAATACAGGATGGTGCTGTTACCGATTCAAAACTTAAAGTTAGCCAAATAGTATATGAAGGCAATCACCCTGACGATTTTTTTATGCCACCAAGACGACTAAGTGATGACCTTTGGGATGATAGTGTTTTAACTACACATTCACTTGTAAATGCTTATTATCAAGAAGCAGTTGATTATGCTGCTGCAACATTTTTTCATATATTTAATGTTAATCAATGGACAGCAGAAAGAATAGCACCAAACTCTATACACGACTATCATTTAGTAACAGGTGCAATTCGCGATAGACATCTATTTGTTGATAATATAGAATATCCAACTAATTCTGCTGCTACTTACTATATGCCTACAAGTGCTACTAATAGGACTTTAACAACAAAAGGATATGTAGATAACACAATAAGAAATAATATAAGAAATATATCAAGTAGCGACACTGACCCAACAATTACATTAAAAAATAATACTTCCACTACCGCAATAAAAGTAGAAAGCGGAAACGTAGTTTTTGCTTATATAGATGTTCCTGTCGGCAATGCAACTACATATACCGATTTAGAAGGATATGGAAATTATAGCGTAATAAATATTAATAACATTGTATGGGCTTCATATAATTTTGTATATCTACCACGGACAGGCATTCAAGCAGGACAAATACTACATATATCTAACTCAACCAATATATCTTCATTAGAAACTTATAACGGCACTGTTATAACACCTGAACTAATTTCTGGTGGCAGTATTCCTAATGGACGTGCCGTTTCATTCATCGCAATAAACACTTCAAGCGGTATAAAATGGTTTAGGTTAAATTAAAATAACATTTATCACGCATAACATCATTAACACGGGGCTAAAGCCCCGTGTTAATTGTTTGCTGTCGTATTAAACACGGCAGAATGTTTTCATTTATCTAAAATTATTTTCAAAACTTGTTCAGGAGATATCTCGTCTATACACTTGCAATTAGCACTTTTACGGCAAATAGAACATTCTTTATTTGCACACAAAACGTTAGCATTGCCAATAGGTCGCCACCTAACAGGATGCATAGGACGTATCGGTGGATAAAGACCAATAACATTAATACCCAACGCAGCACCAATATGAAGAGGACCCGTAGAACAAGCAACCAAAAAGTCACATTTAGAAATAAAAGTTATAAGTTCAGATAAAGTAAGTTTGCCCATTAAATCAGTTGCATTAGGAATTTTACTGCCCAGTTCTGTTCTAATTAAATCGCTTTCTTCTGCTGTTCCCGTAATAAATACATCAAAATTATTCTTATATAAAATCTCTGCTAATTTCATAAAATTAAATATGTTCCAATTTTTAGCACTACCTTTAGATTTTGGATGAAGTATAATTTTTCTATTAGAACTTTTATTTATAAGTAAATTTATCTCATCGGGCAACTTCGCAAAAGGAATAATTCTACCAAATTTTTTAATCTCATCTAAAGTAAATTCAGACGGAATATTTAATTTTTTCAGTAGCATAATATTTAATTGGGCTTCATGTAAATTAGATTTTTTGCGAGATAAATTAATTAAACGATTACAAGTAAGCCAATGATAATATCTATGTGAAGTGCCGATTCTAATAGGTATTGCTGCTTGTTTGCTTGCTTTTGCAATTTTTTTATTCGGAAAAACATTGATTATAGCATCAAAATTTTGTTTTTGTAATTCTGCTATAATATCGCTTTCTTTTTGTTTTTCTAATTCAGTCCAGTCAATAAATCCATCAACAAGTGGTGCAGATTGAACGATTGATTTGTTATAATTTTGTGCAAGAATAAAAACTTTTGCATCTGCTATATTTTGTTTTATTACATCAACCATAGGCAATGTTAAAATCAAATCACCGATAGCATCTGTTCTACTAATTAGTATTTTTTGAAGCATAATTAAAAATAGTAATATTTTTGATAAATTAGGTTAAATGTAAAGTGATGCTGAAATAAGTTTAGTCCGACATAATAAATCAGTTATTTGTATTAAAAAATGTGTAACGGATACTAAAAAATGTGTAACGGGTATTAAAAAATGTGTAACGGATACTAAAAAATGTGTAACGGATACTGAATAAGCAGTAAAATCGACTGCTTAAGCAGTAAAATCGACTGCTTAAGCAGTAAAATTTACTAATTATTTTGAATCCGATTTATGTAATTTTTACATAATTTAAGATTAAATATTAGCACGGAGGCAAGCCCCCGTGTTAAAGTAGAATAATTTAAGGAGTGTCAAAACGAGTTCAGAAGGATGTGTAAAAGAATTAAGGAGTGTCAAAATGAATTCAGCATGACATATAATATTTACCACCCCTGTCCCTCCCGTGGAGGCATTGGTTACTAAATACTTGTGAGTTTAGAATTATTTCTTATATTTGTATTTTTTTAATTAAATATAGGACTTTTTTTATATGGAATGTACACATTGTGGCAGTAGCAAATATATAAAGAACGGTGTCTACAAGAATTCACAGCGTTATCGCTGTAAAGAATGCAATCGTTATTTTAGCGATAAAGTTCGCAAGTTCACATATGCAGATAAGCGTAAAGCACTTGATCTTTATCTAAGTGGAATGGGAATCCGTGCAATCGCTAGGTTTTTTGGTTGCTCTCATCCTCTTATAATCCGGTGGATACGTGTTTTTGCTTCAAGCGTCAGGTCTGATCTTCATGCAGCTCAGGATACACTACAAGCTAATCAGGTGCCAGAAGTAATAGAGATGGACGAGATTTACACTCGTGTAAAAAAGGGGCTTGCGAGTTCCGGTATGGGTTTCTTATTCCCGGCGGCGAGATAAAGTTGTTGCACATACGATAGGTGTCAGCAGCAATTGTGCCATAGAACTTTACAATCTTACTAAGCGTGTAGTAGGCAATATTAGTCGCATTTACAATGATG
>WRLB01000022.1 GCA_009777815.1 Bacteroidota bacterium
CATAACAGATATGTTAAAAGTATGGAAGAAAGGATTAACGATTTTGAAAAATGGAGCAATAATATTGATAAAGAAAAAATCAAAAATATATGCAATCTTATTGTAAATCTTTAAAAGAGATTATATAATTTTGTTTTCTCAATAACAAAAGGTGGAGGTATTTTCCACATAAAATCCCAATTTTCATCAGCAAATCGTTTTTCAAGGAAAAGCAATGCTAAATTATTTTTTGATATTTCTAAAAAATTAAACATATTCAACAATATTTTCGTTCCACTGATAATTTTTAAATTTTGAAAAATCTTTGAAAAATTTTTGTCCATTTTCAAACATATTGAAAATTCGATTAAAACTCCATATCTCTGTCCAAAATTTTATTTCGCCATTATACATAAAAATTTTTCTTATTCGTTCTAATTTTGTAATATCTGAAACAATTATAACTTTTCTTGCACCGAAATTTTTTGCTTGCTTCAAAGCGTCTTTGTCTTTTTCTATACTCCCTTTATTGCAAACTTCAATCGCTAAAAACAAATCATTATCTTTGTACCATAAGCAATCAATTTGATATGGAAAAGTTTCTACACCAACAAGTTTGCTTTCTGTCAAAACTTTATAACCTAACCATTCTCCAAGTTTTTTAAGCATAAAAATTGTTGTAGAATGAATATCTTTTTTATCTAGACCGAAATTTATTGCTGTTTCTTGCATTTTTTTTATTTCAGATTTTACTTCAATTTCTGCATTAAACTTTATTGGACTAGAAATTGAACTTTTTTCATTTTGAAACAGATAATCATACCTATTATAATAATCAGTAATATCATAAATGCCATCCAAACGCAGAATATAAACACCGTTTCTTTTTCTAATTACCGGTTTCCATTGGTGGAAAGTAATATGATCGTTTGCTTTTGTATCTTTTAGTATTTCAATCATAAATGACAATGGAATTATAAAAACTTGGTCAGAATCTTCACAAATAAAAATTTGAAAATAATTTCTGTTATTTTTATATGCTTTGTAAAATTGTTCTTCCTCTATTCCAAAAAAATATTCATTTCTGCCTTTAGAAAGGCTAGAATAAATTAAATCTATATTTGTTTCATCGTTTAGTGAATAAATAGATTTACCTAAATCTTTCCGTAGTTCAATTTTGAACCCTAATTTTTCAATGTTATGTAAAACATTATCTTTTATTTTTTTAATTTCTTGTGCTGCTTTTCTGTTTGACATATTATATCTAATTAATTATCAAGATGCTACTTTTAATGTTGTTCCACTACCGGCAAATGGATCAAGTACAATATCTTGCTCATAAGTAAATAATCTTACGCATCTATAAACAATTTCTTCAGGCATAATAGCCGAATGCTTACCAAATGCAATATCGTTTTTATTAGGTATTGGAATATTCCAAATTTGTTTTGTATACTCTACCCATTCTTTCTGTGTTAATTTACTTTTTTCTTTTATTTCTTTTGAAATATTGTTTTCAGGTTTTCCGTCTTTTACATATACACTAATAAACTCAGTAGTATTTTGTGCATAAAAATTCCTTGGATATGGATAACTGCCGAACATTAATTTTTTACGAGGATTTGTTCTATTCCAAATATATACATCTAATAAATATAGATTTGTATTATGCAAAATAGAATGTTTAATATCGCTATCTATATCAAAAATATGCCTATTATAATGTGTATTCATATCTTTTTTTAGCATTGGCATAAGTGGAGTATTAATTGCAAGTTTTCCGTTGGATTTTAAAACTCGTTCACATTCTTTCCAAACAAGAAGCAATTCATTTATATAGTTATCATATTTTGCAATATCTCCTATTTGTCCTTTTTGTTTTATATTATTAGTTGTTTGTTGATAACCATCCTTTGAATAATCTTTTATATTAAAGTAAGGCGGACTTGTTAATATCATATCTATAGTATTATCAGGAATATCTTTCATCGAACGTGAATCCTTATAATAAACTTTGTTATAAAACTTTATTTCTTTCATATATTTATATTCCCCCTACCTCTCCCAATTTTCGCCTTTATATGGCTGACCGATTGTCATCCAAGCGGGAGCAGGTTTATCTAAAACATAATGGTCAAAGAACTCTTTCATCTTAACTGAATAATCTAATTTGTTCCAATAGCGACCTTGCCAATGAGGTTCATTTACATATTGCAAAAGCCACGAAGGTTTTTGGGCACGCCTGAATGCCATATATAATTCTACGCCTTGCTGATACGGAACTGCTTCATCAATATCACCGTGACCGATTAAAAGAGGAGTCGTTGAATTATTTGCAAAAAATATCGGCGAATTCTTTATATAAGCATCTAAAGAATCAAATATATTTCCGCCGATTCTACTTTGTTGTGCTTCATATTGGAACTGCCTTGTTCTGCCTGAACCTGTTCTAATGCCACTATATGCACTTGTCATATTTCCAACAGGAGCACCCGCACAAGCCGCTTTGAAAAACGAAGGAATTGTTGCCATAAATGCCACTTGATAACCACCCCAACTATGTCCTTGCACACACGCTCTATTGGTATCAATTATTCCTTTTTCTGCTAAATATCTGCAACCCGCAATAATACAATCAAAAGCATCTTGTCCTGGTCGGCTTGTGCCGATTTTTGCAATATCTACATCTGCACTTGCTTTTTCATAACCATAATCAATATCTACAAAGAACATAACATAATTATCCATAAAGATTTGATTTGCAGGACGATGTGTTAATTCGGGCTGATAGAAGCGATTCATCCTATCGCTCATTTGATCATAAAAATATACAAATACAGGATATTTCTTATTCTTATCATAATTATCGGGCAATACTAAATAACCAAGCAATGTGGTATCACGCCCTGTCGGTGTCTTATAAGGATATTGCACTAACTCTGTGCGCCCCCAATTAAATGTATCTAATATATGCAAATTCAAATCACTAACTCGCAACGGCGAATTAAAACTAAAATCAGTTAAATAATAATTTGGAAACTCGTGATATTTTTCTTTTGCAAAGAATATTTTATTTGTTTCTTTTGCTTTTATGAAATTACGAAAGAATTGTGCTTCCATTGGAACTCGCTCAACTAATGTATTTGTAGTTAAAAAACCATTATAAATCCCCGCATCTTTACTTATTTTATTAAATGCAGTTATAATTAATGTATCCGAACTTTGATAATAATCTAAATCTAAATTAACTCGCCGAATGCTATATTTAACTCTATTTTTCTTACCTTCTTCTTTTGTAAAACAACGATAATTAGACGGATTTGCTGCTTCAAAATACCAAATATCAAAATTATCATATAAGAAAAAACCTTTATCATTATCAACCCAACCACCAAAACCATTACTATATAAACTACTCGGAACATCTTGTTCTATATCATAAAATTCAGAAGCAACATTTTGCGTAATATTTATATGATTATTTGCCCGAACATCATATAAATACCAATGCAAATCTTTATAATAAGCAATATAATTGCCACTCACCGACATACTATAACTTCTATCTTCGATTCGCTCACCGACTTTTAATTTATCGCCCGTATTAAGATTTATTACATAAATATCAAAGCAAGTGCCATACCAAGTTTGCTCAATTCTATAATCTTTATCGCTAACCGCCAAAGCATAATTATCATTTTTTGCAACACTCACCTCTGCTAAATTAGTATCTGCTATTTGCACATATTTTTTTGCATCAGGATGATAAACCGCATAATATGTTCTATCTTTTTCTCTATTCCATTGAAACTGCTGAACCGTCATTATTAGAGGGTCGTTCCAACTCCAAACATAAACCTCCGATTTCTTCATTAAAGTATCAAAATTATAATAAGTAGAATCCTTAAACTTTATATCTTCGCGGGCTTCATATCTTTGATTTGCGGGCTTCATCCCAAAATACAACAGCGTATTACTATCGTTCCATTGCAAACGATTTTCGCTCGGCAAATACCAATTAGTATCTATTGAACGCGGGTCTGCGGGAGTTAAAGTAGTTGTTTCATTATTCTTTGTTTGAGATGTAGATTTCGCTTTTGCATCAGTATTATCTGCGTTTCTAATAATATCATTGCGAGTATCATTAGTAAAATGCTGAAATATATCACTAAAAGTCGGAGTATTACAAGTGAAAGTCGGAGTTAAAAAAGTTAAATCCACTTGAGAACAAGTTAAATCCACTTGAAAACAAGTGAAATCACTTGAAATCAAGTTAAAATCACTTGACAAAAAGTTAAAATCACTTGAAAAAAAGTTAAAATCACTTGAAATCAAGTGAATACACTTGTTATCAAGTGGTTTTCGGTGTTTATTTTCGGTATATTTTGTTTTTACAGCGTTATATTCTGTTTTATTACCGTCATTTTCTATATTTACTTCGTCATTGCGAACTTCTTTAGGCAAATGTTCATAATTTGCATCATCTTTCTTATTTTTCTTATCATTTTTTGCTTCATCTTTACTATTTTTTGCATCTTTTTGCATCTTATTTGCTAAAATAATAGTATCTATTGCTTGATTACTAACATCTGCAATTAACATAGAACAATCTTGTGCTTTTCCTTTATCATTAAGTTCAGCAGTTAGAAATGCGAGCAAATTTTTCTTATAATTCCACGCAAGATTGCTATAATATCTATTAGAATCAGCAATAATTTTCTTTTCAGGAGCAAATTCTTTTCTTAATTCGCGGCAATAAATACCATCTTTTTTGCCATCGGGAGTAGATATAATATAGAACAGATAATTAGATAAAGTATCAAACAAATATGCCGTAACATTATCAATAGTTATAGCAGTTCCCGATGCAAGATGCTTTAACTTCATCGGACTTCCGACCGATTTATCTTTTTTATCGGGCTTCGGCGGAGCATCTAATTTAATTCTATATGCAAGCCATTTAGAATCTTCCGAAAAAGTAAAGTTAGTTAAATTATCTTCATCAAATTCTTCTTTATTTTGAAGATTAATTAGTTTTAACTTATTATTCTTTTTCTCTTTATTTTCTGATTCCATACTTGATGGCGTAATAGTAATTGCAGCCCATTTGGAATCATTAGAAAAATTAGTTCCTCGTCCATTCGGAACATTAAATTTAGTTGTATCATCAGCAGAATAGATACAAACTCTAAAATCACCTCTATCTTGTTTTGCTTCAAATGCGAACCAAGAACCATCATTAGATGTGCGAGGAGAACGAAGCAATTCAAACTTCATAGCATCATTAAAAGTGAAGTTTCTTTTAGCTTCTAATTGCGTTGCTGCTAACATAATTAGCATACAAAAAGCGATTTTGTTAATACATTTCATACAATTTCATTAATTATTTATTTAATACCACGCAATATAATAAAAATTTTCGGGAAAAGGTTTAATAATTATATATATCTTCCTTATTTTTGCAAAATTATAAAATGAAAATGAAACGATTACAAAAAGATTTTTATACCATTCCTGCAATAGATTTAGCACCTCAAATACTCGGTAAATTGCTATGCAGAAAAATAAATAATAACGTAATTAAATTAAGAATAAGCGAAACAGAAGCATATTACGGCGAAAATGATACCGCATGCCACGCCCATAAAGGTAAAACAAATAGAACAAAAGTAATGTATGAAGAAGGCGGAATAACATATATTTATTTATGTTATGGCGTTCACTATTTATTAAATATCGTAAGTGGTGAAAAAGATTTTCCCGAAGCAGTTTTAATTAGAGGCGTTGAAGGATTTAATGGTCCAGGTAAACTAACAAAAAAGTTGGAAATAACTAAACATCTTAATTATGAAAACTTAATAACTTCAGAAAATATTTGGTTAGAAGATGATAACTTTAAAGCAGAATATATAACAACAGAACGTATAGGAATTAGTTATGCAACAGCAGAATATAGAGAAGTTAAATGGCGTTTTGTTGCTACTAATATATAATCTAAAATGAAATAAATTAAGTTTTTAAAATACATTATTCTCTATTGTTAGCAATTTATAAACAAATTGCTAACAATGATAAAGGGTATATTCTTGTTTTCAATATATTTTTTTGCTATGGTCATCTTTATTGTGGCAGTGGTTCTCCAATGCTTGACAATAGTTTGGCAGCAGGAGTAACGGACCCTACATCATCTTTACCACAAGTTTCTGATATATTCATTTTTAGCGGTGAAACTCCAGACACTACAAACCCTATGGCAAGGGTTATATAGGTGCAACTGTTTATTATTATCACATTTATAATGATGACACCAGTCATTTTTATATTTTGTGCAATGCCATAGAAATAGAATATTACTATGAATGGCTTGCAGTATCTAACTGCAATAATTACAATGGCGATAAAGCCATATTATTTCCTAATCCTACAACTGGCTCTGCTTATATAAATCTTGTGCAAGATTACATAGATGCCTGTGGCATTACAGCAGTAGAGTATGAGTTATATAACTCAAATGGTGATTTGTTAACCACTATAAATCCAGTTAATGTAGATGACGTTGTTCAAATTCCTGCTACTTTTACTAACACGGTAGGAACATATCTTATCTTTGTTTCAATCCTAAAATGCGTCTTGCTTCGGTTGGATTTGCTATTTCTCTGCCGAATTCTTTTGCCAACCGAACAACTTTATCAACTAACTCGCCATTAGATTTTGCTAATACGCCTTTAGATATATTAAGATTATCTTCAAAGCCCACTCTAATATGTCCACCATCAATAATTGCTGCAACCGCTAACGGGAATTCAAATCTTCCTATGCCCGCTACTGTATATGTAGCATCAGGAGGAATACTACCACGCAGAAATACAAAATCACGCAATTCACCCGTAATTCCGCCATTTACCCCCATAACAAAATCAAAATGCATCGGCGATTGAATAAAACCTTTTTTTGCCAAACGCAATGCCATATCAATCATACTTTTATCAAACACCTCTAACTCGGGCTTGATACCTAATTCTATCATTCTTTTGCCAAAATACTTTATAGTATTTTCAGTATTTTCAAATATCTCATCGCCACCAAAATTTAGTGTTCCGCAATCTAAAGTAGCCATTTCAGGCAATAATTCTGTGGGTTGCAACCGTTCATCGTTTGACATACCTACTGCACCACCTGTAGATGGCTGTATAATAACATCAGGACATTCATTTTTAATTGCATCAATAATAATACGAAAGCGTTCTTTATCTTGCGTAGGAGTGCCGTCATCATGGCGGACGTGTAGATGTATTATGCTTGCTCCTGCATTATAAACCGACTTGGATTCTTTCACAAATTCCTCTATTTTATAAGGAACGGCAGGATTCATTTCTTTTGTAACTTCTGCACCTGATATAGCGGCAGTGATAATAAGTTTTTCCATATAAGTTATAATAATTGTTTAGAATAAACAAAAATAAGGTTTTTTATATATAAAAAATATACGCCTAAAATCGTTATATTTGCAATTATTATGAAAAAAAATGTTATTGTATGCTTTTTGTTTGTTATATTGCACAGCAGGTGTCTTGCTGGCGATAATCCCAAAATAGCAATAGTTCTTAGTGGTGGAGGAGTAAGAGGTGCTGCTCATATCGGGATGCTCAAAGCATTAGAAGAACATAATATCAAACCCGATTATATTATCGGAACTTCTATTGGGGCTATTATTGGCGGATTATATGCTGTCGGTTATAATGCGAATCAAATAGATAGCATTTTTAAGGACATTGATTGGAATAAGTTTATGAAAATTGGATATGAAAATGATAGAAAAAAGGTTTTCTATTATGAAAAGGAAATTGAAGATAAATCTATTCTTTCTATTCAATTTAATAACTTTAAGTTTATTCCGCCTGAAGCAATATCAAAAGGTAGTTTGCTTAATAAATTTCTGCGTAATTACATTATAAATACTGATTATTATTACATAAATGATTTTGATAGTTTGCAAATACCATTTAGGGCAGTTGCTACCGATTTAGCAAGTGGCAAGAGTGTTGCTTTGTGTAAAGGTGATTTGACGCAAATAATTAAAGGTTCTATATCTATTCCTGGCTATTATACTCCTGTGCGAATAAATAATTTAATACTTGTTGATGGTGGTATTATGGCTAATTTGCCTGTGAGATTTGTTAAAGATTTTAAAACAGATTCTTCTTTTAATAACATAATTATTATTGCCTCTGATGCTACTACGCCTATATATAAGCCCGATGCTTTAAGAAATCCTATTGTTATTGCAGACCAAGTTTTAACTATTTCAATGAATCATTTTGCAAAAAATGATGCTAAACTTGCTGATATACATATCAAATACGATTTTAACGATGATGATAACGATAAAACGACTAATTACTTAAACTTTTCTAATATCAACGATTATATACAGGTAGGTTATGAGGAAACAATAAATAGAATTTCTGATATAAAAAATAGCATAATGGTTGATAATTTTAACAAGTGGTTTATGCAAAATAGCAACTATGATACAAATAATTTTATTGAATATATAGCCAAAACTATTGCAGACGAAACATTTCTTTATGCAGGTTCGGTAGAAGAAGATATATCTGAATCTGAATCTAATTTTAATACTAATTTAGGCAATTATTTAACTGATGAAATATCTAATAAAACGCATAGTATTGTTATAAATGACTTCCAATTAACTATAAATAATGAACAAATTCTTGATTATTCAAAAGTGTTAAAAAAGGACTTTCCAATGAAAATTAGTGATACACTTACTAAAAAAAAGTTGATGGATTGCTATAATTATTTGGAAGATAATAATATATATAAAGAGGTTAGTATAGAAATAATTCTGAATGAAAATTATTATACAGAACCCAATTATACAATGGTTATAAAAGCAATAGAAGAAGGTAATCAAACATTACGTTTGTCAGGCAATTTAGATAATGAGAACATTGTTCGGCTTGGTATAGATTTTCTAACAAAAGGTATCGGAAGTAAAAACAACAACTCACTTTTAGAATTAGGAATTAGTAATATCCATCAGTTTGCTGCAATTAGTTTATTTAATTCTAATTTTTTTGATTTGCCGCTTGCATTTCATATAAGTGCGTATTATAATTGGCATAATTTATATATTTATGAAAAATCTATAGAAGAACGTAATTTTAGTTATGAAATAGTTGATACAAATTACATTAAACGGCGTGGCTTCCTTTTTGGAATTGGTTCGCGAATAGAAAATAATGGTATCATTAATCTTACATATCGTTTAGAAAATCAATTATTTAAAGGAACAGAAGATAGAAATAATAATGTATCTTTATTTGGTATTTCATTAAAATATGACACCGAAGAACATCCTTTTTTTGCTACAAGCGGTGGTGTAATAGATATTTCATTAGAAACAAACCTATTTTCAATAAACGATTATACTAAATTTACGAAAATAAAAGCATTTTTGAAAACCAATATAACTAATAATAGTGCTATGAAGCATACATTAAGTCCGTCCTTATATTTTGGAATCGGCGATAGAACATTGCCTTATCCTGAATATTTTTCGCTTGGCGGACAAGACAACTTTTTTGGCTTTAAAGAACATCAAGAAAGAGGACGACAAATGTTCCGATTTAGTATTGATTACAAATATAAACTTCCGAATTATTTATCTATACTTGGATTTGATAGTTATTGGGGAACAAGGTATGATTTAGGCGATATATGGGAATTGCCCGAACAGATAAAAATATCTACATTAAAGCAAGGTTTTGGCATATCTTATTCATTACTTACTGCAATAGGTCCAGCAAGTTTTTCGGTCGGCAGAGCATTCAATTTTATAAAAGAAAACGACATCTTAAAATACATTCGTTTCGGTCCCTACACAGTATATTTTAATTTAGGCGTGAAGATATAAAAAATTATACAAAAAAAATCCTTATTTTTGTAAAAAAGTGAACAATTGTATGAAAAAAGTGTTTTTGTTATCAATGATCCCTGTATGTTTATTTTTTACTGCTTGTCCCTTTGATTCTGTAGTTTGTTTTTCAATAAAAAATCATACAAATGACACAATATTAATTTGTTACGCAAGATATAATAACATTGATAGTGTAGATTACTATATTGGAAATTTAGACCCATTTCAATTACAATTTGATGAAGTAGGAAAAATAATTTTGTATGAGACAATAATTTCGTATGATACCATTTGGGGAATAGAATATTGTAGTTCTGATATTATATTTCCTGATTCCAGCGGAAGGTACTATGAACGTGGATTTAGAAACAGTTTTTTTATTTCTAATAAAGATAAGAAAGGATATTTTTTTGTCATTAAATTAGAAACTGTTAGAGATTACACTTGGGAAGAAATTCGCAAAAACAAATTATACTACAAACTAATAGTGACAATAGAAATGTTAAAAAAGAATGATTGGAGAATTGATTATTATGGAAAAGAAAATAGACAATAAGATAACCTTTGCTTTTCCTTACTTTTGTATTTACTTATTCTGTGACATAAACATTTAGAATAATAGTTAGCATAGGGAATTGGTTATTTGTCATTTTGCATATTAGT
Source organism: Bacteroidota bacterium (assembly GCA_009777815.1). Classification (GTDB taxonomy): domain Bacteria; phylum Bacteroidota; class Ignavibacteria; order Kapaibacteriales; family UBA2268; genus WRLB01. The sequence goes on from WRLB01000022.1 coordinate 10,586, forward strand.
TTTTTATTTTTATGTATTGTATCAAAAGTTTTAATCATAGTATTGCAAAAATACATTTTTTATAAAAAATCTTATTTTTGTATTTCTTATAAACTAAAAATAAAATGAAAGTAAATATAAAATTCACAACAGGCGAAATTGCTAATATAATTAAAGGAAATATTATCGGTTCTGATAGTTTAGTTATAACTAATTTAGGCAAAATAGAAAACGGAAAAGAAGGCGAAATATCTTTCCTTTCAAGTACTAATTACGAAAAATATATGGAAGATTGTTACGCAACGTGCATTATTGTTCCCAAAGGGTATGTTAATGTTCCAAAGCCAAATCAAGCATATATTGAAGCAGAAAATCCTTATTTATCTATGGTAACGCTGCTAAAATATGTTGTTGCAGCATCGAATAAAAACAACGATTATAAAATACACCGTTCTGTAATAATAGCACAATCGTCTAAAATTCCTAATAATGTGAGAATTGGTGCGAGGTGTGTTATTGGAGAGAAATGTGTTCTTGGAAATAATGTCATATTGCATCCTAATGTTATATTATACGACAATGTTATGATTGGTGATGATACGGAAATACATTCTAATGTTGTTTGTTATGATGACACCCAAATTGGCAGCAGATGTATAATTCATTCGGGGGCGGTTATTGGTGCTGATGGTTTTGGTTTTGTTGAATCGTATGATGGAAAATACGATAAAATTCCCCAAATTGGAAACGTTATTATAGGAAATGATGTGGAAATTGGTGCAAATACTACAATAGATTGTGCTTTGCTTAATTCCACGATAATTGAAAGCGGAGTTAAAATTGATAATTTAGTGCAGATTGGACATAACTGTTCTATCGGCGAAGACACTGCTATAGCAGCACAAGTAGGTATAGCCGGAAGTTCTAAAATAGGCAAACGCAATAGATTGGGAGGACAAGTAGGTATAGCCGGACATATAGAATTAGGCAATGACATAATAATTACCGCACAATCTGGCGTATCTAAATCATTACAAGATAAAGGGATATACCACGGCGCTCCCGCCAAAGAACGACTGCAAGCATTCAAAATAGAAGCATATCTACGAAAATTGCCCGAAATTGCCATCGACGTAGAAATGCTGAAAAAACATTTAACTAAAACTCCGTAACAGCAAAATAAATTAGCAATGCTCTAATTTTTATAGAAATTGTAAAAAACTTTAGCAAATCCGAGCAAACATTATCAATTAGAATTTATTTTGTTATTTTGTTATCTTCTTATTTAATATATTTTATTTATTTTTTTGTATTTTTGCAATAACATTTAAGAGTTTTTTTATGAAAAAGAAACATTTATTTAATTCTGCAGTTATTAATGCTGTTCTGATTGCTTTAATTATTATTTTTATAAGCAGTCCGCTTGCTTCTTCGCAAAGTTGGAAGGGCGATTATGATTTTGTCGGTAAGTTTAGTGAAAATTTAGCAAGGGCAAAATCAGATGATAAATGGGGCTTCGTAGATAAAGAAGGTGATATAATTATTACTTTTGAATATGATGCTGCCAGCGACTTTAAAAACGGTGCTGCTAAGGTGAAACTAAATGATAAATTTGGTTTCGTTGATAAAACAGGAAAGAAAATTGTTCGCATTGATTATGACGATGTGTACGATTTTAAAGAAGGAGTAGCACGAGTCAAAAAAAATAATAAATTTGGTTTCGTTGATAAAACGGGCAAAGTTGTTATTCCACTAAATTATGATTTTGCTAATGATTTTAGTGGCGGAATGGCAAGAGTCCGATTAAAAGATGAAGAAATTTATATTGATAAAGATGGCAACCAATTAGAAGTCGAATATGACGATGAAGAAGATTGGTATGACGAGGAGGAAGAATAATTACAGCACAAAAAAATAGTAAAATAAAAATACACTACAAAGGAACTCTATCAGACGGAAGCGTGTTTGATGAGTCCTTTGAAAGAGAACCATTGGAGTTTGTTGTCGGCGGGGGAACGGTAATACCGGGCTTTGATAATGGTGTTATAGGAATGTCGCTGGGGGAACGAAAAACTATATTTATTCCCGCTGCTGATGCCTACGGACACAGAAGCAACGACTTAATAATAGAATTTCAAAAAGAAAATATACCTGATGATTTAAAATTAGAAATCGGCGATATTATGCAACTCCAATTAGCACCAGGTCAGGTAGTAAATGTTGAAGTTATAGAAATAAAAGAAAATAGTGTTGTCTTCGATGCTAATCATAAATTAGCAGATAAAGATTTAACTTTCGAGGTAGAACTCGTTAGCATAGAATAGTTAGCAAGGAAAATGTTATGCCGAAACAGGCACGCCATAACGTTTTTAGAGGTCATCATTACTTATTAAAATATAGTGTATTGTTTTTCAAAAAAACGTATTTTTATAATATTATGCAAAATATTGGAATATTCGGCGGGACATTTGACCCATTTCATATAGGGCATCTAACTATTGTAGAATGTTTTATTGAAAAATGTTCGTTAGATGAATGTTTTATTGTGCCTGCTAAATGTTCGCCTTTTAAGATTTATAAAGATAATTTATATACCGATAATGAAAGAATAAAAATTATTGAAAAACATATCAAAGGAATAAAAAAAATACAAATATCGTTATATGAAATAAACAATTCCAATCCTGTTTCTTACGCCGTTGATACGCTAAATTATTATAAAAACAAATACAATGGTGCAAATATTTTTTTGCTAATTGGGTATGATGCTGCTATTAATTTTAGTGAGTGGAAGGATTATAAAATGATTTTAGATATTGCGAAAATTGTTATTGCCAATCGTAGCGAATATAACAATAAAGAACTGCTTGAACATATATTTACTAATGGTTACATAGAATTAAACAACCCGAACATAGATATATCAAGCACCGATATAAGAAAAAATATAATTTTTTAGTTTATCTTATTTGTGAATTATATAAATACTTCCTTATATTTGTATTTTTTTTATAATAATGTATGGTAAATTAATGGTCAGAAAGGTTGTAATGAAAAAATAAGGAGATGCCGAAACAAATCGGCATAATAAGAAAAAATAGTTCTTTGGAATATAATAATTTTATTTTAAATTATTACTATAAAAAACAAAATGTTAATAATTTTTTCCTAATTATTTTTATCTTTTTTACATTTTTTTCAATAAATGAATAAAGGATTTGGAAATTAGAAATAAAAAAGTTATTTTTGTATTTTATATTTTGCAATATAGAAAAGTAACCTAAAATAAAGAATTTGGAAATTAGAAATAAAAAAGTTATTTTTGTATTTTATATTTTGCAACTGTGTATTTGTAAATAAAATTGATATTTGAAAATTGAAATAGGACCTGTAGCTCAGTTGGTTAGAGCAACGGACTCATAATCCGTTGGCCGGGGGTTCAAGTCCCTCCGGGTCCACTTTTTCTATTTGCAAAGTATGAAAAAAATATTTTTATATCATCATAAAAAAAAGTAAATATACCAACCGAATCAACCACGCTAACAAATCGGATTGCAACTATAAAACAATTAATTGTAAAAAATTATAAAAATAATTAAACTATGGAAAATAAAATAATTGCATCATTATATATTACTAAAAATAGCACTTTATTAGTTGTTTTAGAAAAAAAAGAATACTTTTACAAACTAATATATATTAAAAAAATAAGCAAACCTATCAATTTAAATGAGCAAATTATAACTCAAAACTCTAACGTAGCAATTAAAGAAATAAAGGAAATTTTACAGCAGTTTAGCATTTCGCATATTTTTGTTACATTAGGGACAGATTATTATATTTCAACAAATATTCCTGGCAGTGTTATAGACAGAAACAATTTTCTTAAATTAGTTGACCTATCTATAAAGCAGCATTATAGCGATAAAAATGTTGCAGATTTTAGGATAAAATCAATTCCACTACATTTAGAAAATCAGATGGAATTAGTTTTTATTATTAGCAAAGAAATAATACTCGCAATAGACAATATAGGAAAAATATTAGAACATCAAATTTACGATATTAATCCCGCACCTATATCGGCAATAAATAGTTATATGTATAATTATATTGATGCAATGCCTGAACGGACAATGTTAGTTCAACTAATAAATAATATTTTTGAGTTTATTATTATTACAAATAAAAAGGTTATAGGCATAGAATATTGTGCCGATGAGAACGATATTTCTGAAGCAATAGAAACAAAAATAGGACAAATTATTGATGATTACTCTATTGACATTAGTTCTATATATTTTTATGGCGACAAATTAAATAAACAAAATTATCTTAAATGTTGGCAAAGCACTATGCTTTATGATATTGCAACTAACAGATTGAACGCTTTACGATTAATTAATTGTGATTTAGATAAAAGGGACAAAGAGTATTGTATGCGTATGTTCCATATCTATAACAGCTGTATAGGTGCTGCATTGCCGAACCAATTAAATATATCAGTTTTTTGAAATTTTTTATTGCTCATTATTAAAATTGCATATTATATTTTAAAATGCTGTATTACTAATAACCGTTTTTGTATCTTCTACACAAAATAAGAACACACTAAAACAAATTAATAATCAGGTTTTTATATAATAGATGCTATTTCCTTGCTTCTATCGGATGCCTCAGTATAATACCCCTTGCCCTTCTGATAACTGTAACCTAAATCCGATAATAACTTGTAAATATAGGTCTTGCTATAAGAAATATTAAAACATTTTTTTTATTATTTCTGCTAATAAGGGACCAGTCCAAGTAGCACTATTATTGGTAGACAGCATAAAGACGTATACCTTGAAAAACTTTCATTTTTTTTATTGAGATTTGATTAATGACAAATCTGCATTAACTTTTAATTTAGTTTTTGGCATAAATTACTCATAAAAAAATACATTGTAAATATTTAAAAGACATTATATAAAATACAAAAATACATTTTTTTTTGTTAAATAAAATGTTATGTCATTCCGAACTTGTTTCGGAATCTACTAATTATATGCAAGGGAATTACGAAATAAGTTCAGCATAACGGGTGTTTTATATATTAAAAAAAATGCGTATTTTTGCTAAATTATGAAGAAAGTAAAAATTGGCATCAACAATTCTTTTTATACGCATAATCTTTTTCCTTTGTATTATCACTTTTTCAGTAATATTGGTTGCGAAATAATTATTCCAGCAAATCAAAATATAAAGGGATTAAATTATGAATTTTCACAATTTTGCTATCCTATGCAACTTTCACTAATGCTTTTTTATGATTTAATAACTACCAAAAATGATATGATAGATTACTATTTTGTTCCTGCAATTTTTGAAATGGATGCAGAAAAAAATGAAATACAGAGATTAGATTTTAATTGTGCGTGTGCTTTTGTTACGGGCGAACCTTATATTTTAAAGCAGGCATTCAAAGAATTTAATATATCCGATAAAATTATTGCTACATCTTTAAACTTTAACAATGGGTATGAAAAAGAAGTTAATTCTTTTATAAAAATTGCCAATAAAGTTGGAATAAAAGACGAACAATTTATAATTGATGCCTATTTTGATGCAATAAATAAACAAAAAGAAGTTCAAAAAAAGTTATATTCTATCGGCAATGAAGCAATAAATTCTAACGAACTTACAATAATTTTATTCGGTAGAACATATAATTCTACTTCTAATCTTGCTAATAAAGGTATCCATAAAAAAATTGCTTCAAAAGGAATTAGAGTGATACCAATAGATATGATAGATATTAGTAGATATGATAAAGTTGATAGGATGTATTGGGAAATAGGACATAAAATCATTAGAATAGCAGAACTTGTTAAAGAAAATAAAAATCTTTTTGCGATATATATTACTAATTTTTCTTGTGCGCCTGATTCTATGTTGTTGAATACATTTAATAATATAATGGGGAACAAACCTTCTTTAACATTGGAACTAGATTCGCATTCTGCAGATGCAGGTATAAATACTCGTATAGATGCATTTTTAGATATAATTAATAATTATAGAAGGAATTTTGAATAATTTTATTGTAACCTCTAAAAACGTTATGCAAAAATAAATTCGGAATGACATTTTTTAATCTTCTTCATATTCAATATTATAATCAAACTCATCTTCAAATAGCATCTTTATATTAGGTTCGAATTTAAAAAAATAAAACCTAACAGAACCATTCCTTTCTTGATTTGTATCTAAATATTCATTCCAATACATATGTAGTATAAACTCACTTCTATCGTATAGAGAATGTATATAACCTTCTTCAAGTAGATTTAACGGATTTATAAATAAATCTTCGTTTATTCCATTATCTATTAAATAATTATAAACTTCTATTGTTCTACTTATAACATTTTTTTCATCGTCTGTTATATCTTCATAAATTTGATTAAAAATTCTCTTCTGTAAAGAAATAAAATTATCTTCTTCTTGAGGAATATATTTATCTCTGTAACCTAAAATTAGTATTTCTTTATCATAATTGCTATCTGCCATTAGATAATTTAAAGTTGGAATAATGTCATCTAAAACTTTCTTACTGCTATCGGTTAAGGTGGAACTACCGACTTCAAAGTGAATTGCTATTGATTCAATTTCTTCTTTAAAATTTTCTAAAAAGACGTGGCGTATGGCAGTTTTACAATAATTAAACAGATATTCTTTATAATCTTCTGTAAGTTCATTTGCTTCCATCATTTTGATAAGAGTATCTGCGGGTTCCCAAAGTTCTTTAAATTCATACAACACTTTAATAATATATTCATCTTTGGTCATTGCAAACTCGGTAGTGTCATTAGAGGCATATAAAACCGATATAGAACTAAAAAATACAGCAATTAATATAACCCCAATTTTTAATTTTGCTAAATTATTCATAACATTAAACTACATAAATTACTTTATAAAATGCAAAATAACTTTTTTTACATATAATTATGCTGAAAGAAGTTCGGCATAACAAGATTTTGTTCGGAGTTTTCTATTTTTTTACTATTTTTGCAATGTGTTAATTAAAATATCTTATTACAAATATGAAAATTACATTTAAAATTGTATTAATAGCAATTATAGGGCTACTTTCTACTATTATCTGCGTAGTTATTGCATACATCAATTTATATAAATTTCAAGATGTTTTCCAACATTTAGGAAATGCTCAAATAAAAAATTATAAAACTGCCTCTAATATTTCAACTAATTTGCAAAAGATTACTGCTCAAAACGCACTTTATTTTATAAATAAAGATAATGCAACTGAAGTTAAAAAATTAACAGATACTATTCTGTTATTAACTATAGAAATTAACAATGACGTTGATTTTTTAGAACATCAAATTAATAATACTTATATGCAATATGCAGAAATAGAACGCATACGTGATTTCGCCGCAAAATTAATATTATCTCGTCAAGCACGCTTCAAACTCATTGAATTAGTTAATGATCAAAAATGGGACGAATATGCAGAATATAGAGTCGGCGAATACAAAACATTAGTAGACGCTTCATTAGAATCTATAAAAATTTATATGGATTATCTAAGCGAAATATCATTAGATTTTTGTTTTGATGAATCTAAAGAAATAGTGTCTTCTTCAATACAAATGCTACAAGTAACTACAATCATAGTAATAATTCTTTTATCTGTGCTATCTTTTGTAATAATAAAAGGTATTAGTAAATCATTGCGACAAACTATAAAAGCAGGAAAAGAAATAACAAAAGGCAATTTCAATGTAGATTTATCTATGAGTAAATCCAAAGATGAAACAGGCGAATTGACAAGAACATTTATCAATATGTTAAATAAAATTAAGCAAACTATGGAAACAGAAAAAAACTTAAAAGAAGATATAATGCTTAAATCACAATGGTATGAATATCTTTTAGATTCAATTCCTATTCCTGTTAGTGCATCAGATGTTAATAAAAATTTAACATTTTTAAATAAAGCAGGATTATCTCTTTTAGGACGCACAGATAGAGCAGAAGTTTTAGGACAGCGTTGTCGTAAGATATGGAATACAGAAATTTGTGATACTGAGGCATGTGCTGTCAATTCAATACCTTTAGGTAGTTCTAAAAAGTATTTTCAACATAGTAGCAAGATGTATACAGTTGAAGCACAATACATTAAAGATATAAATGGCATAGTAGTAGGAAATGTGGAAGTTTTTGAGGATGTTACGGATGAATTAAATTATATAGAAAAACTTGCATCGGGTTTTAATTTATATGAAATATTATTAGATAGTTATGCAGAAGGGATAATAATTGTTGGCGATGCACAAACCATAATTTATGCTAATAGTTCTGCATTTGCTAAATTAAATACATCAAGCAGTGAAATAGTCGGCAAGAAGTTTAATGATATACGTAAATTAGCAGAAAAATATAGAAAAAATTCGTTATTCGATGATATATTTTTTATAAAAATAGATGATTTTGTGGCAATTAAAGAACGTATTTTCGAAGATATGGATACAAGCATTAAAGAAATTATTAATAAGCAAAAAGTATTTGATATGTAATTAAAATATATATAAACAGGATATGAAATAAGTTTAGTCCGACAAAATAAATATGTTATTTGTATTAAAAAATGTGTAATTTTTACATAATTTAAGATTAAATAGCGTCTAAACATAGTAAAATAAGGGGTGTCAAAATGAGTTTAGCAGGACAGGTAAAAGAAATATCGTCTTGCTGAACTCATTTTAGCATCTACATATTTTAATTAGGAGGTGCCTAAATAAGTTCAGTATGACGATAATTTTTGTTATTTTAATGTCGCAATAATATAAAAATGATAATATATTTAATAGATTTAATAAAAGAATTGTTTTCACCGCCAGGAGTTGGTGTCTTTACTTATATAACATTTCGCACAGCCGGAGCGGCTATAACTGCACTAATTATTAGTGTTTTGTTCGCCAAACCTATCATAAATAAATTAAAAAAATATCAACTAAAAGAACAATATAAAGACGAATTAACAGGTGTCGGCAATCATTCATCAAAAGCAGGAACACCCACAATGGGCGGATTAATACTACTAAATGCCGTCATTATTCCAACATTATTATGGGCAAATATAGAAAACATTTTTGTTATACTAATTGTTATTTCTACATTATTACTCGGGGGAATCGGCTTTTTAGATGATTATCTAAAAGTAGTTAAAAAATATAAAAAAGGACTTATAGGAAGATATAAACTTGTCGGACAGATATTTGTAGGACTTATTGTCGGTTCTGTAATATACTTTTTCCCTGATTTATTTGGGAGCAATTTTGATAATATAAATACATTAACTACCGTTCCTTTTTCAAAAAATATTAATTTTGATTTTGGCATATTTTACATTCCTGTTGTAATTTTTATAATAACTGCAACGTCAAATGCAGTTAATCTTACCGATGGCTTGGATGGGCTTGCAATAGGAACTGTTGGAATAGTTGTTTTAACACTTTTGCTTATTGCATACATTACGGGACATTTTGAGTTTGCTGATTATCTAAATATTATACATATAAATGGGACTGCTGAACTTACTATCTTTTGTGCTGCTTTGGTAGGCGGTGCTTTGGGTTTTTTATGGTATAATAGTTATCCTGCACAGGTTTTTATGGGTGATACGGGTTCTTTGGCGTTGGGAGGTGCGGTTGGTGTTTTATGTGTATTATTAAAAAAAGAGTTTTTACTTCCTATTCTTGGTGGTATTTTTTTTGTTAATACTTTATCAGTAATATTGCAAGTTGCATACTTCAAATATACTAAAAAGAAATACGGACAAGGACGCAGAATATTCCTTATTGCACCTTTGCATCATCATTTTGAGAAGAAAAAAATACACGAATCCAAGATAGTTATAAGATATTACATTGTAGCAGTAATTTTAGCAATCATCACATTAGCAACATTTAAAATAAGATAAGGATATAAAAATGTTATGGTGAATTTGATGCGGTATCTATTTCTTTTTTAGTAGATGATGCGTATTAAATTCGGCATAACAGAACACAGAATATTTTTATAAATTCTCTATTATTTTAAAAATATACGTTATGGGTATTCATTTACATATTATAGCACTAATATCAATTATTAACGCAATTCTAACATACCGAAATTATGAGCAGATTCTATTTTCCAATAACCATCTGTGCTAACCATAATTAAATGGCAATTCGTTGCAGTAGCAATACTACTAAAATTATCAGGAAACTGCCTATAATGTTCTCCTTTTAGAATGATAGTTGTTGTGTTTTCTACATCCATAAAACGAGTGAATTTTCCGTTTTCATCCTCGCCATAGAACACTTGCATTTCTGCATTATCGTTTAACGTAGTTAGCGAACACGTACCGACATAATCATCATAGTCGCCCACTTCAAGCAAACCTTGATTATCTATGTAGAGCATTTCCCACGTTTCTGCTTCAACTTTAATGACACACTTATTGGCAGTGTGAATAATGTTGCCTGCAATTTTAATAAACGGCATACAGCTATAATGCTTGCAATAAACATATATATTGCATTCATCATCTTCGGAGATGAAATGGGTATATATTCCATTTTCATCGTTCCCGTGGAACATTTCAAACGATGCTCCTTCATTGATGTCGCCGCGACCAGCAACACCAATATAAGTTTCTTCTGCTAGCATAACTGATGCAGAAAAAAACAAAAACAAAACAAATAAATTAAGTATTTTCATCTCAATATCCTTGTATTTTAAAATTATAACATACAAATATATTTTTTTTTATAAAAATAAAATCGCTTGTTTTTATTTTTCAAAATTTTAATATAAAATAAATCACAATTTATAACAGAGAAGAGTATAACACTAACTCTTTAACACGGGAATAATTCCTGTGCTAAACATACTTTAACTGATAAGTATTAATGTGTAAAGTGTGGTATAATATTTATAGGAAATAGAAGTTGCCATTTGAAAATTACATAAAAAAAACGTATTTTTGCATATAAAAACTTATTAAATACAATTATGGCAAAAATAATTACAGTTTCCAATCAGAAAGGCGGCGTTGGGAAAACAACTACAGCAATCAATATTTCGGCATCTTTTGCCGCATTTGATAAACAGGTTCTTCTTGTGGATATAGACCCGCAAGCAAATGCTTCATCAGGCGTAGGGGTGGATATAGACAATTTAGATAAAACAATATATGAAGTTCTTATTGACGGGCTTGCAATAGAAGAAGCAATACTGCCAACAGAAATGCCGTTATTACATCTTTTGCCATCACATATCAATCTCGTTGGTGCAGAAATACAAATGGTTAATTTAGATGAAAGGCAAAAAGTATTGAAAAGTAAGTTAAATAAGATACGAGATAATTTTGATTATATAGTAATAGATTGTCCGCCATCACTTGGTTTGTTGACGCTTAATTCATTAACATCGGCTGATTCAGTTTTAATACCCGTTCAGTGTGAGTATTATGCGATGGAAGGATTAGCAAAATTATTTAAGACAATCTCTATCGTCAGGGAAACAACCAATCCATATCTTGAAATAGAAGGCGTATTGTTGACTCAATATGATTCTCGTTTAAGATTGTCGGCTCAAATAGTAGAAGACATAAAAAAATATGTTAAAGAAATGACATTTAATACTATTATACACAGAAACGTTCGATTAGCAGAGTCACCAAGTCACGGGAAGCCAATTATATTATATGATGCGGAATGTTCAGGTGCAGTCAATTATTTAGCATTAGCGAAGGAAATATTAGAAAAAAATAGTTGCTAACGAGTTATTATGCAAAACAAAAATATGAAACAAGAACTATTTGGTGATATAGATTTTAGTGCAATCGCTAACGATGACAACTTTAAAGAAGCAAGCGTTAGGGAGTTTGTTATTCTTCCAGTTTTGAACAAACTTGGTTATACTACACAAGATATTATTCTTGAAAAAGGTATTCAGGTTCAAAGTGGAAGTAAAAAACAGCGTTCTACAATTTATGCCGATTATGTTATAAAAATAGATGATAATTTTGTTTGTGTTATAGAAGCAAAATCACCACAAAAGAACATCAATAGTGTAGATTATGTAGAACAAGCATTTTCATATTCTTCACACGATTCTATACGTAGTCCTTATTTTGCATTGTGTAATGGTATAGAATTTGCTTTATATAGGACAGACCTTCAACGCACAAAACTATTGCAATTTCAAATTGCAGATATAGAAAATTATTGGGATGAGTTGTCGGAATATATTGCTCGTGATAGTTTTAGAATAAAAGATAACATAAAATCTGTGCCTACTGCTGCTAAACGCAAAGAAGAATTTGATTATAAAAATCGTCATTTGCTTAAGCCGATACCTGTTCGGAAGCAAGCAGCAAAAAGACATTTTGGTGTTCATGGTTATTTTACACGGCAAGCATGGAATGTTGTTCAAAAATATATAAAAAATTATACACAACCGGGCGATTTAGTTTTGGACCCTTTTGGTGGCACAGGAGTAACAGCAATAGAAGCAATGATGACAGAAAGAAAAGCGATAAGCATAGACCTTAATCCATTAGCGGTATTTATAACACAATCACTACTTGCATCTATTGACTTTAACAAATTTCAGGAAGCATTTAAAAAAATAAAAAATGAATATATTAAGTTAGAACCTAAAACTAAAGTAGAAATTGATGCTGTATTGAAAAAATATAAATTGCCCAAAGATCTTCCATTACCAAAAAATTCAGATGTTAAATCAGTTTTAAAACTATTTACAAAAAAACAATTATCACAACTTGCTTTATTAAAATCAATTATCAAAAAACAAAAAGATAAAAACATAAAATTATCTTTTATGTTAATTTTTTCGGGGATTGTTAGTAAAGCCAATTTATCTACGCATTCAAATGAAAACATTGCAGAAGGTAAAAAAGCACAAGGCGGATTTCAAGTAGGTGCATTTCAATATTATCGTTATAGAATAGCACATCATCCAAAACAATTGGACATATTGAAATATTTTGAATCACGTTTTAAAAGAATTTATGCTGCAAAAAAAGATATAGAATATTATGTTAATGAAAATACTACAGACAATGTTCAAATTATTAAAGGAACTGCCACAGATTTAAGTTTTATAGAAAATGAAAGAGTTGACTACATTTATACTGACCCTCCTTATGGTAAAAAGATTCCATATCTTGATTTATCTACTATGTGGAATGCTTGGCTTGACTTAGATGTTACAGAAAAGGATTATGAATTAGAAGCAATAGAAGGTGGCGAACATAACAAAACAAAACAAGAATATATTGATTTAATTGCTAAAAGTATTAAAGAAATGTATCGCGTGTTGAAATTTGATAGATGGTTATCATTTGTTTTTGCACATAAAGATCCTGAATTTTGGCATCTAATAGTTGAAACAGCCGAAAATTGTGGTTTTGAATATAAAGGCACTGTATCACAAAAAAACGGGCATAAAAGTTTTAAGAAAATTCAAAACCCATTTACTGTATTATCAGGACAACTGATAATCAATTTTATTAAAACAAAAAATCCAAAAGCACTAATAAAAGCAAATCTTGGAATGACAACATTAGAATTGCTAATGCAAACTATAGAAGGTATTATAGCAAAAAATAATGGTGCAACATTAGAACAAATTTATGATGAGGTTATCATTAAAGGTGTAGAATTAGGATTTCTACACAAGTTAAAAAAAGATTATGATGATTTGACTCCTCTTTTGCGAGACAATTTTGATTATGACACAAATAGTCAAAAATATTTTATTAAAAAAGGATTTAGATTGACAGCAAAAATAGATTTAAATATTAGGATTAAATATTATTTGATAAGTTATTTGCAAGAAAAAGGGCGAGAAAATATAAATCCAAACTTTGATGATATTGTATTAAATGTTATGCCAAATCTTAAAAACGGGAAAACACCTAACGAACAAACGATACTATCAGAATTAGAAAAAATTGCCATAAAAGTCGGTAAAGACGGCTGGAAATTAGCAAATGGCGAGTTGTTTTAATGGAGAATAAAAATATGCAAAACAAAAATATAAAACAAGAACTATTTGGTGATATAGATTTTAGTGCAATCGCTAACGATGATAACTTTAAAGAGGACAGCGTTAGAGAAATTATTGTTATGCCTATTATTAAAAAATTGGGTTATACTGACGAACATATTGTTCGCAGTAAAACATTAGAACATCCCTTTCTAAAAGTAGGTAGCAATAGGAACGTTCCTATAAAACTTATACCTGATTATGCTATAAAGATAGGTGAGTTTTATGCTTGGGTCTTGGATGCTAAATCTCCGAAGCAAAAAATTATTAATGATGATAATGTGTCTCAAGTTTATTGTTATGCTTCGCATCCAGAGATACGGAGTAGATATTTTGTTCTCTGTAATGGAATTGAATTTGCTGTTTATGAAACGAATGGTAGAAATATTCCCGTTTTATATTTTAGAATGGAAGATATAGAATCAAACTGGAAACTATTAGAAAAGTATTTATCTATTAATAGTTCTAAAACAGATAGTGATATAATATATCAAAAAATAATAGTAAAACATCAGCAAGATTTTGATTATTTAAATCGTCCTTTACTTAAAGAAATACCCATAAAAAAACAAGCAGCAAAAAGACATTTTGGTGTTCATGGTTATTTCACACGGCAAGCATGGAATGTAGTTCAAAAATATATAAAAAATTATACACAACCGGGCGATTTAGTATTAGATCCTTTTGGGGGTAGTGGAATAACGGCAGTAGAAGCATTAATGACAGAAAGGAAAGCAATAAATATAGACCTTAATCCATTTGCAGTATTTCTTGTAGATTCTCTTATTGCCCCTGTAAGCACTGATGAATTAGCAAATGCTTTTGAAAATGTAAAAAAAGAATATTTGAAAAAAGAACCTAAAACAAAAAAAGATATAGCAATAACATTAAAAAAACATAAAGGATGTAAGGTTCTACATTTGCCTAAGGGATCCGGTGTTCCAACAACAGATAAACTTTTTAGCAAAGAACAGATGGCAAAACTTTCATTGCTAAAATCAATTATAAAAAAACAAAAAAACAAGAATATTAAAAAAACATTAATGTTAATGTTTTCAGGGCTTGTAACAAAAACAAATTTGACATATCATAGTTCAACATCTAGAGGTAGGAATGCAGGTAATACATCTGCTTTCCAATACTATGGATATAGAATAGCTCCTAATCCTTCAAATATCACTGAATTAATGCCTAATTTTGAACTTAGATATAAAAGGATAAGTGCTGCAAAAAAAGATATAGAATACTACATTAACAAAGATACAATAGAAAATATTAAAAATATAAAAGGCACGGCAACAGATTTAAATTTTATAGAAGATGAAAGTGTGGATTATATTTATACTGACCCACCTTACGGGAAAAATATTGCTTATCTTGATTTATCTATGATGTGGAATGCGTGGCTGGATTTAGAAGTTACAGAAAAAGATTATAAATTAGAAGCAATAGAAGGTGGCAATCTTAATAAATCAAAAGATGAGTATAAAGATTTAATTGCAAAAAGTATAAAAGAAATGTATCGTGTGTTAAAGTTTGATAGATGGCTTTCTTTTGTCTTTGCTCATAAAGACCCTGCTTTTTGGCATATTATTGTAGATACTGCAGAAAGTTGTGGCTTTGAATATGCAGGAGCAGTGTCACAGAATAACGGACAAACAAGTTTCAAAAAACGAAAAAATCCATTCACTGTTTTATCAGGGCAAATAATAATAAATTTTAAAAAAGTTCGTAAGCCAAAAGTTCTTGCTAAAGCAAAACTTGGTATGAAAACATTTGATATTCTTATGCAAACAATAGAAGGGATTATTGCTAAAAATGATGGTGCAACAATAGAACAAATTAACGATGCTATAATTATAACAGGTTTAGAAATACCAGGTTTTTTCTTTGATTTAAGGAATGAATACGATGACGTTACTCCTATATTGCGAGATAATTTTGATTACGATTTTAATACAGAAAAATATTTTATGCGTAAGAATACAAGATTTACAACACACATTGATATTAACGATAGAGTCAAACATTATTTATTAATTTATCTAAAAACAAAAAATAGAGAAAATATAAATCCTAATTTTGATGACCTTGTTAAATATGTAATGCCATTATTAAAAAATGGAAAGACCCCTGAAACACAAACAATATTAGATGTATTAAAAACCATTGCCACGCAAGTCGGTAAAGACGGCTGGAAATTAGCAAATGGGGAGTTGTTTTAAAATGAATATGAAAAATATATATATAATTGTAATTATTTCGTGCCTATTTGTAAATTGCGAT
>WRLB01000023.1 GCA_009777815.1 Bacteroidota bacterium
ATGTTTTTTATAAAATATTTTTCTAAAATATAATTCTGATAATTAAATATAATATAATTTTTTAAACAAACTTAATGATTTTTTTATGGAAAAGAAAAAAATGACACGGAGAATAGGACTTCTCCTTCTTTTCTTAATTATGGTGGGGATGACCCCCACGCTAAAAGCCGTAACGTATACGTGGAAAAGCGATGGCGATACGCCGACCCCAAATGCAAGAATGTATTTGGGAAATACCTCGGGAGAGGATTCTGTAACTGTAGCTTCTACAACATTAGGACCAGGCGATTTGCTTATAATAGACACTGCTGCAACATTAAATCTTTCTGGAGTGAGTACAGTAATATCGGGCTTTAATATTACTGTTAATGTAGCAATGGCTGGTAATTTATCTCTGCCTTCGACTACTACCACTCTCGGTGCTATTACTGTTAATGGTGTTGGTGGAGCCGCTAGTTTAACTCTGGCAGATGCTCTTGAAGTCGGTGCTATTAGTATAACCAGCGGAGGAACAACAGAAACTGCTGAGTTAGAGTTATCTGCAGCTACAGAAATAGCAGGTAATGTTAATATTACCAGAGGTGCAGGTGATGTAGATTTTGACGCTGCATTAGTTACAACAATAGATGGTAACCTTACTGTAACAGGTAGTGGAGCAGGTGCTGTAACGTTGGGACTTGCCGTCCTTGAATCTGTAAATGCTGTTAGTATTTCAGGTGGCACTCCTATTGTTGTTCTTTCAGCACCTATCGAAAGCGTAGGCAATATTACGTTAAGCGGTGAATCACACACTTTTACTTCAACTGCTACTCCTATAACTAAATTAGGTAACATTAATTTGTCAGATGGAGGAACAGCAACTTTTTCAAGTGTAACGTTCCCTGCTACTAAATTTAATGTAACATTAGCAGGGACAAGCACAGCAGTTACATTTTCAGCAGGAACGCCAAACATTGGAACATTAACTGTTCCTGCTGGTGCTACGGCAAACTTTCCCGAAGGTGCTTATGTAGATAACTTTGCACCTGCTGTTCTCGGCTTTATAGACGGGCAAACAATAACATCTTCTTTAGATGCAAATCTTAGCGATTTGCTAACTGCTACGCCACCGTTGACAAATGTAGACATACTGAAAGTTACAGGTGGAATAGTTACAATAGATGTTCCATTTACTGTCTATACTATTGAAGTTAGTGCTGGGGCAACAATTAGTGACCCAGAATCTAAACTAAAAGTTCTAAAATTAGACCTAACTAAAATGCAAGGAGCATATATAGGTCTATTATCTTATAGAGATGGAACAGATGGACGTGGCTGGTATTATGCAGGAACTACTTTAGGTGGTGCATCGGGCAGTTTAATAACCAGTAGTGTAATTAGTACTTCTATAGTTGTATCTACCGATTGCCCTGCCAGTGCTTTAGAAGGAGCAAATTTTACAGGCGTTGGTCCTAAAATTTACTTTGCAGGTAATGGACGACTAAATGTTCCTTCTTCTGTTGCTACATTAGGCGAAGTATTTGCTCAAGAAAGCGGCGAATATTTATTGCGTGCTAATGGCAAATTATCTATCGGTGCTGTAAGAGTTAATAACAAATCAAACCTTACATTAAACAACTCACAAGGAAGTAATCAAGCAGAAATTACTATTAGAAGTGGTTCTCCTTCTATTGTAGTTGATGATGCTACTTTTAATATTGATTCTACTTCTACAGTTATTGTAGATACAGTTGTTATTCAAAATGGTGCTGTATTAACTTATCGTTTAGGACATTACTTAAACAAAGCAACATTTAATAAAGCGATGTGTCTCGGTGGACTTACAACTGCTGCACCACCTATATTACCTGGAACTTTTAACTTTATAGGTTCAGGTAGAGCGGCAGGTTCTCCTTTATCTCCTCCTGCTTTAACATTTAAAGAAAATGTGGAAATGTCAGGAATCTATAATGGAACTGCTTTTGCTGCAGGTGATACTGCAGGAACTTTTATTGCTATAACAACAGCAATGTATATGGAATCTACACTCAACGATTTGGCAACAGGAACTCACCTTGAAGGCGGTATATTAGATTTACGTGGAACTGAAACACACTTTGGTGATACTGCTACATTTTTAAATATGCTTGCTAACAACATATTAACAGATGATAATACAAGTTTAATTTTCGGTGCTGCACAAACATCTTTCCCTGCTACTCCTACAACAGGTAGAAGATTATTTAGTTTGATATTTGATAGCACTTTAGCAGCAAATCAATTATATGGAAACATTTTTATTGCGGGCGATTTTATTGCTAATAAGACGGGCGATGTTATAAACATTGGAAATATTACTGTGGGACCAACAACTATTACCGTAATGGGTGAAGTTGATTTTGGAACAATAGCACACGCATTCGCATCTAATACTGCTAATCCTCTTTCGTTTATATTTAATGGTAAGATTACTAATTGGGGAGCAAGCAGTACTTGGAGTGCAAATGTTAATTTAACTATTGGCGGTAATTCAAGCGACACAGTTCCTTATTTAACCACTGATATGACACCATTAGGTGATTTAACTATTAATAGAGCAAATGCAATAGTTGTTCCTATAACTACTACACCTGCTACTACTATAACTAATTTAGTTGTTAATTCAGGTATGTTTAAAACATATAACGGATCGACTGATATTCCATTAACTGTATCTGGCAATACTACTATCGGAACAGGCGGTGTATTAGATTTATGTTTAGGGGCTACTGCTACTATAACTCATACTTTAGGAACAGTTGGCACAAGCACTATAACTAATAACGGTGCTATATTGTTCAGGGGAAATGAAACTCCAACATTATGCACACTTACTCTAAACGGAACGTATATTAATTCTACGGGAAGTATGACAGGAGATGTTAATTCTGTTTTAATGCTTATGGCTAAAGCGGAATTTAACTTGCCTGCAAGTTTGTCTGAATTAAATGAATTATTATATGATGTAGGAACAAACCAAGTTGTATTAGGTGGCGATTTAACAACAAACTTTTTAAGAAATACAAGCGGAACATTATTGCTCGCAGGTCGCACATTAAAAGTGTTAAATAGTTCAAAAACATTAGCACCTCTAGGATATATAAATGCAAATAACGGTTCTACGTTAGATATTAAGTGGGTTTCTGCTGGTGATTTAACTTTATCATTCTTGCTTAAGACAGATGAAACGGCTTCTCTTATTTTAAGGAATGGTGCTTATATTCCCGCCGTTGATACAATAGCAAATATAAAGAACTTAACTATAATTAATGATGGTGTTATTACTTCTTACACAAATGCCAATGCTTTAATAATACACGGAAATTTAAATATAGTTGGCGATACTTCTAGTGCGGCTACGGCTACTTCGTTTACTGGTAATGTATTTGAAATCACTTTATATGGTGATGCAACTGTAACACAAAGAGGAGCAGGCGAAGCAACAGCAAATTTAAATGGCTCTATAATAACAACTTATGGACAAATTAATATAAGTAGTTCAGAATCTGTTGTTTCCAACTATGTTTCAATTAATAATACAACAATACTTAATATAGTAGGAACTTCTAAACAATTCCAATTCCCTGCTACTAATGGCGATTCTTGGAGTTTAGGAAAATTAACACTAAATAGACCTGCAGGTGCAAGATTAAATAACAGATTATCAGGCGGGTCAGGAACACCTAGAAATAGAGTTACTTTTGGAAAAGCAGGAGAATTTCTAGCATTAGAAATAATACAAGGTATGCTTGATTTGAATGGTGCTAATATAACATTTTTAACTAAAGATCATTATATGTCAGAAACACCAAATGGCTTTGTAACAAATACAGGAACATCGTTTTTCCATACAGGTCTACCTCTCACAAGT
Organism: Bacteroidota bacterium; assembly: GCA_009777815.1. GTDB lineage: Bacteria > Bacteroidota > Ignavibacteria > Kapaibacteriales > UBA2268 > WRLB01. Next base: position 3,890 of record WRLB01000023.1, read on the forward strand.
GTTCCACCTGTATATACCCGTGGTGCAATTTATTCTGTTGAAGATGCATCAGAAGCACAAATAAAAAGTATTGGTGTGGATATTAAAGAAGGAACATATAACTCAACAGTGGCAGGTGCAGTTCGTAGGTATCCAAAAACTGTTACAATACCAGATGTAGGACGTTCAGTTAGAAGATATTATTATGTAGATGTTGTTGCTGATACGTTAACAACAATGTCTTTATCATACTTTAAAAAAGAAACAGTTGGACCAGAAGCATCAATGAAAGTGTATTTAGAAAGGTTAGATCCACTAACTGATCCTACAACAGACGCATTTTCAAATAGCGAACAACTAAAAGCAAATACACAAGTATTAGCGTCCAATGAAATAAACCCTGGAACAGTAATGACAAGTAAGTTTGAAGGTGGTTCTAGTTATGAAATAGAAGCAGGTGCTTTTCATCTTTCAGGCGGTTACTTATTTACATTTGCATCATTGCCAGGTGGCGGTGAAATGAAAATTTGGACTAATAACACAGGTGACGAACTTTGGCAAACCGCAGGCAACTGGGGACCAACAACAGGCGCTCCTGGACCATTAGACCAAGTAATTATAGCAAGAGGCACAGGTAATATTGGTGGCGTAAGCACAGCAAATGTTACTCCAAGTGTAATTCTTAATGGTTTAGGAACAGGTGGCGACATCTTTTTAGATGGCGATGATATTACATTATACGGCGGCGTTCCTTCCGCAACTAACCAATCAGTGTTGCAAGTAACAGGTAATATAAGCGTAGAAGGTGCAGCATCAATCAAAGGTATTGATGGCGCAAGAAGATTAGATTTGAATGTCGGTGACGGCGTTATACAAGGCGTTTCTACACAAATTTACGGACGTGCTGCTGATTCTGCAGGAATTGTAGGCGTTTGGTTTGATAATGTAAAAATTAATATGGCTTCTTTATCTCCTAATGATGGAATAAAAATATCAGGTAATATTGATTTAATTGCTAACTCTACTATTCAACAAGGTATAGGTAAGCAAATAGTTCTTGATGGCTTAAATGCAGGTGTTCAAAAAACATTTACAATGTCAAGAAGTAGTGCTGCAGTATTTGGTGATATAGTGTTAATGAATAGAGCAAATATGACCACAGAAGCAGATTTCCAATTAAAAGGTGCATTTATATTTACAGATGCCTTTAGCAGATGGATTTCTTCAGCGGGAACAATCGTTGCTAATGATAAAGAACAATTATTATGGGATAACAAATTTGGTGCAGAATTCGTAGTATTTAATATGGATATAGGTTATAGAGATACAACAACACCTACTCCTGTTACTACTGTAAGCGAGCCAATAGGAAATATAACATTTAGCGGCACATTAAATAAAATAGGAAATAGCACACTTGCTCCTTATAAAACAACTTATACTGTTGGTGCCCCTGGTGAATATGCAGTTATATTTGATAGCAAAACTCAAACAGAAATTATTAATGGTGCTGAAGGTGAATTATTATTCCATAATTTAGTAGTAAAAGCAGGCACAAAATTAAAAACAAGTTCAAGTTTTAATATCCAAAACTTCTTATATGTAGGCGACAATGCTGAAATGATTTGTGAAGGCGGAACGGTTACTTACGATGGTAAAGATGTAATGCAAATAGTAAATATATCTGACCTAACATTAGTTCATTATAATGTAAATGTATTAGGTAGATTAACAACTGCATCAAGTTGGAAGTTAGCAGGTGACTTAATTGTAGATACTAATTCAAGTGTAACAGAAAGTTACTTTAAACAAACTGCAGGAACAATTACTTCTATCAGCGAAGGACAGACAAAAAGATTAATTGATAATATGTCAACAGGTATTCCACAAATTACATTTAATAAGTTGTTAATCGGTGATAATTCTATATTAACCACAGGACCTGTTACAGGTGCTAATCCTAATAATACAAGTTTTGCAATTATGAACAGAGGTGCAAATGGCACAATGGCTTCAGGTATAGAAGTTGCTCCAACGGGCTATTTCAATCAACCAGCACAAGGCACAGTCCATTTCCAAACAGACGGCACCGTAGAAGGTGATAATTCTAAATGGATTATTAATAATAATGTTTCAAATAAAATGCAATTCGGTAATGTTTTCATAGAAGCCGGTTTTGCTAAAAACTATGTTAAAACAAATAGTAGTTTTGAGTTGCGTTCTAATAATAGTACTGCACTAAAAGGAAGCCAAGCACATCAATTTTTAGTTGCTGGTGGCGGTGCAAACTTTGAAGCAACAGGTGGAACAATTAGTTTTATAGCACCAACAGGCACTGCTATAATATCTGCTATTGCTCCTGCAAATGCACAATTTTCAAGTTTGCGTTCGGATAGTGCTGTTACATTACAAATCAACTCTGGTGATGAAATATGGGTTAGTGGTGATTTAATTGCCGATATGACTTCAAGTTTTGTTGCAGGTAATCCTCCTGCTACAGCAATAGTAGAAATGAATGGTAAGGATGCTCCACAATACTTAAGAGGAACTACAACTGAAACTCCTGCATTTACTTTCACAAGATTAAGAGTAAATAAAGGTGATGGACTTCCTTTTGATTATGTAGACAATCCTTATGTTGACCCTACAGGAATATTATATATGCAAAAAACCACATCAATTGTCGCTGGTGGTTCAAGTGATGTTAGTGAATTTATACTAAACAATGGTGTTCTTAATCTTGGAGTAGATACATTATTTGTTGCAGCAAATTATATTACAAGATATAATGGTGCTATTGATGGTGCTAAAGGAACATATGTTATTCAAGATGGACATCAGGATCCATATCTTGAGGATCCGTTCTTTATGGTTGGAAACAAGCCAACATTATATAATTTAGTTATGGATGCTCCTGCTCACCAATTAAGAAATAATTTAACAGTTAATGGCAACTTAACGCTAAAAACAGGCGTATTAACACTTGCTCCAGCAGGAATGTCCGATATTGTTGAACCTAAATTATTAACTTTATATGGTGATTTAATACAATTAAATACTGCAAGCACACTTGCTTCAGGAAGTTCTGATAATACACTTAATCGTTTGGTATTGAAAGGAAAAGGAACAGTGCAAGGCGGTTTAAGAAATGAATTGTTTGAGTATAGCGCTGGTCCTCCTCCTGTATATGATGTATTTAGCATAACAGTTCAAAGAGGTGAATCGCTTGGTGGTCTTCTTACTATGAAATCTGCTAATTTAACAATACAAACAGGTGTTAATACATTAGCGTTAAATGGTAATACTTTAATACTATCGGATGATAATTCTACTACAAATCCTTCGGGTATTACAATTATATCGGGTAGCATTACGGCTGACCCAGCTTCTACTGTAGATTTCCGAAATATAGATGTTATTCCTGCAAATATGTTCGCTAAAAGCGAAGCAGGAACAATTATTTTGGGTGACTTAATAACGCCTCATGAACCTGAAATACAACTTCGCGGAAATGTAACTATCAATACTAAATTAGAAATAAGACATCCTTCATCTACCGATAATATGAAAATAATTACAGGTGGAAACATCTTAACAATTGGACCAAGTGCAACAACAGATTTAAATTCAACACATTATGTTGTAGGTAATTTGCAAAAAACTGTTACTAACGTTGCTAAAGTTATATTTGAAGTAGGAACAGAAGAATATACTCCTGTTTATATGAGATATGCAACAATGGGTTCAAGCCAACAAGTTCTCGTTAATTCTAAACAAATAGACCCAACTGCAGGTCGCGGTGGTAATCCTGATAATTCTATAAATGTAGTATGGAATATCCAACCACAAGGTGAACCTGTTAGAGATAGTTTATTATTAGAGTTCGGTTTCCAAACCTTTGAATTATTAGGCGATGCTGCTGCTGGAACTACCCCTCCACAGAATGTAAGAACATTTGCTGCAAAATGGGATAACGGTGATTGGACTGACTATAGAAATACAATAGCAACATTAACATCCGAAGTAGGAGTATCAAACAAATTAAATGGTATTCTTAATAGATATGTTATTAGAAATAGTGAAGCATTAGAAGGCGATTGGGCGATATTTGTATCTAACTTAAATACTGACCAATCTAAATATGATGCTATAAGAACAGATAATAACAGATTAGTAATTAAAGAATTACCTACTCCAGTAGAAACAGGTAGGTCTTTCAGAATGGTTATCGGATTAGAAGATAGATATGGGCAACCTGCAGTATCTTCAGTAGAATTGCCTATTGAAATACTATTTGCTAATGGCGGACTTGAATTTGTTCCTGACCCAGTTCTTGCTACTTTCCCTGTAAATAGGTCAGAAATGAATATTCAATTGCAAGTAAAAGAGAATAGTTCACCAGTGGCACAAATAGAAGTTAGAGTAACAGGCGATTCTGCAGTTCGTTGGACTCCAGCAATATCTGATTACTTTGCTGTTATACCTGCTGCTCCGGCAGTTCAAGCATCCAATATTCAGTTCACAAGAATTACTTATACATCAGCAAAAGCAACTTGGGAAAATGGCGATGGAGAACGAGTATTAATAGTAGCAAAAGCAAAAAGTTTGCTTGAAGCAAATGAGTATCCATTGAATGGTGTAACATATATTCCTAATCAGGTATATGGTGCAGGTTCTAATATCGGAAATGCTGTCGTATTATACGATGGTCCTGGCACTGGCGATGGTTCTATGGAAATATATGGCTTATTGCCAAATACAGATTATTATGTATATGCCTTTGCATATAGTGGTGCAAAAGGTGCAGAAAGTTATAAAATAACTGCTGCAACAAGGAATCCAAATATGCTTTCTACATTAAAAGGTATTGATGATGACAATACACTTGGCGAAAACAACGAATATGTAACATCAGTAACCGTAGGAACAAATGCTTCTGTTGTAGGTATGATATATCCTTCGGCTGATGTAGATTGCTTTAACTTTATGGTTACAAGTGCTGCTCCAAATGTAAGAGTCCTATTAGTAGGAAATCAAGGTGGAGACGTTAAACAAAGTTTATTACCTGAAAACCTTACATTAGAACTATATGACTTTACAGGCAGAAGAATCAGACGTTCTACGCTGAATGCAAGAGCAAGTGAAGCATTAGTAGTAAATGATTTACCAGCAGGCACATATGTAGTCAAAGTTTTTGCTGAGGATCCTAATTTTGCTTCAGATAGAGAAGCAGATACATACAGATTATTGATTAACACATTTTCTAATGAAATATTTTCTGTAACCCCAGTATCAAGTATGGAATAAATAAGAGTAAACTGGGACTGGTATGTCCAGTCCCAGACCTTATAAGTTTTATATATTTTTTTTAATTAATATAAGGAAAATTTAAAAATGAATAAAAATCCAGTAAAAAACACAAAAACAAACGTATTAGGGCGCATACTCTTATTAGTAATTTCACTACTTATAGTTAGTGGAGACATCTTCGCCCAAGATTATCAGATGACAATAACGCCGAGACGTTTAGGTCATCAATTAGGTGCAGAAATATGGATCAAGACATTAGAATCTGGAGTTGCACCAATAAGTGATATAAGTGTTCATATCACTTATAATAGAGATTTCTTAGAAATCAGAACAGGTGATGGCAACCAGCCATCAACTAAAACAGATGCGGTATATAACAATCCTGATATGCCACCAACATCTACATCACCTGCATTACCATATTATGTAATAGAATCTGATATGAGTAATATAAACGGATACAGACCACTTGCTGCGTCTGTTGCTACAGGTGTATATGAAAATATAGCATCATTGCACGCAAGATTAGACCAGCCAACATCCGGCGGTATCTACCCTGATGACGAAGGGAGAGGAACTTTTATCGGAATGTTAAGGTTTACTATTAAAAACGGCGTTGTTTTAACAGATGCTTCTATGACAGGATTTGCATTCTATAACGGCGTATTAGGAACTTGCGAAGTATTAGACGGCAGTTATGATAGAAATAACGTGACCGATTTAGTAGAATTCGTTGAGCCAGAACCGTTCTGTGTGCGTGGTATTACAGTGCTAAATCCAACTGAATATCAAACAGTTAATCGCTATCCTGCTGTTCCTTACGCTTCTATGGGCGAAAACTATGGTTATCCAATTTACTTTGAAAGAAGTGGTTTGTTGGAGCCGGATATACTGAAAGGCGTTTATGGAACACCGAGATACGCTTATCAAATTTCTTACTCTCTAAATAATGGTATGACTTATTTAGAAACAGGTAGAGTAGCAGAAAGCAGAATGAAAAATGCTGCTATGAGTACTGATGCAGTGCGAAATTCAATCTATAGCGGAATGGTAGATTACTTTAGCAACACACTGGACTACTATATAACAACAGGTTCAGGTAAGGTTATTCCTACAGATGTTGCATCAGGTTTAGATTTAATAGACCAACCAGATGGACCAGGTATTGATACTTTGGGCTATGGTGGTGTATTAAGAGTTATTTGGAAAGCAGATGAAAACTTTTCTTATCGCTCCGAAGAAGCAAAAGTAAAAATTACAATGCTAAAAGATACTACGGGAACTAATGTGCCGTTAAATCAATTAGTTCGTCCTGCTTCTACCGAACCTACGCGTAGTGGTGAATCAGTTACACCTTTCGTATTAGGTAGAATATTCTTTGCTCAATTAAGTGGTCCTTGCCAATATTTAAGGTCGGAAAGAAACTTTTCTACGCCATCTTTCTATACAGTAGGTGCTTGGATTAACCTAAACAGAGATAATGGCGAAGGTTCTGAACCTGGCATCATTGCGACTTCATCGGGTTCTAAAGGTGATGCTGTCGGCGGCGGCTGGATGTTATACTTGCGAGATGGTATATATCCTGCATTTAGAGTTCGTGCAGACGAACCAATAGATGGTAACGATTGGTTAGCAGATATTGTTTCAAATCAACCTATATCGCTTTATGATTATGTTGTTGATGGCAGAGTTGTAATTACAGACGCTTTTTCAAGAAATTGGACTCACGTTGCAGCAACAGTTGCATCTAATGTAGTTACTTTATTTGTAGATGGTGAACAAGTAGCACAAGCAATAGTGCCTGGTGCAAGTTCAAGACCATTCAAATCACAACAACCTATCTGGGTCGGTGTAAATCCTGATAGAAACTTTGAACCAGATATAGATTTCTTATTTGCAGGACTTAAAGAAGTCCAAGTTTGGAAAACTGCATTAACTCAAGACCAATTAAGGCAATACATTTCAGGTATTCCTTCACCAACAAGAGCAACTGCAGATACAAATTATCCTGTCGGAACAGATAAAGAAGGTTTTGATAATGACCCAAAATATTCTTTAAGCATCTATGCAAACTTGCAAGGTATTATATCTGATATTGCAACAGAAGGACTCGTTCAAGATTATACAAATAACTTAAATTATTTTACATATTGTGACGATGCAAGTTCAAGTGTAAATAATGAAGTTATATTTAGACCTGATGGTTCACACATTAAACTTACTTCTCCGTCTTGCGGTGAAGGTGTTAGTAACTTAAAAGGCAGATTGTATGAAGTTCGTTGGACAGCATATGGTATCGGTAATTTATTTGCTTCAAAAACAGGTGAACCTGGTGACGTTACTATACAATTATCAAGAGATGGCGGACAAAATTGGTTTGATGCAATAGGACCTCAAAAGTATGATTCAGCAACTGGCGGAACATTTGCTGTTTCATTAGATAATGAAGAGGTAGAGTTAGCAAAAGCAATTTGGGAACCATATAATAACATTACTTTAACAAGTATTGCTAACGATATACAAGGTTTATTAGGTATTGAAAATAACTATCAAAAAATAGTTAGATTAAGAATTACAGGTAATGCAGACAGAGGTCAAGATGATATTTATGCTGAATCAGATGATTTCATCGTAGCACCACACTTTGCTTTAGTTAATACTCCAACTGCACAAATTACTATACCTGAAGGACAAGCACTTAATATTACTACACAAAATGCGTTTTTAGAAGCATGGATAAATCCGTATGATTTTCCAACTGAAGGCGTAGGAAATGGAACATTCCCTATAATAGTAAAGAAAGACCCTGAAACAGGTGATTTACATTATGCTTTAAGATTATTACCAACAGGACAATTGCAATTTGAATTTGCTAATTATGATTCTGCTTCTAATACAAGAGATTATAGAATAGCAGTAAGCGACCCTGACCCAAGGAAATGTCTATCAGCACCAAATTCTATAATATACGATTCTATTTGGTATCACGTTGGAGTATATTTAAATATACCTAATAATGGAACTCAATCTTCTATTACGTTCTTTATAGACGGTCTTCCACAAACAGAAATTGCAATTAGGAATCAACTCGGCGAAGGTATTGTTACTGATGCAAAAAACACATTCCCTACATATTTAGGTTATGAACCAAATAATGGTGGTGAAGGCGGAACATACTTTGATGGTGCTATGAAAGAATTCCGTTTTTGGAGAAATAATCCTGGTGGTGCAAGCCAATACAATACAGTAACAGTTAATGATATACCGACAAATGAACTTTATAACTTTATACAAGGTGCTTCTACTGTTAGAGCAAATGAGTTAATTCAAGTAGGAACTACAAATTATGCTCAAGGTTTAGTAGCGGCATATATAATGGATGGCGGTAGTTGGGTTAACAATGGAGCAGATGGAACTATATTAAGTTATCCTGATGATATAACATTAATGGCAAGAACCAACGCTTCGTGTGGCGATAGAAAATATGCTGCAACATATCCATACATAAAACTCGTAGAACCATATGCTAACCAAAAAGTTGGTAATGATGAAACAATTAGAGTAAGATGGGTCGGTTTTGACTACAACAGAAACGATTTAGTATCATTTACAGCGGGCTATGCTTCAAGAGGACACGCAGAAGGACATCGTGCAGATTTAGGTATCTCGGATGGTGCTGGTGGTGGTTCTTGGAACGATTTCTATCCAGCAGTTGCATCTATGTTTGAAAATACTTCATTTACAAACTCAATGTTATTGATTGAAAAAGTAAATCCATACGAGTTCCAAGGCACTAAATCTAAATCACAATATGCTGCGTTATTAGATATGTCTATAGCAAACTCTGATGTAAAAAATAACAAATCTTACGATGAACAAGGAAAAGTTCCATCAGTTCAAACTAATGGTAGATTACAACTATTTGCTCGTGCAAATATTAACTCACCAGACCCATTAGAATATGCTAATGGTGAAAATGGAAAAGATGGTTTAATTAAAACATTGATGTCAGAATCACCTGTATTCTCTATAACTCCTCCTTCTAACTTTACTGTTAGAGTATTACTTGAAGGTTATCATAAAGGATTAGATTCAGGTATAGTAGGTATATTAGGAACTGATTATGAAAGTAATGGTTTAAATATACGTTTGTATACTAATGAAGGTGGTATGCCTGGCAACTATGTGCCGAATTCAACAATATCTAATAAGAGTAGTTATTCAGCAGAAAGCAGAAATATTGCTAATAGAGGTAGAGATAAAAATAACTTTGCAAATGTTCCATTTACATTGGATGCAGTTATAGATGGTAACTATTTCGTTGTAGTTGATAACTTAAACTACCTATCAATGATGTCAGCATTTGCTGCTAATTTCAGATTTGCAGGTGATTTAGATACTACTTGGGCTGTTGAATCAGGTTGGGACTTCCAATCTTGGAACGGCGTAGAAGGAAATAGTATGACAGTTAATGATGATATTACTAATCCTATGGGAACAATGTCTACATATCAAATAGACGTTCCAACAGCAGATAGAAACTCTATATTAGGAACTTGGACTTTAACAGCATTAAACTTTACTGATGGTCAAGCAACAAGAAATCATTTATCGCCGAAAGCACTTCCAGCAATGGTTGGTGGTGATATTGTTAAAGATGGTGTTATTGATGTGTTAGATTATCAAGCAATAAGAGATAATGCAATGTCTTATAATCCTCGCTATAGTTTGCGTGGTTATGGAGAACCTGCAAATAATGTTGATAGAACTATTGTAGATTTCAATTTAGGTAAGGTATCAACACTTTACTCACTGCCGAATATATATGCTGATATATATCCAGAAACACCAGAAGGTGGATTAATTGGCGTTGATGATGTTGCTGATAGAAACTCTAAAATAGATATAATTAATACAGATGCTGCTGCAAAAAGAAATGCTAAAATACAAGAGACATTTGAAGCAGGTATTGATTACGTTGTCAAAGCAAGACCTTTTGTTAATGATAACTATGTAGATGTTCCTGTTTATATTCAAAATCTTGGTGATGTCTGGGCTATGGCGAACTCATCATTCCCTATTGAATATGACCCAACGGTGTTAAGTTTTAACGGATTAATACAAACACAAGGCGTATTATTTGCTAATAATAATGTAGCAGGTTATAATAGTTCTTATTATGCTCCGAGCCAATCAGCAATAGACCCTGTGCCTAATACATATTCTATTGAAATTAACTTTGATGCTGAACCTGCATTAAATAGACCAGGTATTAACGTGCCTAACAATGAAACATATTTAGGAACATTAAGGTTTAACTTATTGCGTAATGATGAAAGTATATTCTTCCGTTGGTCTAAATATGGTGGTGTGCTATCGGTTGATGGTAGAGACCTAAAAGGTGATGGAACGTTCGAAGAAATACCGCCTATTATCGTAAATAAGACAATTGAATTTGTAAGTCCTTATTGTGCTGAACTGCTTGATGGCGGCTCTACTACTACTATTAGTTGGAAAACGCCAATAATGAGCCGATTAGTTAATTTAGAATACTCCTCTGATAATGGCAATAATTGGACGCTAATTACTAAAAATAATCCTATTCAAATAACAACAGGAACGTTCCTCTGGACGACACCATTTATTAACTCTAATATCTGTGTTATAAGGATTGTAGATGCTGCAACAAGAGAAGAATTAGCGAAAAGTTGCATATTCAAAATTAATATCGCTCCATCAGAAATTACTCGCCCTTCGTCTGCTGATCCTACATATATTGCAGGTGCAAAAGAATATATTAAATGGATTTGCTACGAAGCGATAAATGTATATTTTGAGTTCTCCGAAAATGGAATTAATGGCTGGACTAAAGTTACTGATGTCGTAAATGCGTCTTTAACACAAACTTTATGGACGGTTGCAAATGCTAATACTTGTGGCGGTGTCATAAGGATGGTAAATGCCCAAACAGGCACTATTGTCGCTGTATCTGAACCATTTAAGGTAGGTGCTGGTAGCGTCAATATAACAAGTCCTAAAAAAGACGATAAGTTTAATAGTTCTAACCCTAACATTACTATTGATTGGACTTACAAACAAGTAAACGAATTTACATTAGAATACACTGCTGACGGCGGTGCAAATTGGAATGTTATTGCGAAAAATGTTAAAGCATCTGCGAGAAGATATAACTGGAAACCTACCGATGTGAAATCTACTAACGTGATAGTTCGTGCTATAAATACACAGAACGAATGCGTAGAATATGGTCGCACATCTATATTCTCAATCGGCTCGTTATCTGTAGAATCCGATGCCGAAGGTGCAATTGTGAGCATAACTCCTAATCCTGTAAATGACGAAGCAAATATCAAATTTGCGGTTGAAAAATCGGGCAACGCTACGATTGCTATATTTGATGTTCAAGGAAATAAAGTGCTTGACCTAATAAATAATGAATTTATTGAAATAGGCACCCATGAACTCGGATTTAATGTGAATAAACTCGCAAGCGGCGTATATGTTGTGAGAATGCAAATCGGTTCTGCAAATATTATCAAAGAATTTGTTGTTATTAAATAGCAGCCGATGAACCTTAATTTTAGGGCTATACCAGTGGTGTAGCCCTTTTTTTTATATATGTATAAAGTTTTAACTCTAATAGAGTTATTTTTACTCTATTAGAGTTAATTTAAGTCTATTAGAGTTAATTTTAGAGTATTAGAGTTAATTTTAGAGTATTAGAGTTAATTTTAGAGTATTAGAGTTAATTTAAGTCTATTAGAGTTATTTTTACTCTATTAGAGTTAATTTAAGTCTATTAGAGTTAATTTAAGAGTATTAGAGTTATTTTAAGTCTATTAGAGTTAATTTTAGAGTATTAGAGTTAATTTTAGAGTATTAGAGTTAATTTAAGAGGAATAACAAAAAATAAGCGTATTTTAAATGAAATTATTAAAAATATATGAAAATAAAAACAATTATTATCGTAATATTGCTAACCCTAAATGTAAATCAAATTGCAGCACAAACACGGCAAAAACAACCTAAAAATAAACCTAAAACACAACAACAAATCCAAAATGAAATACGTAATGCTAACAAAATATATCAGCAAGAATTAGACGACCTTAAAGAACAAATAGACCTTATAAGGCAGGATAGAAAAAGAATGCTTGACTCTGTGGATAATGTTAAAAAACAACTGCAAGATACACTCGATAGTATGAAAAAAGAAGTAAATAGGATGCAAAAATTGCAATATCTTATCTTGGAAGACCTTAAAAAGAATAGTAATAGAGATAGCGTGAAAAAGGTAAAAGATGGGGCGTTTAATAGAGTAAATAAGATGCCCGAGAAGGAATTTAGAGAAAAATTAAGGACAAATGTTCGGAAGTTGTGTGAGTGGGAAGTAAAGGCGCTAATGCTGCGGCGTTTGAATGAAATGCGAGCAGAAGTAAATAAACTTGATGGAAAATATTATGATACAGAAATAAAAGAGTATAGGTGTGCAGTTACTTCCGATATAGTTGATAAAAATGCGAAGCCGAGTGATAGGTTTCGTAAGTTAAATCCGTTGAAGTATGACGATGTTTTGGACCGCTGTGCTACTATTTTTGTTATAGCGAAGCAGCCGTATCCTTGGTGTTATCCTGAGAATGCGGAAGAGCGAAAAAGTAGGGGGTTAACTTGTGCTTATCCTGAACATAATTGGGTTTCTATTCCTTTTCCTTATGATATGTTTGATAAGGTAAAAACATCTTGGAGGAAGAGTATAAAAGATGGTGATATGAATCCGGACGTGTGTATGGCTGCAAAGCAGTTGTTTCTTGGCGAAGATTGGGCTGTTGGTGAAAATTCTATTGTTGACCGTGAAACTGTGGAAAAAGCATTGATTGATTGGAATAATAGTCCAGGTCATGCGAGAAATATGTATCTTAATAGGTATACTCATATAGGTTTTGGCTACGACCATAATTGTAGCCGAATGGTGCAGAATTTAGGGTATAAATTTTAGAAAAGGTGAATATGTTATGGGAATTCTATACCGCCTTTGCAAAAGGGGTTGCATCTTAATATTCTGTGTATTCCTTTCAAAATTCCGTGTAAAGCGCCGTATTTTTCTATTGCGAGCATCATATATTCAGAACAAGTCGGATAAAAGCGACAACTATTGGGGAGCATAGGTGAGATGATTTTTTTATATAATTTTATTGGATTTATGAATATTATTTTGTAATTGTGCTTCATTTGTAATTTTTTTTTTATTTGTGTGAATAGCGAGTGCTTTTGCTAATACTTTTTGGACAGCAGGCAGCACATCATTTAATGCAATATCATTTTTATGTTTTGGTGCAATTTGCCACGCAAAAACAATACTATCTATCATTCCAAGTTGTTTATTATTATGTTCTTTAACTAATGTTCTAAAACTTTCACGCAATAGCCGTTTTACTCTATTTCGGAGTATTGCCTTTTTTGCATTTCGTTTGCTTATAGTTACGCCATAATAAATCGGGTGTGTTTCTTTTTCTACAACATTATCATTAAACTTTACGGAACATAAGATATTGTATGTTTTTACTTTCATTCCTTCTTTAAACAACGTAGAAAAACTATTATATCCCTTAATTGGTTTACAATAAATAGTCATTTTATATTTAAAATTGTTTTTTATTACGGGGGCGAGCCCCCGTAATAATTTTATTCGTCACTAACGGTTAATTTATGTCTACCTTTAGCTCTGCGGCTTGCAAGAACTCTTCTTCCGTTCTTTGTAGCCATTCTTTGTCTAAAACCATGTTTATTGAGGCGTTTCCGTCTGCTTGGTTGGTAAGTTCTTTTCATTTTTTTTATAAAATTATTTAATCACAAAAATATATTTACAAAAATAAGGTTTTTTTATGAAAAAAGATAGCATATATAACGTCCTGCTGAATTTGTTTCGGCATCTCCTTATATGGCTAATATAAAATAATGCTAAAACTGAAATAATCTAATTGCAACGAAAAAATATATATTTATACAAATAAATAACCTGTTTTATAAAAATATTATGATAAAAAATAAAAAAGCAATAGTTTTAGTTAGTGGTGGAATGGATTCTTTGCTTACGCTTGCAATAGCAATAAAACAAGATGTAGAACCATATACACTGCACGTTAATTACGGGCAGAATACACAACAAAAAGAATTAAAAGCATATAAAAATATTAATAATTACTATAACATAGGTGCGGAACGTTCTTTGATTGTTGATATAGATTATTTGAAAAAGATTGGTGGTTCTACGCTGTTGGGAACAAGTTTTAATATAAAAAAAAATGATAAAATTCCTAATAGTTATGTTCCATTTAGGAATGCTAATATACTTTCTATTGCTGTTTCTTGGGCGGAAGTAATTGGTGCAAATTATATTTTTATAGGGGCAAGTGAAGTTGATTTTAGTGGTTATCCAGATTGCAGAAGAGAGTTCTTTGATGTGTTTGAAAAAACTATTGAACTTGGAACACGCCCCGACACAAAAATAAAAATACTAACGCCTTTAATCAGTATGACAAAAGAAGATATTGTTAGAAAAGGTGTAGAATTAGATATTCCGTTTGAACTTTCTTGGAGTTGTTATTATAATGAAGAATATGCCTGCGGTGAATGTCCATCTTGTAAATTAAGGATTAATGGTTTCAAAAAAGCAAAAGTTAATGACCCAATAAAATATAGTTCTATACTTTAAAATTAGTATGCAATTTGTAGTTTTACCAAATACTTTATGTATTTTTATATAAATTATTATATTAACATTTAATTAAATAAATATATGCAAAAAATAGTTTGTTTAATAGTAATTTTAATTTGTATAAATACTTTTTGTTTCGCAGAAGAAAAACAAGAAGAAAATAAAAAAGAAAAAGAATATTCTGTGGCTGTTCATTTGCATCCTGTTTCGTTTATTTTATCGCAAACTATTACTGACAGCGATATCAAATCATTAGCGTTGTATTCAACGATTGAAATACCTTATAGTTCATCATTCTCTTTTATAATTAGACCAAGTTTATATATTAGCGAAAGTGACTATCATAAAATGTCTCTGACTGCTATTAGTAGTAGCGGCACAAATGATTTTAGATTAGGCACTGATTTAGGTATTCGTTATTACGCAAATAACGATGGAAATAGTTTTTATGTATCAAGCACAGTTGGTTTATTTCGGACAACAGAAGAAAAATATAATACAGAATATCAAGAAATAACATCAAATAGCAAAAGTTTTTTTCAAGCAGATATAATGGTCTACTTGGGACATTCAACAATACTAAAGAAATTAAACATAAGCATATTTTTTGATGTAGGATTTGGTTTGGGGACAATGCCTTCATCTTTTATGTTTAGTAAAAAAGACCATGGTATTTTTGATATAAATTTCGGCGTAGGATATAGGTTTTAATGTATTCGAATGAGTTGGCTTAAACAAATTTACAAAAAAAAAACGTATTTTTGCAATATGATTAAAAGTAAAATTGTAAAAAAGGTTATGTTGGTATTTTGTTTTTTGCTTTCTGCAAATATAATTTCAGCAAACAAAATATTAATACAAATGGATTTATCCCAAACAAACCATCTTAAAGCATATGGAATAGTATATTGGTCTTTGGATAAAGGTGGTGAATGGGATTGGCTACTTAATTATCGTGGTGGTTCTTTTATGACAGATTTTTCTGACGATGTTGCTCGCGAGTGCCGTATTAGAGGCGTAGATTATCAAGTAGTGGCGGACTTTGATGCCGGAGATATTTATAAACAAGTCCAAGCCGAAGGCGTAAATATGGACGTAGTGCGTTTAGAAAAAGCACCAAAAATTGCTGTTTACGTTCCGCAAGAAAATCTGCCTTGGGACGATGCTGTTAGATTAGCATTAGAATATGCAGAAGTTAATTATGATGCTATTTGGGACGAGGAAGTTCTTTCAGATACGTTGAAAACTTATGACTGGCTGCATCTACACCACGAAGATTTTACAGGGCAATATGGCAAGTTTTATGCATCGCATTCGCATCATCAATGGTATATCCAACAAGTTGCTATTAATGAAAAAATGGCAGCAAAGATGGGCTTCAAAAAAGTGTCCGAAATGAAAAAAGCAGTAGTGAAAAAAATCCAAGAATATGTTGTTGATGGAGGTTTTTTATTTGCTATGTGCACAGCAACAGATACATATGATATTGCTCTTGCAGCAGAAAATACTGATATTTGTCATAGTATATTTGATGGCGACCCGCCCGAACACGATTGCAATGCAAAACTTAATTTTAAACATACTTTTGCGTTTGAAAACTTTAAAGTATATACGGACCCAATGGAACGTGCTTTTTCTGATATAAACGTAGAAAAAATGGCTTATCAAATGCAACCTGAAACAGATTATTTTACTTTGTTTGAGTTTTCGGCAAAATATGACCCTGTTCCGACAATGCTAACGCAAAACCACGTAAATGTTATAAAGGGCTTTATGGGACAAACTACTGCTTTTTATAAAGATAAAATTAAACCAAATGTTACAATTCTCGGCATAAAAGACGGAACAGATGAGGTGCGTTATATTCATTCAAATGTCGGCAGAGGTTCTTATTGTTGGTATGGCGGACACGACCCTGAGGATTATACTCATTTTTTAGGTGACCCGCCGACAGATTTAGATATGTATCGTTCTTCGCCAGGATATAGATTAATACTTAATAATATTCTATTTCCTGCTGCTAAAAAGAAAATGCAAAAGACATAATTAGTAATATGAAAAATATTTTTTAAAGAAATAATAAAATTATCCGAAAATAATATTATATTTAATGTTTTGTATAAAATGCAAATACATAAAATTAAATAAATATTATTATTTTAATCAATAATTGGAATTTAAAATGGCTGTATTCGACGACCCTGAAATGCAAGAAATCTTTGAAGGTTTTTTAGTTGAAGCAAACGAAATACTAGAAACAATCTCAACAGATTTAATAGAAATAGAAAAAACTCCCGATGACTTAGACCTACTTAATAAGTTGTTTAGAAGTTTTCATACTATAAAAGGCACTGCTTCTTTTATGGGTTTTACTGATGTATCAGGAATTACACATCACGCTGAAGATATTCTTAATAAATTAAGAAAAGATGAACTAAAAATAAATAAAGACATAATTGACGTCTTGTTAGAGACACAGGATTGGATTGTAATGCTTATAGATAAAGTCCAAAACCAAGATGATTCTCCTGTAGATTATACTGATACTATTGCTAAAATAGATATTCTTAAAACAGGAAAGTCGCTATCAGATAGCAATACAGCGTCACCGACAACTATAACAGAAAACATTATTGATACCAATACAACCGAGTCAGCACAAGGCGGAGAAAAAGCATTAGATAGTGTTTTATCTAATCCTGATTTAGTTGCTGGTTCAGATGCATGGAACGATGATGAACTAAAACTTATAGATGCTGCTTTTTTGGAAGTTAATTCCGATTTTTGGACTGATTTAGAAGAAAATACTGACACACAAACAGAAGAAATAGAAGAACATACAGAATCACCAATAGATGAAGTAGAAGAATATATAGAAGCAGAAGTAAAAATAGATGTTCCCGAAGAAGAACAAAAACCTATACCTGTTGCACCTGTGCCAACTACAAATGTTCCAACACCTACTAAAACGCCTGTTAAACAGACAGCAAAACAACCCGCCGCAGATACTACTATACGTGTAGATGTTAATAGAGTGGAAGCAATACTTGATTTGTCGGGCGAGTTAGTTTTAAATAGAAATCGTTTAACGCAAATATCAGGATATTTAGCATCCGATATAACTTTTGAGACGTTTAAAGAAGGTGTTAAGGACTTGCTTGAAACAGCAGAAAGTATTGATTCTATTACTTCGGAAATACAAGGTGCAGCAATGAAAATGCGTATGGTCCCTGTCGGAAAACTATACCAAAAAGCACCGCGAATTGTTCGTGACTTAAGCAAAGAATCTAATAAAAAAATCAATCTTATAGTTAAAGGTGAAGAAACTGAAATTGATAGAGGTATCATTGAAGAACTAACAGACCCATTAACTCATATGATTAGAAACTCCTGCGACCACGGAATTGAAACACCCGAAGTTAGATTGCAAAAAGGAAAGCCCGAAACAGGAACAATTATACTCGATGCCGAACAAGAAGGAAACAACATTGTCCTAAAAATTACTGATGATGGTGCAGGTATGGACCCAGAAAAATTAAAATCAAAAGCAATAGAAAAAGGTGTAATTACAACAGAACAAGCAGCACAAATGACTAATAAAGAAGCATATCAATTAATCTTTGCACCCGGTTTCAGCACTGCCGCAAAGGTTACATCTGTATCAGGTCGTGGCGTAGGAATGGATGTCGTAAAAACCAATATTGCTGCATTGAAGGGTTTTGTTGATATTGAAACGGAAATCGGTAAAGGCACTACTTTCTTTATTAAATTGCCTTTAACTCTTGCTATTATTCAGGGATTAATTGTTAATTGTGGCGGCGAAAAGTTTGCTATTCCGTTAAATTCTGTCTTAAATGTAGTTTCTGTGGATGTAGAAAATATTCATACTCTTAATCAGATTGAAGTAATTAGAATTAGAGAAGATGTTATTCCATTATTAAGATTAGATTACGCTCTTGATACACCAGAAAAGAAGGATGATATTTCTAAAAGTTATGTAGTTATTGTAGGCATTGGTTCGCAAAGCATTGGTATCATTGTTGATGATTTGCTTGGACAACAGGAAGTTGTAATCAAGTCATTAGGCGAGTATCTTGGCACTATTAAGGCGATTTCGGGCTCTACTATTATGGGTGATGGAAGCGTTATAATGATAGTAGATTGTGCTGTTTTAGTGCAAAGCGTCTACGAAACAAAGCATTTAGATAAGCAAAATCTAAAAACAATGGTAGATTCATAAAATAGAAAATAATATAAGTATATTTTGTTTTTATATGCCGTGATTACACGGCATTTTGTTTTTTTATAACTATTTAAAGCATTTGCGAAAAGCAAATGCAATTTTCACTCAACGGTTTACCATCTGTTATGCTGAAAATAAGATTCCTTGCAATAGCCAATAACTTGCGATTGCAATTCATTAAAATTGTTCACAATAACAAACAAAAACTATATTTTGTTTGTTAGTTTATTCTTTAATTTGATACACTGTAATTGCCGCATCAGGACAAATAATGCCGCAAGCAGCACATCCGACACAATTAGTAGCATCTTGTATTGCAAAAGTATATCCTTTTAAATTTAGTTTATCACCTAATGATATACATTTTTGCGGGCATGCAACAACACATACTCCACATCCTTTACACTTTTCTGTATCTATAACTATTTTACCTTTGGCTTTAGCCATAATAAATTACCTTATATTTTTTATAAAAAATCAAAATTAGTATGATATAATAATACAAAAATACGAAAAATATTTTAAAATTATTACATTTATTTTTTCTCCTGCCGCACTCATTTCATCACATTATACCCTTTTCTCTCTAAAAATTAACTATTTTTAAAGTATGAAAATATATAAGCAAAGCGAAGCAAAAGAAAATATTAAAAAACTCGTCAACTTTTTTGATGATAATAAAGATAATAATATTGACGAAACTATTATTAGAAGAGAGTTCGTAGACAAACTTTTTACCTACCTAAACTGGGATATACAAAACCAAAAACAAAATCCACTGAACGAAAAATATGTCTACGAAGAAGAACGAATTAGCATCGAAGGAACTATGAAAAGAACCGACTATACATTCTGCCATAACAACGGCGGAACTAATAATAGAGCGTTCTTCGTGGAAGCAAAAGCACCAAAAGTTAATATAGAAACAGAATTAGAACCCGCATTTCAGGTGCGTAGATATGGTTGGTCGGCGGGATTATATATTTCGGTGCTTACTAATTTTGAAAAACTTGCTATCTATAATACAAAAAATATAGAACCATCATCTACCGACAGAGCCGCTATTGGACGAGTGGAACTAATAAAATATACTGAATATGTAGATAAGTTTGAGCAATTGTGGAATCTTTTTGAGTTCAATAATGTCTTGGAAGGCAGTATTAAAGAGTATGCTAAAGAAAAAGGCATCATCTCTGACACATTTGCTAAAAGCGAAAAAACCGTTGATAATGCGTTCTTGGAGCAAATTGAAGAGTGGCGTAAAATGCTTGCTCGCGAAATAGTTTTGCGTTCTGCAAATAATTTTATGAATAGCGATAAAGAGAAAATTAATTTTGCTGTTCAAAAGATTATTGACCGCATTATTTTCTTGCGAATTATTGAGGATAGGGGACTGGAAGATTACGGAAATCTTAAAACGATTGCTAAAAGTTATAAATCGCTTTGCCAACTTTTTGAGTATGCTGATAGGAAATATAACTCGGGTTTGTTTCATTTTTCGCAGAATATTGAGCGTGGAATTCCTGATACAATTACGCAGAAATTGCATATTGTTGATGTTGTAATTCAGGATATAATTAGCAGTTTATATGGTGATAGCCCTTATATGTTTGATGTTATGCCTGCTTATATTTTGGGTTCGGTTTATGAAAGATTTCTCGGAAAAGAAATTGACCTCACGAATAAGAATATAAAAATTGATGACAA
This sequence comes from Bacteroidota bacterium, assembly GCA_009777815.1. Taxonomy (GTDB): domain Bacteria; phylum Bacteroidota; class Ignavibacteria; order Kapaibacteriales; family UBA2268; genus WRLB01. Next base: position 24,865 of record WRLB01000023.1, read on the forward strand.
GCCCGCTGTTCGTAAGGCGGGCGGGGTTTATTATACGCCTGAATATATTGTTGATTACATTGTGCAAAATACGATTCCGAAGAAACAAAATATAAAAATACTTGATCCTGCTTGTGGTTCGGGTAGTTTTTTATTGGTTGCGTATCAGTATATTTTGGATATTTATCAGCGGAAGAGTCCGAATAAAAAATTAACTTTAAATGAGAGAAAGCAGATTTTATTGGAGCATATTTATGGTGTAGATATTGATGAGCAGGCGGTTGAGGTGACGAAGTTATCTTTGTTATTAAAGGTATTAGAGGGCATTTCTAAAGAGGAAATAGAAGCAACTAAACGCAAAAGTGAACACGCACTTCCTTCTCTTCATAATAACATAAAATGTGGAAATAGTTTGATTGACGATGTGGAAATTGCAGGTGAGAAGGCATTTGTGTGGGAAGAGGAGTTTGCGGGGGTGTTTTCTGTTGCTCCGTCAATATTTGCTAAAGCAAATAATAGAACCACCCCGTCATTTGCTGAAGCAAATGCCACCCCTCCACGGGAGGGGAACTGGGACAAAAGTTCCCCTCCTGTGGAGGGGAAGCAGTGCGAAAGCACTGCGGGGTGGTCTCAAACTGCGGGGTGCTCAAATGAAAGTAACTATAAAAGAGAGTTTCTAAAATATTCAGAATTGCCATATAATCCAAAATTAAAACAAAGAGCAAAAGAATTACGCAAAGCAAATAATCTTGCTGAAGCATTATTGTGGAATGAATTAAAAAACAAGAAATTCCATAAGTTAGATTTTGATAGACAAAAAATTATAGGTAATTATATAGTAGATTTTTTTAATGCTAATTATGGTGTAGTTATAGAGATTGATGGTTGCAGTCATAATAATAAAATGGAATATGATGAAGTGCGAGATGCTTATTTAGAAGGATTAGGTTTGATGGTTATTCATATATCAGATATGGATGTTAGAAAGAATATGGCTAATGTGTTGAAGTTTATAGAATCTAAGTTTACTGAGTTATTTGCTAAAGCAAATAATAGAACTTCCACAAATATAACCACCCCGAATATAACCACCTCAAATGGAACCACCCCGTCATTTGCTAAAGCAAATGCCACCCCTCCACAGGAGGCATTGGTGACTAAATACTTGTATTGAATTGCTTTCTGTGAAAAAACAATAATAATGTATTATCTAACATTTCTAATGTCTTGCTATAACGCTTGCTGCGCCTGTTAAAC
>WRLB01000024.1 GCA_009777815.1 Bacteroidota bacterium
ATTTATAAGCAAAAGAAAAAAATGCTGCAAAATTATTATACATTGTTGAAGTTGAAAGAAGAGGTTTCGCAACTTGTTGGAATGAAAGTGATACAATGTTTTTCGCAGGAAAAAGATACAATTACGATTGATTTTTTTGATGGCAATAAAGAAATATTTTTGCATTTTACGAATGCTCCTTTTTCTTCTGCATTGTTTATTTATGCAAATATGATTAGAGCGAAAAGTAATTCGATTGATTTGTGTAATGAACTGCTTGGCGAGTATTTACAGGATGTTCGAATGATTGAAAATGAAAGAATTATTGAATTAAAATTTATAAATCATAAAATTATATGTCATATTTTTGGCGGTGGAAATGCAAATTTATTTTTGTGTAATAGTAAAAATAATAAAATATTGTTTGCATTAAATAACTCGCAAAACCTTATAAACATTGATTATAAAGAAATAGAAAAAAATATTATAACTGATGCAACTGAAAATAATTTTACAATAATTGAGTATCTAACGAAATCAAATTTTTTGCTCGGAAAATATTATGCAATGGAATTTTGCCACTCGAATGGATTGACAGAAAATCAGAATTATAATAAAATTTTTAATGATCTGTCGAGCGAAGAAAAAGATAATCTTCATTCGAAAGCAAAAGAATTTTCAGAGTATTTATTAAAACAAAATCAATATTATGTTTTGAAAAATAACAACTCAAAATTACTTTCTTTGATTCCATTAACCAATTATGAAGTCCTTAAAACCTTTGATTCTATTAGTGCTGCGATAAAATATAAATGCGTGCAAAATATAATCGAGCGAAAAAGAAATGAAATATTAAAAGAACTTTTGCCTAAATTAAAACGCGATGAAAAGCGATTGTTAAAAACAATTGACATTTGCTCCAATATAGATGACTCGCTCGAAAGAGCCGATAAATATAGAACTTTCGCAGAATTATTATTATCGCAACCAAGTTTAAAACAAAGAATTTCCGAGCAAATAGAACTGAAAGATTGGAACGAAAAAGCGACAATTATTCCTTTGGATGGAAAATTTACTTTGTTAGAAAACGCAAATAAATATTATACAAAATCCCGTAAAGCCATTGAAGAAGCGGCTTACAGAGAAAAACGACTTCCGATATTAAAAGCAAAATTAGAGCAAATTCAAAGTGCAATCGAACGAATTAACACTGCCGAAAATGTGGGCGATTTGGAAAAAATAAAAAAAGAATTTATAAAAAAATCTGTTGTAATTATGCAAACCGAAGAAAGACCTATTGCGACTAAATTTAGAGCGTTCGAACTGGGCGACGGCTATACGATTTATGTTGGAAAAAATGCTGCAAATAACGATGAACTAACGATGAAATTTGCTAAACCGAATGATGTTTGGCTTCATGCAAGAGGTGTTGGCGGGTCGCATTGTGTGGTGCGTGGCGGTACTTCTGACGGGAAATTGCCAAAATTAATTCTTAACAAAGCCGCCGAAATTACCGCATATTATTCTGCCGCAAAAAATTCTAAATACACCCCCGTTACATATACGCAAAAAAAATATGTCAGCAAACCCAGAGGAGCAAAGGCAGGTTTAGTTGTTTTGCAAAAAGGCAATACTATTATGGCTGAACCAAAAACACCGGAAAGTGCGCTATAACTTCGGCATTGTGGACTTGTTTAAAAATCTTTGCAGGAGACGCCAAATCAAGTTTGGTATTACAAACATATTTTTAGAAGTTTCTTTAGGATGTGTTAACACATTTTTTTTATTTCATATATTTTTTTATTTTGTTGTATTAGCGCCAGTAAATAGAACATTAAAATTAACACTGCGCACTCGATGCGGCATATCTTTTTTAATATTTGAGGGAATACCGCATTTGATGCGGTATGACAGTGTTTATATATTTTTTATTAAAAAGTTTTTGTATATACACATTTGGAAAATTAAACAAATAAAAAAAGTTATCTTTGTATTTCAGAAAAGCAAATTATAAACAAAATTAATAGATTTTAAAATTATGAAAATAAAAATTACAGCAATCACGGCAATAATATTTGCTACAACATTCGTTCTAAATGCACAAACAGTAACCTCTGACGCCGATTCTGGTCCTGGCTCTTTGCGGCAGGTTATCGCAGATGCTGCTGATGGGGCAACTATTACTTTTGCTTCGAGTGTTACATCTATTACGCTTACGAGTAGTGAAATAAGAATCCAAAAAAACCTAACCATCAATGGCGGAACTGGAAACTCAAGAGTTACAATTAGCGGAAATAATAACAAATTAAGCATTTTTAATGTATCAGGAAGTTATAGTTCTCCTAATTATAACTTAAGTATAAATAATTTGGTTATATCCGATGCTGGTAATAGAGCGGTGGATATGTCTAATTATTTTAGCGCTGCTGGTGGCAATTTCACTGCCACAAATTGCGAGTTTAATAATAATGGCGGAACGCGGTAACAAAAACCACTACAAGAAAGGTTGCCTTCTGTTTTTGGCGTGATGCCATTTCCAACAGGATTTATTATACCTGTAATTTCATTAATTTTTATCTTCATTTTTCTATTTAATTTATGTTTATGAAATACTAAAATAACTTTTTTTTCGAATAAATTTGTTTTTATAAAACACTAAAATATGATTTTTTTAAAGATTTAATGTATCTCAAAACAAATCCGAATGAGTGCCGGTATTAGTTAATATCAAAATTAATTCTTTATCCTTTTGTTGCCATACCAACAGCCAATCGGGTTGTATGTGGCATTCCCAACAATCTTTATACTCGCCTTTTAATTTATGTGTTTTATACTTTGCTGGTAGTGACTTGCCTGATTCTAATATACCAACAACCTCCCAAAGTAATTCTATATTAAGATTTCTTCTTTTGCATTTCTCAAGATTTTTATCGAATTTCTTTGTGGTTTTAATTTCATACTTCACTACGCTTTATCCCATATTTTTTGTGTATATTTTTTAAATTCTTCTATATTCATTGGTTCAGATATCCGTCCTTCTCTAATATCTTCCAACGCTTCATCTAAACCATTCATTTTTTTTGCTTTAGGTCTGGAAATAGAAACAAAAGGTAATGTTTTAACATATTTCAAAAAATGTTTCCCTGAAATATTATTATCATCAATTGTTATTTCGTAAGTTGTCATAATATTTTTTGTTTAAATTTATTTTTATAATGATGCAAAGATACTTTTTTTGATGAATATGCTTCTAAAATAAATCAGAGTGAGTTCCTGTATTAGTTAAAGTAAGAATAAGTTTATCATCTTCTATTTTATAAACCAAAAGCCAATCGGGTTCTATGTGACATTCTCTGCAATTTTTATATTTCCCGTGCAATTTATGGTCATTATATTTTGCAGGTAATTGTTCGCCTTTTGCAAGCATATTAATTACTTCTTTAAGCAAGTTTTTATTGTATCCTCTTTTTGCACATCGTTTAAGAGAATTCTTAAATTTATTTGTTTCAATAATACTATATTTCATTTATACTTCCTGCCATATTTTGTCTATATATTCATTAAATTCTTCTATATTCATTGGTTCAGATACCCGTCCTTTTCTAATATCTTCCAATGCTTCATCTAAACCATTCATTTTTTTTGCTTTAGGGCTGGAAATAGAAACAAAAGGTAATGTTTTAACATATTTCAAAAAATGTTTCCCTGAAATATTATTGTCATCAATTGTTATTTCGTAAGTTGTCATAATATTTTTTATTTAATTTATTTTTATAAAAAACTAATATACGATTTTATTTTTTGTAATGAAACAAGTTCAGCAGGACATTTTTTTATATAATGTTACAAAAAATCAACATAAACATATTCCACTTCTGTCTCGCTGTTATCTAATAAAAGTCCGTAGTTAGTGTATAAATGTTCTTTTAATTCTTCAAAACTTAATTTTGTTGGAATAGTAAAATCATATTTATTAAAATTCAAATTGTTTTCATCATATTTAATAACTTTTTTATAGTTAGTTTGAAGAGTTCTTGCTAATTCGTTTAAAGTTACATTTTTCATTTCTATTTTATTATCTGTTGTTTGTATAGAACTTGCGTAATAACTTTTATCAAATGTTTGCAGATTTGATGATATATTAGTCATTAGTTTTGTAATATCTGCTGTTTGTATATAAATAACCTCATCGTTTGCTACTATTTTGTATTTAATTTCAAAATTATATGTATTAGATAAATGTTTTAGTATTGTTTCTTTAACTTCTAAATGCTCAAAATTATGATTTATAAAGTTTAATTTAATTTTTGTATTTAACTTATTCGTATCATTTGAAGTTATAAAATATTCATCTTCATAAACTAAATAAGCAATAATTTGCTTCATTTTTACTGCATTAAAAGTAATTGTATCTCTGCCATATAAAGAACTTTCGCTTTCTTTTTTTGATACTTCTGTTATTTTTAGTGAATAACTTACATAATCAATATTTAATTTTTCTAAATCGTTCATAGCAATTAAAGATGCACCAATTAAAATGCCATTATAAACAGCGTGCAAAATAAATCCTAAAATAAAACTATATCTTACCCGCAAATATCCCATTAATAAACCACCTACAAATTGCGAACAAATTAATATCGGAGCAAAAATAATTATAGCAATAGCAATATCGTAATTTGTTAAATGAACAAGACCAAATACTAACGCTATTGAATAAAATGTAAAACGAAAATACTTGTTCCATAATGTTTTTAAGCAATTTTCTAATCTAATTTTATTTTTCTTTCCTGCTATATAAGATAATAAAAGTGTAAAACGAAGGAAATAATTGTATTTAAATCTTAACGGAAGGCGAAAAACTAACTCTTCTATAAATGGGACAATTATTGCGATTAACAATAAAATAAGCCATACAGGTGATTCTTCTAATAAGCCATATAATAAATGGTCTTCGGTGTTAATCAATCCAAAATGTTCTATAATTGCGGCAATTCCCATCATAATTCCTGCAACTACAAAATCAATAAATAATACAACAATCAGTATTTTTATTTTATCTTTTATTGTTTTTGTATTATCTTGTTTTTCTATTGGATTTTTAAGAAAAACAACTAAATCGTTGAGTGTTTCTTTTATGAATTTCATTTTTTTTATAATTTTATGCTAATATAGTAAAATAAATTATAAAATCGGCATTGCGAATTCATTTCGGAATCTATTTTTTTTACAAAAAAAAAGTTTATTTTTGTAATAATAAATAATGTAAGGTTAAAATTATGATACCTCGTTATTCAAGAGAAAAAATGGCTATGTTATGGTCAGATGAATTTAAATATGATATATGGCTCAAAATTGAAATTGCTGCCTGCGAAGCACAATCCAAACTGGGAAATATACCAAAAGCATCGCTAAAAAAAATTAAAGAAAAAGCAAAAATAAATATCCCAAGAATACAAGAAATAGAAGAAAAAACCAAACACGATATTATTGCTTTTCTTACATCTTTAGAAGAACTTGTTGGCGAAGATTCGCGTTATATACATCTCGGAATGACATCAAGTGACGTATTAGATACGACTTTAGCCGCTCAAATGTCTATGGCTTTGTGCATAATAATGAGTGAAATGAAGAGGTTAGCAGATGTTTTAAAACAGCAAGCACTTAAATATAAACATACAATTTGCATAGGCAGAAGCCATGGAATACATGCCGAACCTACTACTTTCGGTCTTAAAATGGCACTATGGTATGAAGAATGTAAGCGAAATATTAATAGATTTTATAATATATTTAGAGAAGTTTCGGTAGGAAAAATAAGCGGAGCAGTAGGAACTTACGAACATATTTCTCCCGAAGTAGAAAAATATGTTTGCCAAAAAATGTATCTAACTCCTGCATCAATTTCTACCCAAATAGTGCAGCGTGATGCTCATGCTAACTTCATTTCTACTGTTGCTATTGCAGGTTCGTTGCTTGAAAAAATTGCAATAGAATTGCGACACCTACAAAGAACAGAAGTGTTGGAAGCAGAAGAATATTTTTCGCAAGGGCAAAAGGGAAGTAGTGCGATGCCTCATAAACGCAACCCTATATCTGCAGAAAATATTAGCGGACAGGTTCGTCTTCTTCGCAGTTATACAATAGCGGCTATGGAAAATAATGCTCTATGGCACGAAAGAGATATTTCGCATTCAAGTGTAGAAAGAATAATTATGCCCGATGCAACGGTGACTTTTGATTATATTTTAAATAGAACGATAGAATTAGTTGAAAATTTGATGGTTTATCCTGAAAATATGAAAAAGAATTTAGATATAACACAAGGATTGTATGCGTCACAAAAAGTTCTTCTTGCACTGATAAATAAAGGATTAAAACGTCAAGTTGCTTATGAATTAGTTCAAGAATCTGCAATGAAAACCTGGAATAAAAAGATTCCTTTTAAGGATACTTTATTAAAAAATAAAGCAATTATGCAACACTTTACCAAAAAAGAAATAGAAACCTTTTTTAGTTTTGACGAGATTTTCGAAAAAGTAGATTATATTTTTGATAGATGCGAAATTAAAGGATAAGAACAAAAGACACATCTAAAAATGTCATACTTGATGCAGTATGACATTTTTAGATGCTACTATAATAAACCACACATAAAGATAAATCTTTTTCCCATACTACCAAAACATTGAATACAATGCAACAGCAAAGAAACATATTAATCCGAATGGAACAAGCACCTTCCAAGTAGTATGCATAAGTTGATCCACCCTTAAGCGAGGTAAAGTCCAACGAATTATAATTTGTAAAACAATAATTGACATTGCTTTACCTATAAACCAGAAAGGTTGTAGCCAATCGTAATTTAGAAAACCACCAAAAGGCGAATTCCAACCGCCTAAAAACATTATCGTAACAAGAGCAGATACAACGAACATATTAGCATATTCTGCTAAATAAAACATAGCATATTTCATTCCCGAATATTCTGTGCCATATCCTGCTACTATTTCTGATTCGCCTTCAGGTAAATCAAATGGCGTTCTGTTCGTTTCAGCAAGCGATGCAATAAAATATATTACAAACAACGCAAGTGTAAATGGAATTAGTATCAAAGTTTCTATTCCACCACTTCCGCCGAATATATTCCAATTCCAGAACCAACCGTTTTGCACATTTACAATAACACTCATATTTAATGAATTAGTCATTACAGCAATAGATAGCAGACAAATTGAAATAGGAATTTCATAACTTACCATTTGTGCAGCAGCACGCATTGCTCCAAGCATAGAGTATTTATTATGGCTTGCCCAACCGCCAAGTATAATACCTACAATGCCGAATGCACTAACTGCAAAGCAATAAAACAATCCTAAATTAATATCAGACGGGATAAATATTTTACCGAATGGTAAGACAGCAAATGCCATCAAAGTTCCCATAAAAACTATAAAAGGAGCAAGATTATATAGTATTTTATCTGCTCTGTCGGGGGTGGTATCTTCCTTTTGGAGAAGTTTTATAACTTCTATTAGAGGTTGTCCTATTCCGTGATATGTATTTCGCCAAGGACCTACTCGCCTTTGCATCCATGCGGATATTTTAAGTTCTGCAAGTATAGCAGCAAGTGCATATACGGTAATAAATCCTATTATAATGGCGGCACTAATAGCCCAACCGACTACATTATTTCCAACTAATTGATATATAAAATTTTGTTCCATAATATTTTAATTTGCAAATTATATTTTACAAAAATAATGTTTTTTCAAAAAAAACATTACATATATAACATTTTAAAATATCATACCAACTTATTTCGGCATCTCCTAATTTTATGCAACTCTATTGTAACATAAAAAAACTTTATATTTGATAGCAATAGTAATTTTTTTAAAACAATAATTAGTTTAAAAAAAAATGTTATATTGCAAGTTATTAAAATTGTAAATGTGTTTTTTAAACACAAATTGTTAATTAGAAATATTTTTTTATAATAAATTTCGTAAAGATTATGAATTGTTTAACTACAAAGTTAGCATTGCTGTTTTCAATAATACTGCTTATGAACATTAGTTTATTAGCAGAAGAAAAACTGCAAGAAACAGAAAGTAGCGGCAATGATTTACTTATAACGCAAGTAAATCAGAAGCATTTGTATGGAACCGTTTTAGAACATCAAAGCGGTTCAGGAACTCGAACTCCACTAAAAGGTATTGGAGCGGCTGGGAATCCACGACTCAAAATAATTAATTTAGGGTCGTCAATTAATTCCAGAGAGTTAGATTATGCGCCATCCGTAACGGCTGATGGCAAGCGTTTTATATTTGTTTCCAACAGACGAGGAAGCAAAGAATTACCTAACGGCAAGTTATCTACGGACTTCTGGGCATTTACTAAAAAGAATGCAGCAGATACTGTTTATGATGGAATTGTTCCATATAACATTGATTTAAGCCCTGATAACGACCATTTAGGTATAAATACTGTTCTCAATGAAGGCACTGCATGTATATCGGCAGGCGGTAAAACATTGCTATTCACGGGCTGCAATCGTCCTGATGGTATGGGCGATTGTGATATTTATGGTGCTACTATTGATGATGCAGCGGCAGATGTAATTAAATTTACTAAACCGCGAAATTATAGGAATCTTAATTCCGAAAATTTCGATTCACAGCCGACACTTACTGCCGATGGTAAAAGAGTATATTTTACATCTACTCGCAGAGGACCAAATAGTGCAGGTAAGAACGTTCACGACGAAATGGATATATGGTATGCCGATTGGGACGATTTTGAAGGCGATTGGAAAACTCCTCAAAATTTAACAGCAATCAATACTACATACCAAGAATGTTCGCCTTATATCTGTGCTGATGGCAAATCGTTAATATTTTCATCTAATAGACCAGGTGGATATGGCGGACTTGATTTCTATGTTACGTATTATGACGATGCTACAAGAACTTGGAGTGCCCCAGAAAATTTAGGAAGACCTCTAAACACATCAGGCGATGACCAATTTATTACAATATCGGCTGATGGAAAACAAGTTTATTTTTCATCTACAAGAAGTGATATATCTGGTAATCAAGGCGGCTTGGACTTGTATATGGGATGGGTTCCAGTTTATCCAAGAACTGTTATTATAACAGGAGTTATTGTGGACGATTGTTCGGGTGAGCCAATAGTTGCAACCGTTTCAATGGCAAACAAACATACAGGCAAAACTGTTGAAAATACTTATATAGAAAAAACAAGAACGTTCCAACATATCGTAACAATAGAAGATTTTGTTAATGGAAGCGATACAGCACAAGAAATAACGTTAGATATAATTTCTACGCATCCAAGATATGGAACTAAAACAGTTTCACAAAAAGTGCCATTCCATGAAATGACAGAGTTTGCAGATACTGCTAAAAAGCACGCCGATTCGTTTGATTTAAGAATCCCTATGGGCGAAAGACCAACACTTGCCGCTATAATTGAAGAAGCGGATTATATATCAAAAAGTAAAGGAAGACAACCGAAATTAGCCACTTTTAGTGGTCTTGTTATGGCGGAACAATTAACATATGATTTGTATCCGCTATTAACTTATGTGTTCTTTGATGAAGGTTCTGCAACATTTCCTGAACGCTATCATATATTTAAATCTAAAAATGATACTCGGAACTTTTCTGATACTACTATTATAGGTGGAACATTAGAAAAGTATTATCATATTTTAAATATATTTGGATTTAGATTAAATCAATATCCAAACGAAAAAATTATTCTTGTAGGTAATAACGATGACGAAACACCTGCAGAAAAAAATACTGCAGGACTATCGCAATCAAGAGCAGAACTTGTCCGTAATTATTTTAGAGATATATGGGGAATTACTGAAGACAGGATGGAAGTTAGGTCAAGAAACATTCCCGAAGCACCATCTAATAGAAAAGATACTCTCGGTATGCGCGAAAATAGAAGAGTTGAAATTAGAAGCACCGAATGGGAAGTGTATAAACCTATATTTGACAAAGACGTTTCTAAAGTTCCACAGCCCGATGATATGAGATTTAAATTTACTAATGGCGTTGAAGATGAATTAGTTGCAAGTAGAAAAATTGTTATCCAACAAGGCGGAAAAGATTGGATTACTCTATCAGATTTAGGTAAAGTTGAAAACACAGAATTTACTTGGGACTGGACAAATGAAAACAGCGATTATCCGCAAGATAATCAGCCATTTACTGCACAACTATTTATTACAACTAAATCAGGTGCTATATGCACGTCTGACCCTATTGAGATACCTGTTCTGCAAATATCAACTCAAGAACGTCTTGTAGCAACAGGTGAAGGAAAAACAAAAGAAGATTACTCTTTGATTCTTTTCCCATTCGGCTCAGACCAAGGGGGACCTATAAATGAAAGAGTGATGAACGATTACGTTTATGGACGTATTATGCAAACATCAGATATACAAGTAACAGGTCATACCGACATTATTGGTCTATTTGATGCAAACGTTAAACTTTCACAAAGACGTGCTACTTCCGTTAGAAATGGCATTCAAAAAGCATCAGGCGGCAAATATAAAAGCATTAATATGACAGGAGTTGGACCAGAAAATCCAATTTATCCTAATGATTTCCCTGAAGGTAGGTTCTATAATAGAACTGTGCGTGTTCAGATAGAATCAACTATTTATAGTGCTGAATAAATACGATTTATCGTAATAAAAAAATTAAAAGTAGAACTGAAAAGTTCTACTTTTTTTATTGTTTAGATTGCGAGCAAATATATTTTTAGAAGTATATATTTTATATTGCAATAAATCCTCCCCCATCATATAACGGAAAACGGCATCATAAGACGGAAAATAGCATCTTATAATTTTTTTTCACATCATAAGACGGAAAATAGCATCTTATAATTTTTTATTTGGTGCGTATTTCTTATAGAATTAATTTTGCATTTTGTTATTTGAATTATTGTTAAAACATAACTGATTTTGCAAATGCTTATTTACAAAACAGGAATGAAAATAACAAAACATAATACGAAATTAATCATTTAATTATAAATAAGTTAAAAAAATGAAAACTTCAAGATTATCCAATGCTGTTATTAAAGCAGCAAATGCTATTAGAGCAGTAATAATAGCAGCAATAATAATTGTTGCTATATGTAGTTGCCTGTTAAATGCTGCATATTTGCAGAACATTCCGCAAACAATTACACAGCCCGATGGTAGTGTAGTCAATTGTTTTGCGTCGGGAGATGAGTTCTATAATTATTTGCATGATGCAGATGGTTATACGATTGTAAAAGACCCTGAAACAGGTTTTTATGTTTATGCTGATAAAGTCGGCAGTGACCTTATTTCTACTGATTTAGTCGTAGGAAAAGGAAGACCGCAATCACGAGGATTGCAAACAGAATTGTTGCACTCACAAGAGTATATTGCTAATAAAAGAGCAAATTTGCTTGATGCAACAGCACTTCCACAAAGTAACCAAAAACAACATAATAGTTTTCAGGGTCCGTCTCCCTTCGATACTATTAATCAGATTGTAATTTTGGTTACCTGGAACAACGGACCATCGTTTTATTATCCGCTATCTTATTATGATACGGTTTACAATCATGGTTCTAATTCTTTCAAATCGTATTGGAAAGAGTTATCATATAACCAATTAACGGTTAATACACATCTTTACCAATACAAATCTCCATACACCAGAAATAGTATTACCAGTGGTGCAACGTGTTATGGAGCATTTATAAAAGACATTATTACTAATGTCGCTAATAATGTTCCACAGAATCTAAAAATAGATTGCAACGGCGATGGTTTTGTGGACAATATTTCTGTTATACTTCAGGGCGTGCCTGTCGGCTGGAATAATATAATATGGCCCCATAGTGTGGGCGACCATTCTTTTTTAAATGGTATGACGGGCTGGGGATTAGGATATAGTTCTGCCAATTGCAATGGGTATTATACTACTACTAATCCAACATACAAATTTGGACCTATTAGAGGAAAGTATTTAAATACTTTTAATCTCAACTTCGAATTTGGTAATAATCCATCTGGTGGAGGTGTTCCGCCGAATATGTTAGATGTTCTATGTCATGAATTTTTTCATACATTCGGGGCACCAGATTTATATGTTAATACTGGTATAAATAGAGTCGGAAACTGGTCTTTAATGTCTAATGGTGGTAATTATGTCACTATGTATGAAAGACAAAAATATGGACTATGGCTTGATTCTATACCTACTATAAGTGCTAATGGAACTTATACTTTGCAACATTGTAAGCAAAATGTAACAAAAAACGCTTATAAAATTAATTGCACCACTGACCCTAATTATTTCTTTGTGCTTGAGTTAAGAAACCTTAATAAAGAATTCAACACTTCTAAATTAACTACTTATCCTTCTGAAAACACAGGTGTGTTAATATATAGGATAAATAAAAATAGAAGCGGAAAAGGAAACTATTATGGCGATAGTTCAGGAACAAAAGGTGAAATGTATGTATATAGAGCAGGCGGAACTAATTCAGTGGCAGGTTCTATAAATAAGGCATTGTATAACAATGTTTATACGCACAATAGTGTTATACGTAATACTATTACCGATAACACTACAAATCTTACTACCAGTTTTTTAGAAAATGGTTCTGCGAGTGGATTATATATTTCTAATATTTCTGTTCATTCGTCAGGTGATTCTGTTAGTTTTGTTGTTGGGGCATATTCTTCTACCCCAAAATACACGCTATTAGTAAGTGCAAGCAAAGGCGGAACGGTAAGCACAAATCCAAGCAATCTGACGAGTTTGGATAGTGGCACAAGCGTAACACTTACTGCTGTAGCAAGCACGGGTTATAAGTTCATAAACTGGACAAGGAAAGGAGCAAACACAACAATCAGTTCAAATAATCCATATATATTTAATATTACTAAAAACGACTCCTTGTTTGCTAATTTCAGTCCTGTTGAATGGACAATTACCTATAACTTGAATGGTGGTAGCGGAATTATGTCCCCGACAATTTATACAATAGAAACACCAACGATAACACTTCCAACACCAACTAAAACAGGATATAATTTTGCAGGTTGGTATAACAATTCAGGACTAACAGGAACACCAATAACATCTATAAATCAAGGTAGCACAGGTAATAAAGTATTCTATGCGAAGTGGGATACAACAATTACATCTAACCAATTTACATTAACATTATTAGCATCGCCGTCTAATTCTGGTAATGTCATCGGTGGTGGAGTTTATAATTCTGGAAGCATTACTCGTGTTTCTGCTATGCCGAATGCAGGTTATCGTTTTGTGAAATGGACTAAAAACAATGTTGATTACTCGCTAATTCCAAATATGACTATAATAGTTAATAGCGATATCACATTAGTTGCTCACTTTATATCTCTTAATCCTGTTCCGAAGTATCAAGTTTCGGTTAATATAACTCCTTCGGGGGCAGGTTCTGTTATTGGTTCTGGTCAGTATGATTCTAATACAACTTGCCAATTAGTAGCGACTTCTAATAGTAATTATCAATTTGTAGGTTATTATTTAAATAATGCTTTAGTATCAAGTAATTCTAATTACAATTTTATAGTAAATAATGATGCTAATTACGAAGCAAAATTTGAATTAAAACCTGTTCCGAAGTATCAAGTTTCGGTTAATGTAACTCCTTCGGGTGCAGGTTCTGTTGTTGGTGCGGGTCAGTATGATTCTAATACAACTTGCCAATTAGTAGCGACACCTAATAGTAATTATCAATTTGTAGGTTATTATTTAAATAATATTATGGTATCAAATAATCCGAATTATAGTTTTACAGTAAACAAGAATGCTAATTATGAAGCAAAATTTGTTTTAAATTCTTCTACTGCTAAATATCAGATTTCAGTAGATATAATTCCTGGCAATGGTGGTTCTGTTGTTGGTGCGGGTCAGTATGATTCTAATACAATTTGTCAGTTAATTGCAACCCCTAATCCTAACTATGTTTTTGCAGGTTATTACTTAAATAATTTTTTAATATCAAGCAATCCTAATTATACATTCATCGTAAATAAGGATGCTAATTATGAAGCAAGATTTAGAAAATTTATATCTTATTCGTTTGAAGAAAACATTAAATCTGCAACATTGTCAGTAACGCCAAATCCAACAAGCGAGGAATTTAAAATTTCATTAGATATTGTGAAAACTGCTAATATACATATAATACTATTAGATTTATCAGGCAGAGAAGTATTATATATTTGCGATAATAATGTATCGGCAGGAACATTCACTAAGACAATAAAGACCGACAATCTTCCAAAAGGTATTTATTTCTTAAGATTATCTGTTGAAGGAAACATAATTGTAAAAAAGATAGTAGTAAATTAACACATTGCATAAGAAATATGTATGTTTCCTATCCAAACCTATCCAATCACGGATAGGTTTTTTTATTATTAGTATTGATTTATAGTCTGTCCTGCCGAACTTATTTCAGAACCTCCTCGTTAAAATTAGTAGATGCCGAACTAATTTCGTCATAACGGGATGTGAACTTTCTTGAATCTAATTCTATTTTACTATAACTTTTCGCAATGCCGATTTGCCATTAATGATAAATTTGATGAAATATGTGCCACTTGATAACTCTTTATCTATGTGATAAATCTGCTCGCCTTGTGATGCTATACCTTCAAAAATATCTAAAACTGTTGCTCCACTTATATCTAATAAATAGACGGAAATTCTTTGCTCATCGGGGCTGTTAAAGATAATGTTAAAGTCGTTTTCTGCAGGATTCGGAACAATGCTAATATCGTAAATATCGTCTTCTAAAATGCCTAATACGAAGTTTGCAATAAGCGTGATATTATTTTTTATTGTAACACTTATTTCTAAACTTGTCTCTAATACATTACCAAATTCATCCGACCAATATGCAAAACTATATACTGTGTCGCTACTTGCTGCCTTTAAATTTAATTCTTTGCCGCAATCATATAAGCCCGTAGTTGCTCCGCTAATACTCCCCATATACGTTGGACTTGAATAAATAGTCACAGCAAATTCTTTGACCAAAAATTCTGCCACCAAAATAGTATTGCTATCTGCAATAAAAATATATTCAGGTTGCGTTGAAATTAAATTGCCATTTATATCTTTCCAACGCCTGAAAGTATAGCAATCATTAGTAATTATGGCTGTTATAGTTACTTCTGCACCTTTTTTATAGTTACCCGCACCTGTGGTTTTGCCCGAACCAAAAGGGTCAGTAGTTAAAGTAATAGAAACAGGTGGCTCCGTAATAAACTCTGCTATTAGTTCTATATCAGAAGAAATTATTATAGTATCTATTGGATTTAATGAAATAATCTCGCCCGTTAAAGCATCTGTCCACCGATAAAAATAATAATTATCATTAGCAGTTGCTTTTATAATTATCATTGAATCGCAAATAGTTGTATCAAAAAAAGTTTTATTATTTACTAATCCTGCACCTGTTGGAGACGGATTTAATTGGATATTAATACCATTTGTATCAAAATGTGCTACCAAAATACTATCAGAAATTAAATGAACATCGTAGTGGTTTTCTGTTGAAATAATATCACCTTCTTCGTTGCTCCAGTATTTAAATTTTGTGCATTTATCATTAATATATGCTTGTATTGGCACTACTGGATTGCATTTTTTTGAATGTGTTTCTACCCACGACAAAATAACTTTTGCATTTGCGGGTTCTGTTTTTAATTGCAGTTTAATAGGTTCAACCAAATCAAAATATGCTATATATGTTTCGTTATTTGTCACAAAGATATTTATTACGGAATCATAAGTTTTCTCTGCACCGCTAAGGTCTTTTTGCCAATGCAAAAATTGATAACAACTATCTCGTGTAGTTGCTATTAATGTAGCAGTGTCTTTACATATATACTTTCCTGCCCCTATAATATTACCTGCCCAAGATGGTTGTGATATTGCAAGTATATTAAAACTATATTTTTCAAACACTGCTATTAGCACAGAGTCAGACATTACAGTAATTGTATCATTTTGATTGTAAAATATAATATTTCCTGCCGTATCTTCCCAATGTTTAAAAACATAACAATCAACAATTGAATTGGCAGTAATATTAACAATAGAGTTTTTACAATTATAAACACCTTCACCTGATACTATACCTACATTCTCTGGTTTTACAGATAAATCTAAATTATAAATTGAAGTATTTCTTTCAAAAACTGCTATTAATGAAGTTTGTTTTTCTAAAATAATTGTATCTATTCGGTTAAACGAAATTGTATCGCCTGTAATAGCATCAATCCAGCAAACAAATTCATAACAAACATTATCTTTAGCCGAGATACCAACCGTGTCACATTTTCTAAAATGATTATAAACTTCAGCTGAATTTTGCGGTTCTACTGTTAAAAATATATTATAAGAATAACTTTCAAACACAGCAATTAAAGTAGAATCAGATGTTAAAGTAATCGTATCATTTTGTTTGAAAGGTAAGATATTTCCTGCAGCATCTGTCCAATGTAAAAAATTATAACAAGAACCTGGAATAGCAGAAATTATAGCAGTATCACAGCCATTAAATTCATTATAAGTTATTCCTGCATTTAGTGGATTTGTATGTAAAAATATATCAAAATCATAACTTTTAAAAATAGCAATTAAAGTAGAATCAGATGCTAATTTAATCGTATCATTTTGTTTAAAAAATAAAATTTTTCCTGCGGTATTCTTCCAATGTAAAAAATTATAACAAGAATCAGGAATAGCAGATATAATAGCAGAGTCACCACATCCTATCTTATTTGGTCCTGACACTATACAATTTGAGGGATCCGCTATCAATGTTAAATTAAAACTATCTCTAATAAAATTTGCTATTAAAGTTGTATCGCTTCTAATTGTTACAGTTAATGGATTATTTGTAGAGACAATGTTGCCGTTACTATTTTTCCAATTTACAAAATGATAGCAGGTATTAGGAGTAGCGATTAATGTTAATGTTGTATCACAATCAAATGCAAGTGCAGTTGTGCCTGTTGGATTAGTTGTTCCACCTGTAGTTGCGTTTACCGTTAAGTTAAACGTAACTATATATGGTATAACAGTATCTGCTTCTACTGAACCATAGGTTACTATACAATCATGACGCAGTTTCCCTATTTGGTCTGTTTTAAGTTTATTTATTATATCTGATGTTGTTATTCCTGATGTTGTTACTATATCCGATTCGAATAATTTATTTGCTGTTTTTACATAATTTTTTGGTATTATATAGCCACCGGATGTTAATTTGTTAGTTCCAAATACTAAATTACGTGTTAGCCCGTTCTGCCCTTGTATTAAATTATCACCTCCAGCAATGCTTCCCGATATTTGGTCCGGAGTATTCCCTGTGTATACGCAATTGTAACTTCGCAAATAGGCACCAACTAGACCATAGCCTGAATTGCTATCTATTGTGCAGTGATATAAAAATGTACTAGCCGCAGCAGAATGAATAGCACCACCACTATAAGCAGAATTTTTACTAAATGTGCAATTGGTAGCAAACAAAAAGCCAAGTATATGCAACGTTCCATGATTACCAGCACTATTGTTTAAAAAAGCACAATTATTAGCAATAAATCTGCCACTATGCACGCACATAACACCACCATTTGTTCCAGCAGTATTGTTTTTAAAAATACAATTATTAGCATTAAAAGTGCCAGAATCTACTATCATTGCACCTCCATTGCTGGTATGATTCGCACCCGTAAGAATTAAATTATTTATTGTAAAATTGTAATTACTACTTAAAGAAAATATTCTTCTTGTTCCTGCATTAATAGTGACTTTATTATTTGTGCTGTGACCATTAATAGTTAAATTTTTTGTTATAGCTATATCAGAACCAGTTAGATAAACAGCAGAAATACCACTATTAAATATTATAGTATCCCCTGAACTAGCGGTGTTAATTCTCTCTCTTAACGACCCCGTTACATTATCAGCCAAAGTAGTTACAGTATACGTAGCCGAGTTAAGATTATAACTGCAAAATAAAATTGCACACAATAAATTACATATTATTTTCTTTTTCATAAAAAAATCTTGCAATATTCTAAAAAACTATTTGCAATATAATATTTTTTTTATAAAATACTTTAAAATATATAAAACATAAAATTATAAAAAAAACGTATTTTTGTAATAAAAATATTTTAGTAATTTCTTTTTTTTATTAAAAACTATAATATAAAATATTATGAATTTAGAACAACTAATTGATATATTTCAAAACGACCCCAACGAAAATAAAAGACGACAAGCAGTAGAAGATATTGTCGCTAATAATATGTATACCAATTTATCTATACAGGCATTTGCAAATGGATTGCTGGATAGTTATGTAGGTATTAGAGATGTGTGCCAACGTGCCTTATTAAACACGCCCGATGAATATAAAACTGCCACCGCAACGGCAGTTGCTCCTCTTATCAATATAAGAGAGATTGAACTACGTAATGCTTCAGGTGAAATTCTTACTAATATGGGAAAATATGCCATAAAAACATTACTTCCATACTTAAAAAGTAATGATTTTGATGTTCGTAAGTTTGCTTGCGATATACTTGGTATTATCGGCGATGAAAGTATAGTGCCTTATATTACGCCCTTATTAACCGACCCCGATAGAAATACTATGTTATCGGCAATAGAAACTCTCGGTAATTTACAAGCAACTACTGCATTAGATTCGCTAATAATGGTATATGAAAACTTTGAAGAAATAAAACCTTTTGTTATTGAAGCAATAGGTAAAATCGGCGGCGAAAACTCTGAAAGTTATCTTTTAGAACAATTAGAAATTGATGCTAATGATACTTTTTTGCAAACAATAATTATAGACGCATTAGCATATAATGCAAAAAATATTGATATTTCATATAAATTACTAAAATCAATGCCTAATTGCAAATTAGAATTGCAAAAAATTATGATGATGACTGCTTTTGCTATTGCATCAAGATTAGATATGCAACTTCTTATGCCTGACGATTTAAGATATGTTTCGCATATCGGACTAAAAGAAAATGATTCAAATATTATGATTGCAAGTTTATTAGCATTAGGCGATGCGTATATAGAAAAAGATGCTGAAGCATTAATGTATGTCGTTGTAAAAAATATTCCTGATTTGAATAAACAAATAATTTATAATTTAAGTGTTAATTCTTCGCCTGAAATAATTCAATTATTTTTAGATTTATATCTTTCGCGTGATTATAATGACGAACCCGAATGTGATTTTATTGTTTATATAAATTTGTTTTGGGAGCAAGTTCCATATCCTAATAAAGTTGCTATTGTAGATGCTGTTTTACTTACTATTGAGCAAAATTATAATACAAGATTGTTAGAACTAATTGAATTTCTTTATAGTATTGATGCTGAACTTATTAAAGAAAAATTACTTATTTATTCTAACGAAACTTCCAAAGAAAACCAAGAAATAGTAATGAACTTTTTGAGAAATCATTGATAAGTATCTATATAGAAAACTTCTAAATATAAAACTTTCTTATTCAATTATGCTGAACTTGTTTCAGCATTTCTTTTAACACGGGGATTCATCCCCGTGCTAATAAGTTTTACTCGTATTTAACAACATTAGGGGATTCCGAAACGAGTTCGGAATGACATTATATATAAAAAACAGAATTATTAAAAATAATTCTGTTCTAAATTATAGAAAAATTATAGTGCTATTTTATAATTGTATCAATAACATTACAAGTAGAATCGTGTTTACATTTGCATTTAAAAGTTTCATTATAAATAACAGTATGTTTTTCTTTAAAAACATTGACGTAAACAGTGCTAAAAGTAATTATTATGGCACAAATAAGATAAATATAAAACAAAACTTTATAATTTTTGTTTGACAAATCTTTTTCCATTATTATTTTTTCCTCCTACTTAGATCAATTGGAGTGGTAACTGTTCCTGTAATAGAATATATTTCTATTACATCTAAATTTGTACCTGTAATTTCTAATGCCACATCTTCTGTAGTGTAATCAATAACAACAGCAGGACAATCTTCAGGCTCCTTATGACCATAATACTGAGTTTTTTCTGTATATTCAATACCAAACTCATCAACTAAATATGTAGCACCATCTACTAAGATTTCAAAAGGAGTAGGATCTTTAGTAGTAACAATTGTTGAAGAAAGAAGGGCACCACAATGATGACAATAACTATTATTAACACTTGATGTAGTGCTAGTTTTAAGTGCTGTATATACAGCCGCTCCGGCAGCTACCACAGCTGCAATAGCACCAATAGCTACCCACGGAATTACTCTAATTCTATCATCGCAACAATCCTCAAAAATAGGATTTTGCATTTCTAATGTGAAAACTTCTATTCCGTCCAGTTTTCCAATAACATTAAAAAATTTTGGTAACAATTTCATATTATAACCAAAATGTAATGTATCTCCATCTGAATCTAACCAAATAAAGTCTTCGTGTCTAGTAAAAACTAGACCTCTAGAGTCTTTGCTAAGTATGGCAGTTTTCATTACTGCTCCATGCTCCTCTAATCCAGGCATTTCATTAAAAAGTATCTTATAATTAGATAAGCCTTCTACATCAATTGAAACGCCATTTAGCCCCGTAGAATCAATGTGTTCAACATGTAATTCTGATGTTTTGGGAATTAAGTGTGCTCCACGAATTGGATACACATTTCTGCCTTCATAGGTCATTATATTAATCCTTAAATTAAACAAATATTATTACAAAAATACATTTTTTTTATAAAATAAGTAGATGCTAAAACAAGTTCAGCATAACGCATTTTTTTAATTATGAGATGGCGAAATAAATTCGGCAAGACATATTTAGAAATTATCTATATTTTATATTTTTTGATGCCCACCTGTTTAGAATAGTATTATGAAAATTATTATATTTGCCGATAATAGTATTATATCATTGTTTTATAAGAATGAAAAAAAGAAGGAATATACAAAATATAAACGAAAAAACACCAAGCAAAGATAGATATTTAATTACTTATGCCGACCTATTAACATTGTTATTTGCTTTATTTATTATACTTTATTCTATCTCAAAACCCGATTCAGAAAAATTACAAGGTATATTATTGGCAATGAATAATGTGTTCAGTCCGAATCAAATAATAGATGGTAACGCTTTATCACCCGATGTGGCATCAGCCGAAACTCCACCTATAATATTATTTCCAAGCCAACCTTTAAATATTATAGAGATGCAAGATAATATAGAAAAATCCTTATCAGATTTAATAGCAAGCAATACATTAATTTTTCAAAGGATACCTGAAGGAATGCGGTTAGTAATACCAAATAAGTTTTTATTTGCATCGGGGAAAGCAACGATATTGTCTGAAAGTGTAGAAATGTTAGATAGTTTAGCATTAATCATAAAACCACTGAATATGCAAATACAAATAGATGGACACACAGATGCAGTTCCTATAAAAAGTTTTAATTATACTTCTAATTGGGGCTTATCAGCCACACGAGCAGTAAATATAGTTGAAGAGTTAGTTAAAAGAGGCGTTCCTGCAAGCAATTTAGTTGCACGCGGCTTCGCCGACCAAAGACCTATTGCAGATAATATTACAGAAGAAGGGAAAGAACAAAATCGCAGAGTAGAAATTATAATTACTCCAAAAGATGTCAATGTAGCCACAACCGATATGGAAAGTATTGATACTACCACAAATGCACTAAAAGAATAATGGCTTCTAAAAATGCCATTCCGTGTAATGTTATGCCACACTTACTTCGGTATCCTCTTGTGTATTATTATATTTATGTTTTTTATTATTTTTGTGTAAAATATAACGATATTATTAAGATTATGAAATCTAAATTAATAATTATTTTATTGCTGCTAACATTAACTACACAAATATTCGCACAAAAAGAAACCTATAATTGGTATTTCGGAGCAGGAGCAGGTATTACTTTTATGCCTGATGGCGAAAAAGCAGAAGTTTTAACAGAATGTATGATAATTAATCATATGGAAGGAACTGCTACTTTATCTGATAGAAATGGGAACTTATTATTTTATTCTGATGGCGAAAATGTTTGGAATAAAAATCATAAACTTTTGCTACAAGGTTCAGGATTGAGAGGACATTTTTCTTCTGCTCGTTCTGCTATAATTATTCCTAAACCTGGTTCTAATCAATACTATTATGTCTTTACAATTGATGCATTGGAAGAGTGGAGCGAAAATAATGGTAATCCTATCGGTAGATATGGTGTTAATTATAGTATGATAGATATACTTTTAGATAATGGGAATGGCGATATAATGAATAATACTAAAAATGTGCGTTTGCTTGATAATGCTGTTGAAAAAATGATTGCTATAAATCATGCTAATAAAGAAGATATATGGCTGGTGGTCTATAATTGGAAAGATAATTATTATTATACTTATCTAATAACTAAAGATGGCATTTCAGAACCAATTAAAACTGCACGTCCTTTTTCTTCATTTTATCAACCAAATGGCACTATTGCTTTTGGCGGATTTAATTTAGAATATGATTTTAAACATAATAAATTAATAGATTGTGATATGCCGATTCATTCATTTGTTATATATAATTTTAATACTACTTCGGGAACAATACAAATAAATAATCCTGTTGTTATTCCTGCATATCCAATTTATTATGATGAAGATGAAGATTCGTTAAAATATAGAGATTCAGGTAAATATAATCCTTATAGTGCAGTTATATCAGATGATGGTAGCAAATTATATGGTAGTTGTCGTGGACGTGCAATAATTCAGTGGGATTTATTAGCAGGTGATATAGATGCTATAATTAAATCAAGGAGTATAGTAAGTGAAGATACTAATAACACAGGTGGTGATATTTTATATAATTTTGGTGCAATAAGAAAAGGACCCGATAATAAAATGTATATAGCAAGGAGTTGGGCACCATATCTTGCTATAATTAATGAGCCGAATGAAGATGCAAGTAATTGTGGTTATGAATCAGAAGGTGTATATTTAGAAGGAAATGCTTCGCGTTATGGTTTGCCGATAATGATGAATTATAATGTTGAGCCGTGTGTATTTACGGGTTATGCAGGTGGCAACAAAAATATATGTATAGGAAGTAGTGTGCGTCTTGGTGGCAATTTTGATACAACGGACTTTACTTTTTTATGGACTCCGTCCACATTTTTAGATGACCCTAATATATTAAACCCTACCTGCAATGCTTCGCAACAGATGACATATATTTTAATGATAGTAGATAATATTCGTGGTTGTATTGATTACGATACTATTTTTGTTGATATATTGCCGAGACCAAGTATAATAAAAGCAGATAATGTAACTACTTGCAAAGATGATCCTGTTATGATTGGAACTACTAATAATGACATAAATTATGTTTATAGTTGGTCGCCGACTACTTATTTAGAAACCCCGAATGGCAGAACTACATTATGCACTCCCGACCAAGATATGACATATATTTTAACTATATTAGATACTACTACGGGCTGTTATAATTACGATACAATTAATGTTAGTGTTCGCAATTTAGATAATTTTGAATTAGTTGGTGCATTTTTTATTTGCGAAGGGAAAAATACAACTATAAGCGTTAAAGATGACTTTGCTTCTTATTACTGGTCTACAGATGAAAATACAAAAAGCATTATAATTGACGCAATAGGAGAATATTATGTAATAGTAACCGATGAAGACGGCTGTTCAGGTAAAAGAACATTTGAAGTTGTTTATTTAGAATCCGATAATTTTAATATCATCGCTCCCGAAACAATATGTGCAGGTATAGAAACAACATTAAGAACTAATTTAGATTTTCCTAAATATAAGTGGTCAAATGGTGATACGACCCCTACTATTACTATAAATAAAGCAGGAATATATTATGTAGATGTAGAAAATGGAGAAGGTTGTTATGCTACTGACACAGTTTTTATAGATGAAATTACTATTGATTATAGTTTTCCTGATGAAATAATTTTCCCTACAATTTGCAATGATACATTTTCTATAACTAATGCGTTTGTAAATAATAGCGAGTTAGATATATATGTAAGAAGCATATCATTAAAATCGGGTTCTAATTTTAATTTAGGTAATACTATTATGCCTGTGCCACTAATAATAAAGCAAAATGGACAACATTCAATAACAACTAATTTTAGTGGAATGATTACAGGAAACTATACTGATACTTTAATTATATCTTTATATGAACCTTGCGATGCAGATATTATAATACCGCTATCGGCAAATGTCGGTGGTGCTAATACTATGTTAATTACTAATCCAATAAGAACAGAACCAAGCAAAAATATAATCATTCCTGTAATAATTAGAGGCGAAGGCGTTGAAGCAACAAATAATAGTATAAAATGTTCTTACAGGCGAGATATGGTGCAAGTATATGGAACAAATATAGGTGAAATGAAAGATATAACAAGGAACGAATTAATTGAAACAATTAGCATAATTAACCTATTTTCTGCTAATAATTCGGGAACAAATGAAATTGATTTGCAACTATATGCTACTACCACTTTAGGATTAGATACTACCTCTGATATAATCTTTTTTGACTTTGAATCGGATATACCTTGTGCTAATATAGATTCTGTTTTTGTTAATTT
Source organism: Bacteroidota bacterium (assembly GCA_009777815.1). Taxonomy (GTDB): domain Bacteria; phylum Bacteroidota; class Ignavibacteria; order Kapaibacteriales; family UBA2268; genus WRLB01. The sequence goes on from WRLB01000024.1 coordinate 24,778, forward strand.
TGAACTTATTGGTTGTCGGCTTGGAGAACGCATTTTTAAGTTCTTTGAACCAACTACGTTAAGTGTTAATGCGACTGATAACTACTTTGATTGCGAAATATCATCGGAAGAAGAAGGTGCATTTAGTATTTCTATTTATAGTTTGCTTGGCGAGCAAATACAGCAAATAACTTGGTTTAAGAAAAATAAGTTGCTTGAAAAGAAAAACATTTTGTTATATAATTATGTTTTAGGTTCGGGCAGTTATTTTATCTTATTACAGACACCAAGCGACTTTATTAGAAAAAAAGTGCTGAAGATTAAACAATAAGACAAAATATATTCCGCATAACATTTTTATAGATAAAGTTTAATAATAATAAAAAAGTATATCTATTTTAGGACTTTTAGAAATACCGCCAGGATTGATTCCTTCTTTGCCTTCAGGAACAGGAATACCTAATAAGTTAAAATGCTTTTGCCAATAAATATGCGTCTCATTAGTGTTAATATCTATAAAAGTCATCGGATTAGTGCTAAAAACATTGATACCCGAATTATCTATATAAGAAAAATATATTAATTCGCTGCAATATATCTCATCATTAGTTAAATCAAATGAATTATCGTAGTTACGCCCCAAATAAGATAAAGCATTTTGCATAACGGAAGGAATAATTGATTGAAGCGAATCTGCTAAACGTCCAACAACAATTTTCGGCTTATTATCTGATGTTAAATATCTATTTACAAAATCGTTAATAGCCGTCAAAACCACGCCATTACTAATTGCTTCTATAACAAATGAATTGCCGATGCTATCTACAAAATATATTCCGCAATGCGTAAAGTGATAATTTTCTATACTTGTCGTAACGCTTCTAATAGCAGAGTTAAAGCCGTTATTACTGCCATCTTGGAATAATATATCGCCTGATTGCAGTTCAAAACCGCATAATTTATTTGCAAAACAAAAACACAATAGCAAAAATGTAAATACTCTCATATTGCAAAAATAACGTTTATTTAACACGGGGGTTCATCTCCGTGATGAAAAAAATATGGAGATGCTGAAACAAGTTCAGCATGACGGATAATTAAGTTAGCATATTGCTAAATTAGATATTAAACTCATTATATAATCTGTCAAATGTATATATTATTACGCCATCATTAGTAAAATCAATACTACCGTTTAACTCAGATACTATTTCGTTCA
>WRLB01000025.1 GCA_009777815.1 Bacteroidota bacterium
TGCTTGAGGAAGCGGGGTGGTTGTTCATAACGGAATGTTTGTAGTAATTGTATTACGCGGCTTGTAGTAGAATCCCCCCCCCCCGTGTAGTAGTTTCTACTACATTGCTTGTAGTAATTTTACTACAAGCATCGGCATAGGAGGAGGTGTTAAAATTTTTTCTGTCAGGACTTATATTGCCTGAAAATGAATTCAAAAGTTTTTTGTTCATTTTTAATTAAATATATTGTTAAAAAATAATTTACTAATTTATAGAATACAAAAATAACTTTTTTATTTTAAATAATGCTTTCAAAAAAATAATTATTTACTTTAAAAAAAAACCTTATTTTTGTAAAAAAATAATAAAAAGTTTTAGTTATTCAATTTAATACCGAAATATAATATAAAGGATTGTTTAGTTAAAACAGTTATTGCAAATAAAAAAAATAATAAAATATATTATGGCAAAAACAATACTTGTAGCAGAAGATTCCAGTTCTGTAAGAAAGTTTATATTCTTTGCATTAAAATTAGCAGGATATGAAGTAATTACTGCTGTTGACGGAATGGATGCTTTGGAACAATTACCGAAAATAAAAATAGATATGTTGATAACTGATATAAATATGCCGAACATTGATGGTATAAAATTAGTTAAATCTATTCGCGAAAACCCTGAATATATTAATTTGCCGATAATAATACTATCATCATTATCGGCTGACGAAGATATAGAACAAGGGCTTTCGGCGGGAGCAAATTCATATTTGATAAAGCCGTTTAATGCTAAAAGAATACAATATGAAATTTCAAAATATCTATCAGAAGATTAAAATTATTAAAATATTTTTATAAAAATTATAATAACATATAATTAAATTAATTTCAAATAATTAAAAAAATAGGATTTTTATGCGTTTTTTAGTTGTAGATGATTCGCCAACGATGCGAAGAATAGTAATAAATGCTCTTAAAACATTCGGGCATACAGAAATAGTAGAAGCAGGTGATGGGCAAGAAGCATTCACTAAATTAGCGACAGGAGAGGTCGTAGATTTTGTTATTACTGATTGGAATATGCCCGAAATGAGCGGGTTGGAACTAACAAAATCTATTAGAGGTGACGACAGATTTAAGCACCTACCTATTCTTATGGTAACTACACGAGGTCTAAAAGCCGATATTATAGAAGCACTAAAAGCAAAAGTTAATAATTATGTAGTAAAACCATTTACGCCTGCCGTATTAAAAGAAAAAATGGATGCTATATTAAATAAATAATGTTGGTAACCTATAAAAATATAGTTTTACATATTTTATTCTGCTTAACTTGTTTCAGCATCTCCATAAAATTAGGATATGCTGAAACGAGTTCGGAATAACATAAAAAGTTCTATTTTTATAGGTCACATTTACAAGAAAAAAATTATTTTTGTGCTATAAGTATTAAAATGTATGAACATAAATAATCCGTTATTCCTCAACCTAAACAGAACTGAACAAAAAAATATTATAGAAACAATTATATTTGCAGGAAGTTCTGATGATAATCTTACCGCAGAAAATATTAAAAATATATTGCTAAATACCAATAATAAAAATAATAATCCACCAAAAATTAAAAACAATACGTTTCCAAGTATTAACGAATATTTTCAAGATGCTGTTGCTGATAATAACAAAAATAACAACCAAGAAATTGATTTTCCTGTAGAAGAAATTATCAATATGATTGACGAAATTAATTCTGATTTGGAAAGCACGAATCGTCCTTATAGAATTGTTGATTTTGCGGGAATATATCAATTTGCTACTCTTCCACAATATGGCGAAATTGTAGAAAATATGCTAAATAACAAAGTTAAAAAGCGTTTTACTAATGCCCAAATTGAAACACTTGCAATTATTGCTTACAAACAACCCGTAACTAAACCCGAAATTGATAAAATTAGAGGTGTAATGAGTTCAAGTGAAATTATTAATGTGCTGATTGAAAAAGGTCTTGTTGAAATTGCAGGTAGAAAAGATATTGTAGGAAAGCCACTCTTATACGTAACTACTAATGATTTTCTGAAAACGTTTGGACTAAACACATTATACGACTTGCCAAAATTGACTGAAATAGAAGAAATAGCAGAACAAAAATTGAAAGAAGAAGCCGAAACGTCACCTGAAATTATTTTAAACGTTCAGCAGGAAGATATTGATAATCTAAACAATGAAGGTGTTGAATTAGACATAAAATGATAAATTTCTACATCTTATAACACAGGGGTATCCCCTGTGCTAAAAATGTTATGATAGACAAAATACTGAACCTACAAATGTGTTTTTACTTATCTACGAATTCAAACATTGGCATATCTACTTTGCCAAAATTTAACTCGCAGATATAACTGATTAACACATTTATGCTATGTTTTGCTAATGCTATATCGGACTCTATTACTTCTTTGCGTATTTCTAAATGTGTTTTAGATGCGGCGTAAGAACCTTGTTCTATCTGTGTTGTAAGTGTTTGCGATAGAATTACTTTTGATATTTCGGCATTGCAAATATCTATTAGTTCCCTATACAATTGAACATTACCTTGTTTTGCGTTATCGTGAATCTGCACTGAAACCTTGCCACTGGCAACAATAGTATTACTCTCCATCATTTCTGAAAAAGAATCTAATAGTTCTTCTTGCTCTGCGGCGGAAAGATTATTCTCGGTTGTTGCTATTACCATCGGATTACCGAAACGTTCAATAAAATTAACCCAGAAACGAATCGCAGAGTTTTTGAAAGTGCAAGACCAATAACATTTACTCAAAAGCGACTGCCCGTATGGATTATCATAATCCGATTCGTGCTGAACTAATAGACATTTATATTTCGGCATTTTCTTGCCATTCGGCTCCGAAATACTAATATATTTTAGTTTAGAATTGCCGTCAAATATAAAGTATTCTTGTGGTCTTGCTTCTAACCTTTCTATTGCATAAAGGATATTGCCGTTAAATAAATTCTCTTTCCAAATTATTTCTATCGGCTGAAAACCAAATAAAACTGCATCTAATATCTGTTTTATTAACTTATCAATGTCTATATTTGCAAAACATAAATTAACAAAATTAAATACTTCTTTGCTTGATTTTCCTTGTTCTAAACGATATTGTTTAGATACAACACCTGCTTTTCGGGATTGTATGCAAGCCCAAAGATGTGGGTCGTTTTTTAGATTCCGCAGGTTATGATAATTTTTGCCATTGCGGGATAGAACTGTATCGGGGTTCGGCAACACGCCAATATACTTATAGAACGACAAATTATTTGTTCTACTTACTAATTCTTTTGTGAGGTTATATTTCATATATTATACTTATATTTTAATTCAAAAAACAGATGCAAACATAATACAATACAACCTTCCTCACAAGTAAATAATTTATAAATAAAATGTAAATGATATGTAAAGTATGCGGATTTATGATATTATTATTTTATTATTATGCTGAAATAAGTTCAGCATAAATGACATATTTTATGATAATAAAAATTATTTATAAAAAATACTATTTTTGCAATAAAAACATATAATATGATTAAAATAAAAGAAGTAAATACCAAAAAAGAGATAAAACAATTTATAAAAATACAAAAACTATTCTATAAAGAGAATCCTAATTTTGTTCATCCTATCATTTCAGAAGAAATGAAAAACTTCGATAAAGGAAAAAATCCATTATATAAGCACGCAGATTATCAATTGTTTATTGCAGAAAAAAATGGCGAAATAGTTGGACGTATCGCTGCAATAGAAAATAAAAGACATAATGAAATACATAATGATAGTGTTGGTTTTTTTGGTTTTTTTGAAAGTATTAATGACCAAAATGTAGCAAATGAATTATTTGATGCAGCAAAAAAATGGCTTTTAAGTAGAGGAAAAACTATTATGCGTGGTCCGACTAATCCTACTTTTAATGATGTTATAGGTTTTAGTGCAGATGCTTTTGATTCGCCGCCTGTTATATTAAGTCCTTATACTAACCTTTATTATTTGCAGTTATGCGAAAATTACGGGATGAAAAAAGCAAAAGATTTATTTGCTTATAAATTAGAAAATCATAATTATCGTTCAGAAAAATTAAACCGTTACCATAATTTAATACAGCAAAAAACTAATGCTGTGCTGCGTGAAGTAGATTTAAAAAATAAAAACCAACTCGCAAAAGATGTTAAGATATTAAAAGAACTTTATAATTTAGCGTGGGAAAAGAATTGGGGTTTTGTAAAGATGACCGATGAAGAGTTTGATTTTCTTGCTGAATCTTTGGTTCAAGTAGGGAAGAAAGAACTTACTTTAATAGTAGAAATAAATGATAAGCCCGTAGGTTTTGCACTTGTTTTGCCTGATATAAATCAAGCATTAATACATAATAAAAGTGGCACTTTGCTCGGTGCAGGTTGGTGTTTGCTAACAAAAAAGAAGAAAATTAATACTTGTAGAATTATAGTTTTAGGGGTTATTCCTGAATATAGAAATAAAGGTTTAGAGGTATTATTGTATTACAGAATAGGCGATGCAGCGTTGGGATTAGGTATTCCAACAGGCGATGCTTCTTGGATACTCGAAGATAATGAAATGATGATTAGAGGTCTAACGCAAACAATGAACGCAACACGTTATAAAACATTCCGTATTTATGAAATTGATTGCTAATAAACTTGTTTAGATAATACTGAAGTAAATTGGCTATAACATTTTTAGAAATTAACTTTATTTATTTTGTTTTTTTTATTTTTGTAAATATAATTATAAATAATTATGAGTTCAGGATTATATTCAATAGATGCTAAATCTTATAATAAAACGCTAAATTTAGCAAAAATTAAACCTTACGGCGACACAATAAATGATGGCAAAATACAATTATCTTTTACTTTGCCTGTTCCAAGCGGTGCTGAAGCCACCGAAGCAGCAAAAGAATTAATGCGAAAAATGGGATTTGAAAATCCGTCTGTTGTTTTTCAGCAAGAACTAACTAATGGTTTTACTTTTATGAATTGCTACGGAAGTTGCACCCATACAGTAGATTACTCTGCCATTAATGTTCCAAAAGTAGAATGCACTACTTGGGATATGAAGAAAACAGATGCATACATTAAAGAACATATCGGCAGAAAAATAGTTGTAATCGGAGCAAGCACAGGAACAGATGCTCACACCGTTGGAATAGATGCTATAATGAATATGAAAGGATATGCAGGACATTATGGTTTAGAAAGATACGAAATGTTCGAAGCACTAAATATGGGAAGCCAAGTGCCAAACGACCAATTTATTAAAAAAGCAATAGAACTAAATGCTGATGCACTGCTTGTATCTCAAACTGTAACACAAAAAGATATTCACGTGAAAAATCTTATAGAACTTGTAGAATTGCTTGAAGCAGAGGGGTTACGTAGCAAAATTATATTAGTATGCGGAGGTCCAAGAATATCTCACGAATTAGCAAAAGAATTGGGATATGATGCAGGTTTTGGTATGAATTCGTTTGCCGATGATGTTGCATCATTTATATCGCAAGAAATAGTTAGAAGAGAAAAAACATAAAAACAAACTTTTACATATTCTGTTATACTGAACTTATTTCTGCATCTCCTCGTATAAAAAGTCATACCGAAACGAGTTCGGTATGACTTTTTATATGCACAAATTCTTTCTATTTAAATATAACTTTCTGTGTAATTTTTTCTGAACCTGCGGTTAGCAATATATTGTATTCGCCAACGGGAAATATTTTATTTATTGTAATTATATTTTCGCCGATATTCAAATCAAAATTGTTTTCTTCAAATACTAATTTGCCTAAATAATCAAATATCTGTATAGTGGCAATAGTAGTGCTTTTAGAAATATATTTTATATTTATTTCATCACTTGCGGGAAGAGGAAATACAGAACAAATAGATGCTTCTTCATCGTTTATAGATAGCGTATCTGGACCAAGTATTCCGTTATAAGTAATATTTTGTGCTAATGTGCGAACCTGCTCATCATTAGTGCTATCGGACCAAGCAACTACTATTTGGTTGTTAATAAAGTCCGTTGCAACAACAGAATTTCTTTTGTATTTTGAGATATTAACATCAATATTATCTGCAAAATCTTTGTTACCTGTCCCTATGTAATAGCGATTATAAACTAAATCGTAATCCTGCGAAGTCGTATTATATTTAGAAAATACAAGCACAATTTTATCTCCCGCAGTGCCAATAGCGGCAGGAGTATTGTGATGCGATAAAATACTTTCATCAACAATTATTCCGTTAGTTCCCCAAGTTTTTTCGCCATCGGGGGTAATTTTTTGCAAATTAACGGAATTAGTATTTTGATTTTGGCTACGCCAAGTGATATTCAGGTCATTAGTATTTTTATCTACTGACACAAGAGGATTATAGCATTCAGTGGTATTTTCGGTTAATTCCATACCATAATCAGTAAATTTCCTAATACCTGTAATTTCAAAACCATTATCTTCTGTGGTAATTCTTTGGACGTAAATGTTTTTCTTTTTCCATATAACATATATACCGCCCAAGCCATCAGGTATAATTTGGTGAGGTTCGTTGTGCGACAAGTCGCTTCCTGTTTCGTGTCCTACATATATGGCTTTCCATACATTATTACAATTTTTATCGTAATAATCTGCATAAAGACGTTCATATATTCTATACACAACATAAAAAGAACCATCTTCAATAAAACAGACCTTCGGCATCGTATTATAACCATCAATTACGTTACCCGATGATGCAATATCTCCATCAGGCGTTAATTTGTTAATATACAGATCGTTCAAAAACGGAACTGCAAAAACGATTTCGTTCTCATCATTTATGTCAACAGAAGTGCCTGCAATGATAGGATCCTCTACTAATTTAGCAGAATCAAATTGCAATTCTATAAGTGTAAAACCACCTTGATGATGCAACTTAAAAAACAAATTACCACCAAATGATAGTAATACATTATAACCTGAAGAGACAAGATTAAAATCATTTTCTGGCTTATTACCTATTGAATATGAAATACCAATACTATTAGATATTATATTCCCATTAGAATCTAATATACAAACATTGATTTTTCCTTCATTAGCAATTAAATCTATTTGTTCTTCGGCAATAAAAGTGGTGCCATTTTCTGTGGTTGCTATCCTTATATTTGACATATTGCCATTGTGCGTTGATACAACCAGCGGATTGTGTGGGTCATTAGAATACTGCGAATAAGCATTAGATATCCCACACATAATTAAAAAAAATACTAAGAAGTTTTTCATAAAACTAAAATAAATTAATAATTAAAATACAAAAATAAGGTTTTTTTTTGTAATATACATCTGCTACAAAAAGTGTTAAATAATAATATAATAATTTGAAAATACAAAACACAAGAAATATTTTAGTATATTTCTTGTATTTCGGGATATCTAAAATAATTATTAGTTCCTAATAGTTTTCTATATTAACTTGAAAATATGCTTGCGAATGCAAACACGCAGGACACATATCAGGTGCATTAGTGCCTTCAACAATCATACCGCAGTTGCGACAATACCATCTAACTGGTGTAGTTTTTTTAAATACTTCACCTTTTTCTAAATTAGCAAGAAGTTTTTCAAATCTTTCTTGATGTCCTTTTTCTGCTATTGCTATTTTTTGAAACGCTTCAGCAATTTCAGAGAACCCTTCAGCATTTGCTATTTTAGCAAATTCGGGATAAAGTTCTGACCATTCCTCGTGTTCACCCATAGCGGATGCTTTTAGGTTCTCGGGAGTAGTGCTTTCTTTTCCTGCAGGATATGAAGCAGTAATTTCAACATTTCCGCCTTCAAGGAATCGGAAGAATCTTTTAGCGTGTTGAATTTCTTGTTTAGCAGTTATTTTGAATACTTTAGCAATTTGCTGGTATCCTTCTTTTTTTGCTATTTTAGCGAACATCAAATAACGATTAGTCGCTTGCGACTCACCTGCAAAGGATTTTAATAAGTTTTGTTCTGTTTTAGTTCCTTTTAAAGTAGGCATAACATTTCTCTATAATTGATAATATTTTTACAAAAATACGTTTTTTTGTAAAAAAAATGCAATATTTTTTGAAAAGCCCAACAAATGCAATATATAAGTGGATTTCAGGTTTTTATAGTAATTTTCGGTTTTACGAAAAATATTTTCATTTTATCAAAGTATTTTTGGACATATTAGAACAAAAAGAACATTTTTTATAACATAAAATCAACAATTTTAATAATTTTTGTTCCTTCAAATTGCTCCAAAACAAGCAAATCATTATCTCCCGTAATTAAATAATCGGCTTTGCTATCTTTTGCTAATGCCAGCAAATAATTATCTTTTTTATCTCTACAAATATCAACTTTAGAACTTATTTCTACTATTTCAGCATATCTTTCTATAAATTCAAATAAAATTCTTACTTGTTCATTTGAAAAAAGATTTGTAAATTTTCGCCGCTCAACAACATCACACAATTCAGCAAGCAATTCTTTACTAAAAATCAATTTATGATTGCCAAATAACTCTCTAAAAATAGAAAATTGCTTCTTTATAAGAAAACTAACCCATATATTTGTATCAATTATTATTTTGTTGCATTCTTTTTGCATATCTTTCTGCTCTTACTATTTCAACCTCTTCTGTAATTTCTTCGAATGTTATATCAGAGTCGGGTTTGTTTCTAAATGAATCTATAAATTTTTGCAATTTATATTCTTTTTCTTCAATGGTTATTAGATTTAGTGCTTCTAAATTTAGCAATAATTCTTTTGCTTGTGGATTTAATACTTTTACTTCTAATGTTTCCATAATATTATTTATAATTTAACAAATATAAGTATTTTTTTTAATTTTTATCCCATAAACTCATCAAATCGTTCTATACATTCTTTTTTGCCGAGAACAGCCATTGTTTCGAACATTCCTGCACCAACCGATTTGCCTGTAATCATTAAACGCAAAGGATGAATTACATCTTTTAACTTTAATTTATTTGCATCTACAAATTGTTTTGTGGCATCGTGAAGTAAATTATGCGACCAATCATTTATATTTCTAAACTCGTCAATTAGTGGCTGCATCATTGTAGCAGTTCCTTCTTTCCAGTGTTTTTCTTTATAATCGGCTTCAAATTCTTTTGGTTTTTCGAACATATAATTGCCAAAAGTTAGCACATCTTTAAGAAAAGTAATTCGCTCTTTAAATAAATCAATAACTTTACCTAAATAATCATCGCTCACATCACCATAATTAAAATTAGATAATTCGGGCTTAAGAATGCTTGCCATATAAGATATTGGCAATTTTTTTAGATATTGTCCGTTCATCCAATCTAACTTTTGAGTATCAAAAACAGCACCACTTTTATTAACTTTTTCTAATTTAAATGTATTAATTAACTCCTGAAAATCAAATATCTCTCGGTCAGCAGAAGGATTCCAGCCAAGCAATGCAATAAAATTAACAAATGCTTCTTTGAAATAACCTTTTGCTACAAAATCCTCAACCGCAACACTTCCTTGACGCTTGCTTAATTTTGTTTTATCCCTATTCAAAAGCAGCGGAAGATGTGCAAACAAAGGACATTCCCATCCAAATGCTTTATAAAGCAAAATATGTTTCGGCGTAGATGGTATCCATTCTTCGCCACGAATTATATGAGTTATTCCCATCAAATGGTCATCAATAACATTCGCAAGATGATAAGTAGGAAAGCCATCAGATTTTAGCAAAATCTGGTCATCAACATCCCGACCAATAACAGAAACATATCCGCGAATTAAATCCGTAAAAGTAATTTCGTCATTATGAGGCACTTTCAAGCGAATACAATATGCCGTTCCGTCATTTATTAGTTTTTGCGTTTCATCTTTGCCGAGCGTGAACTCATTTCGCATAACACTTCTATCATATTTCGGAGCGATACCTGCTTTTTGCTGTCTTTCGCGCATTGCATCAAGTTCTTCGGCGGTATCAAAGGCATAATATGCCGAACCATTTTCTATTAATTCCGTTCCATATTTTTTGTATAAATGAAATCTTTCCGATTGGATATAAGGACCGAAATCACCGCCGATTTCTGGACTTTCATCAAATTCAATTCCTGCCCATCGTAATGATTTAATTAGATTTTCTTGTGCATTTTCTACGAAGCGTGTTCTATCTGTATCTTCTATTCTTAGAATAAATTTTCCGCCATTATGTTTTGCGAAAAGGTAGTTATATAGTGCTGTTCTTAAGCCGCCAACATGTAGAAATCCTGTTGGTGAAGGTGCAAATCTTACTCTGATATTCATCTTATTATTTGTGAATTAACAATAACTTTTTATAAAAATAATAAAAATAAATGAAAATAAAAACAACATACTTGCATTTACAAATAATTTGCTTGTAATTATTAACACGGGGGCTTGCCCTCGTGTTCTATATTTTGGACCACCCCGCTTGCTAAAGCAAGCACCCCTCCACAGGAGGGGAACTGTTCCCCTCCGAGGAGGGGTGTCATTTGCGAAAGCAAATGACGGGGTGGTAAAAAAACACGGGGGCTTGCCCCCGTGCTAAATTCTGTCATTCCGAACTTGGTTCGGAATCCCCTTATTTACAAACCCTTACGGCTGTGGCTTAATTCTTACTCTGCCTTTCTTTACGTTAATTTTTTTGATGCGGGATTTCTTTTTGGCGACATCAAACATTGCGGTTAATGTCCTGTCGGCACCAATGTTAAAAATATATGAACTACCTGAATATACTATTGCACCACCTTCCTTCCAACCCTTAAATACATAATCCGCAGTAGGAGTTGCGGTTAGTGTTATAGATTCGCCGCAAGTGTATAATGCTTTAGTATCGCTCCTTGATACCGTCCCCATCGTAGTATTACTGCTATTTACACTTAAAGTGTATGTGGCAGTAACAGGGGTAAAGTGTGCCGTTAAAACGGTATCTTTGAATAGTGTAATAGTTTCGGTAGCATTTGTAGAAAGTTCTGTGTTATCTGCATTAGTCCAATTTACAAACTCATAACAATCATCCGCCGTTGCTGTTATTATTCTACTATCGCCGCAAGTTATTGCTGTCAGCGAACCACCGCTACCTGTGGCTGTGCCACCGCCATCATCGGCAAGCGTTAATGTATATGTAGGCGCAGGTGTAAAGTTTGCTTTTATAGTGCTATCTTTTACAACTGTAATAATTTCGGTAGCATTTGTAGAAAGTTCTGTGTTATCTGCATTAGTCCAATTAACAAATTGATAACAAGAATTAGGCGTTGCTGTTATTGTTCTACTATCGCCGCAAGTTATTGCTGTTAGCGGACCACCACTACCTGTGACTGTGCCATCGCCATCATAGTCAAGCGTCAATGTATATGTAGGCGCAGGTAAGATAAGTATAAAATTTGCTGTTAAAGTGGTATCACTAACAACATAAACATCAAGCGGATTGGTAGATGATGTAAAACTACCACTCGTCCATCCATCAAATTGATAACAATCATCTGCTATTGCGGTTATTTTTCTTGTTGTTCCGCAAGGCACATCTTCGCTGGTTTGTGTTCCGCTTGTGCCGATGATAGCCGTGCCATTATTGGCGCTTACTTTTAGTTCATAAGTTACTGGCTTGTCAACAGGATACTCCACTACATCAGCAAATTGGTCTAAAAATGTGCTTCCCCAACTTGAATGGTTTTCATAAGCACATAATGAACCTTCAGGAATATGTAAGGTAACATTTCCTAAATCTACGGCATCGAACACAGAAGACCCTAAAGTTGGTGGCACTGGTCCTAATGTAATATTTTCTAAAGCGGAGCACAACTCAAAAGCCGAATTGCCAATAGTTTTCACAAGTGGAAACTCTACATTTACTAAATTTGTGCAATGCTGAAAAGCCCTAATACCAATAGTTTTCACAAGTGGAAACTCTACATTTACTAAATTTGTGCAAAACGAAAAAGCAAGATTATCAATAGTTGCTGCAAGTGGAAACTCTACACTTTGTAAATCTGTGCAACCAGCAAAAGCAGTCTCGCCAATATACTCTGCATTAGGAATATATACATTTTCTAAACTACTGCACAACCTAAAAACATCATAGTCAATAGTTTCTACAAGTGGAAACTCAACACTTACTAAACTACTGCAATACTCAAAAGCACTCTCGCCAATATACTCTGCATTAGGAATATATACATTTTCTAAACTACTGCAACCCTGAAAAGCAGAATTACCAATAGCTGTAGCAACCGGGAAATCTGCACTTTCTAAACTGGTGCAATTATAAAAAGAAAGCGCGCCAATAGACTCTGCAATCGGAAACTCTACACTTTTTAGAAACAAGCAACTATAAAAAGAACGACCAAAAGCAGAACTACCAATGCTTATTGCATCATCACATTTAACATTAACTAATGCAGGACAAGATATATCATACCAAAATTCGTTATCTCCTATTATGTGATTAATTTGGTCAGCATAAGGCGGGCAATCAACTGATAAAACAGCAACATCCTCCACTACATCAGCGAATTGGTCTAAAAGTGCTGTTCCCCAATCTAAATGGGCTTCATAAAGACATAATGAACCCGCAGGAATATGCAATGTAACATCAGATAAATTTGCGGTATTATAGAATACATATGTTTCTAATTCCGGCGGCTCTGCGCCTAATGTAATGCTTTCTAAACTCGTGCAATACATAAAAGCAAAATTGCTAATAGTTTCTACACTCGGAAGCTCTACGCTTTTTAAACTCGTGCAATTAGTAAAAGCATAATTGCTAATAGTTTTTACACTTGGCAAACTAACATTTTCTAAACTCGTGCATAAATTAAAAGCACGAGCACTAATAGTAATCGCACTTGGCAAACTAACATTTTTTAAACTGCTGCACTCTCTAAAAGCATAATCACCAATAGTAATCGCACTTGGCAAACTAACAGTTTCTAAACTGCTGCAATAAGTAAAAGCGTTAACACCAACAGTTTCTACACTCGGAAACTCTACGCTTTTTAAACCGCTGCAATCTCTAAAAACTAGTTGATCAATAGTAATCGCACTTGGCAAACTAACATTTTCTAAACTCGTGCAATTGAAAAAAGTACTCTCGCCAATAGTAGTCACACTTGGAAAACTAATAGTTTTTAAACTACTGCAATACTGAAAAACATAATTTTTAATAGTAGTCGCACTTGGAATATTAATACTTTCTAAACTGCTGCATTGATAAAAAGCATAATTTTCAATAGTTTCAGCAAGCGAAAAAGTTGCACTTTCTAAACTGGTGCATTCATAAAAAGCTTGATTTCCAATAGTTATTACATCAGGTGCATTTACACTAACTAAATAATCACGATTAGTGATATTAGTAGGTCCTCCCCGAAAAACATTATTACCTAATGCAGTTATTGGGCTATTGATAATAGCACTAAACGGATATGAAATACCTGATAATTGTGTATTCACATCAGTTTGCGTAAGAGTTGGCGGACTTGCTGCATTAAATGTAATTGGTGTTTGTGCAGATAAGTTAGCACTCATTGATATAGCAAGCACGATTGCTATAATCACAGGGGCAAGCCCCCGTGTTAATTTACCACCCCGCCATTTGCTTTCGCAAATGTCTCCCCTCCACGGGAGGGGAACTGTTGCACTCCTGTGGAGGGGTGGCTGTTCATCATAGTGGGAATCTATCACCCCTGCCCCTCCATAGAGGGGAACTGTTCCCCTCCTGTGGAGGGGTGCTTGCTTTAGCAAGCGGGGTGGTTTTTCATAACGAGATGTTTGTAGTAATACTACTACACGGCTTGTAGTAGGAATCCCCCCCCCCGTGTAGTAGTTTCTACTACATTGCTTGTAGTGATTTTACTACAAGCATCGGCATAGGCGGAGGTGTTGTTTGTCAGGTCTTTTTTGCCTGAAAATTGATTTAAATTATGACGCATAGTCTATAATCCTTAAATTTTATTAATTAAAAATATATTATCTAATTTATAGAATGCAAAAATAAGGAAAATATTTAAATTTTCCAAATAAAATATTTTTTATATCCCGCCGAACTTATTTCAGCATCTCAACAAAATTAGGAATTATGCAGCAAGGGGGCAAGCCCCCGTGTTAAAATAACGATTATTTAACACGGGGGCTTGCCCCCGTGATGAATTAGATGATTCCGAAACAAGTTTAGCAATCCACATTATTATTTTCTTTGGCAATCTTTAGTTACTACACAAGTGCCACTTGCTTTACAAACAACTATTGGTTCTGCAAGCACATCTGCTGCTGAAACACTAATGTCAGGACGAGGGACTACAACTTTTCTTGCCTCAAAGACCATTTTTCTCGAAGTATTACCTATATTAGTAATCTCGCCTACTGCTTCAATATAATCCCCCGCATACACAGGCGCTAAAAATTCAATATTATCATATGACCTGAAAAGACCTTCGTCTCCATCGCATATTATTAAAAGTTCTGTTGCTATATCACCAAACAGTTGTAGCATCTTGGCACCATCCACAAGGTTACCACCATAATGAGCATCGTGTGAGCCCATTCTTAATCTTATCAAAGAAGTTATTTTTTCCATATATTTTATAAAATATTATTTTATGATATATTTAATTTTTATTTTATAACCTAAATCCTTATTATATTTTTATTGGAAATAGGTGACATCTAATTTTTGCCATACCGAACTTGTTTCGGCATAACAGGTAGTTTTTAGAGAATGCATAATTTTCTAAAAATCCATATTTCTTGCAACGCTTTTTCTAAAATCATCTAATACTTTATCAAACTCTTCTCTTTCATCGTAATTACATATTCCAAATACTAAAAAGTATAAATCTTTACCTGGAACAATTATGTAATATGAAAAAAAAGACCTATTAGCATTACTTTTAAGCGACCCTGTGAGTTTTACTCCATTAGGTGCTTCTAATATCTGCGTAGGTTCTATATTTTCAACAACTATAGAATCGTCTATATTGTTATTTGCTAATATACTATTAGTTACAAATACTGCTTGTTCAAAAACTTCTAAACTTCCTGCAAAAGAAGTATTTCTTGTAGCTAATGCAAATATTTTGGACCCTTTTGTTTTATCTATTGGCAACCCATCTTCTGTAAAATATATATGTGGATAGGTAAACTTTTTAACAAATTTTAAAGGAATAGCATCAAAGTCGCCGACTGCAAGAGAACTTTGCTCAGGAACTAAGTCAGGTCGCTGGATTATAAGAAAAGAATTAATAGTTTTTTCTATTCCTTTCCCTAAAACTTTATCATCTTTTGTATTGTAATTAAAAATGCCATTCCCGTAAAAGAATTCATTTTTAAAAAATATACTCCAACTAATCATCTCGGGGTTACTCTTCGGCGAAAGTTTATAATACCATAAATCAAAACTATTATTAATTCTCATAATGCCTTGTTTTAATATATTAAACCTTTGCTTTATAACTTTTTCGTCATCCATATAACCTGTTTCAGGTAATGTAATGGAAAATATAACGCCAGGATATTTTTTTGATGACAAGCCAAAAAATGACATATTGGTATCTCTTTCGAAAGATTTTTCAGGTGGCAGCACATAAATAAAATTATGATACGAAGGAAGTATTATAGATTCCTTCAGTATTGGATTATCTTTTTTTAGAGTGTCTTTGCTTGAACTTTGTGCCATTAAAGTTCCTGAACTTAATCCCAATACTGCAATAAAAATAATAAACAATGTTTTTTTCATAATCTATATTAATTTAACTAATTTTTAAAAAAGCACCTCTCGTTTATAGAGAGGTGCATAAACTTTAAAAGGATAATATTATTAAATATTACTTTTTACAATTCCTCTCGCTATAATATAGGAATTATTCTTCTACTTTAATTAATTCTACTTCGAATATTAAAGTTTGTCCTGGTTGTATAGGACCGCCTTGTCTTGGGTTATCGCCGTATGCAAGATTAGATGGAATATATAATTTTCCTTTTCCACCTTCTTTCATAAGTTGCAAACCTTCGGTCCATCCAGGTATCACTTGGTTTAAACCAAATGTTGCTGGCTCGCCTCTATCAACAGAACTATCAAATTTAGTTCCATCTATTAACGTGCCAGTGTAGTGAACAGTAACTTTATCTGTGGATTTAGGTTGAATACCTGTTCCTTCGATAATCTGTTCATATTGTAGCCCTGAAGGGGTAGTAGTGACACCACTTCTTTTGCCATTGTCTGCTAAAAACTTTTCGCCTATTGCCTTATTTGCTTCAGACGCTTTAGCAATTTCTTCCGCTTGTCTTTCTTGCCCTTTTGTATTAAAAGCGGCTTTTAATCTTTCGGCATCTTCACCTGTAATTTTTGGTGCAGTTCCTTGAAGTACATCTATCATACCTTGGATAAACCCTTCTAAAGAAAACAAATCAGGAGGAAGTTGTGGTATCATTTGTTCTGCTTGCTCAACACCAAATGAATATCCTACGGAATCAGCAAATGTTTTTAATTGCAATGTTCCCGATACATTTGATTTAGCAGATGTTGTTTGTGCGATTACTAACGCACTTGCTCCGAATAAAACGAGCAGGATGATTAACTTTGTTATTTTCATTTTACATTAAAGTTTGTTTACAAAAATACAAATATAACTTTTTTTTGTAAAAAGTTGTTTAAAACTAAAATGACATACCGTATTGATATGTCAGCATATTCTAAAATAGTATGCAATCACCTTTATTTTTTAATACAATTTTTGTTATATTTGCAAATAATATTAAATAGTAACCTATATATGCCATTCCGAACTTGTTTCGGTATTCCTTAATTTTGCTTCGTATTTGATAGCAAAGGTGCATAAAATAAGGGATGCTGAAGCAAATTAGACATAGTAGAATACGACATTTTTTGTTTTTAGATGTTTATATAAAAATATATTATGCAAGAAGATAAAAAAGAAACCGAAAATATTGAACAAGACGATTTAGATGCTTCGTCAGATATGTCGTTCCTGCAACATATAGAAGAACTACGCAAACGAATAATTATTTCTGTAGTAGGAATTATAGTATGTTGTGGATGCGTTGGCTATTTTGTGTCTGAGTTAATGCATAATGTTTTTCTAAAACCTGCTTTAGATTCAGGAATGAATTTACAAAATCTAATGCCTTTCGGACAACCATTTTTATATTTTAAAGTAATATTTGCATCAGGATTAATACTATCTATTCCTTTTGTTTTGCATCAATTTTGGCTATTTATCTCGCCTGCATTATATAAAAACGAAAAAAAATGGGTGAAGCGTCTAACATTTTTTACTTCATTATGTTTCTTTGCGGGAGTATTATTTTCGTATTTTGTTTTAATACCTTCAATGTTATCGTTTGCGGCAAGTTTCGGAACAGATATAATAGAAAATAGAATAGATGTTAATTCATATTTCGGTTTCATATCCTTAATACTAATAGCAACGGGAGTTGTTTTTGAACTACCTGTTTTATCTTTTGTTTTAACAAAAATGGGAATAGTAAATCACAAATTTTTATCGAAATATCGCCGTCATTCCATAATAATTATATTAATAGTAGCGGCAATACTAACACCTACTCCTGACCCAATCAGTCAACTAATCTTTGCCTCTCCTATATTTTTGCTATACGAATTAAGCATATTGATTTCTTGGTTCGTAAATAAAAAAAGATAACCTCTAATATATTCTGCTATGCCGAACTTGTTTCGGAATAATAAAAAAACTAAAAAATAAAATTTGTTTTATTTCATTTATTTTTCTTATTTTTGTAAAAAATTATAAATATATATTATGGCAGAAGTAAAATATACCCCAGAAATAATATTGCAAATGTTCGCAGAATCTAAGAAAGAAGCAAATCTTCTAACTGAACAAATAAAAGCAGTTTCTGAACAGATGAAAGAAACAGACAAACAAATTAAAAAAAATTCTGATGCAGCAGATAAAAGAGCCGCTGAAACTGACAGAATAATAAAAGAAAATTCTGCAGAAACTAATAAAAAAATAAAAGAACTTACTCGTAATATCGGTGGAATAGCCGAAGGTAATGGCAAAATGGCAGAGCAAATGATTTATAATTCATTAGAAAAAGATATGAAATTCGCAGGAATAGATTTTTACTATATAGAGAGAAATAAAAAAAGAAAAATAAAAATTCTTAATTTAGAAGGCGAATATGATATAGTTCTAACGAATGGGGATACCATTGGAATAATAGAAACAAAATACCAAGTCAGGAAAAAAGATATATTAAAACTTATAACAACACAATTAGAAAACTTTAGAAAACTTTTTAAAGAATACGAGAATTATAATATAATTTTGGGAGTCGGTGGCATTTTTTTTGATGCAGAAGCAGAGAAAGAAGCAAAAGAGAAGGGCATCGCTGTAATTAAAGTAACTACCGAAAATGTAGAATATTTTACAGAAGGAATTAGAATATATTAATAATTTTTGTAAATAATTATTTAAGGAATACAAATATGGATACAAACACTATAATTATAATTTCTACTAATATCACTATTGCTATAGGTATAATTGCAGTAATAATTGCTTTGCATATTAATCAATCTAATAAAATTGATAATGTTAAAACTGAATTAACTAATAAAATTGATAATGTTAAAGACGAATTAACTAATCTGAAAATAGAAGTAAAAGCAGAAATTAATGCACTAAAAATAGAAGTTGCTAAGCAAAATGCTAATTTTGGTATAGTTACAGAAAAAATTAATGCTACTAAACAGCAAATTGTTGCTACTAACCAACAACTTGCTACTACTAATAAAAGAATAGATAAATTAGAAAACGAAAATAAAACAGAACTTAAAGAACAACAAAATACATTCAAAGAAATAGTAAATAAAATAACCGATGTTTTTAAAAGCAAAGAAGTATTAACAGAAGAACCACAAGTTGCTTTATAATTTTTTCATTTATTTTTCTTATTTTTGTATTCTAAATAAACACGATTTTTTTATAATAATATAAAGGCAAGTAAAATGTATAACGAACATTTTAATTCATTTTCAGGCAAAACAGACCTGACAAAAAACACCTCCTCCTATGTCGACACTTGTAGTGCTATTACTACAAGCAATGTAGTAGAAACTACTACACGGGGGGGGGATTTCTACTACAAGCCGTGTAGTAGTTTTGCTACTTTTGGTGCTATCTTTTAGTGCTAATTTGATGGCACAGACAACAAAAGTAGTAACCTTCACTGCTGCTTCACCACCAATACTTACAGCCACAGATATTAGAAACGCCTTGATATCTGCATTCCCTACTTCTGCATCGTTTGAAAAATTTATTGCAGTTATTCATCCTGATGTAACAACTATAGGGGGATCGGGTAATGGCTTTTCTAATACATATAATCTTATACCTGCTGGCTCTTTTAATGTAAGAGAGTATTTAATTGCTGTAGAAGGTGAAAATGTAACAACTATAAACGATGGTTATTGTTTTGGTAGTGTTACTAATCCTTTAGATGCTTGTTATAATCTTGCATCCGTAGATTTTCCAAAGGTTCAAACTATTGGTAATGGTGCTTTTTTACGTTGCACTTCTTTAGAAAGTATAGAGTTTCCTCTTGCAGAAACTATTGGACAATCTGCTTTTTCTAATTGCACGGGTTTGTTAAACCTTACATTAGGAGCAGCGCCGCCGACATTAGGAACGAATGTGTTTAATGGTGTAACTTTATTAAATGTTACACTGCATATTCCTGAGGGCTCATTGTGTGATTATCAGGATGATTCAGATTGGGGAACAGCATTTTTAGACCAATTTGCTGCTGTGGAGGAATATTCAGTTAGCACTCCCGTAACTTATTATACTTTGTCGATGAATGTCAATGGCAATGGCAGTGCAACGAGTGGTGCCACAGGTATAACTTGTGGCAATACTAAAACACTCACAGCAACGCCGGATGCTTGTAATCAGTTTGTCAATTGGACGAGTGGTGGTGGCTTTTCATCAACTGCAAATCCGCTTGATATAGTTGTAAAAAGTGATACAAATATAGTAGCAAACTTTATTCCTATAACTGGATATACTTTATCTGCAGTTAGCAATAATACTACGATGGGGACGGCAAGTTCTTCTGTATCATCGGCAACTTGTGGGAGCAGTGTATCCGTGACGGCAACGCCAAATGCGGGGCATGTATTTAGAGGTTGGGAGGAAAGTGTAGGAGTAGTAGTATCAACGGCAAATCCATATACTTTTAACATTGGTGCCAATAGGGTATTAACCGCAATATTTGATGTCGCCAACAAGAAGCAACGCATCAAAAAAATTAACGTTAAAAAAGGCAGGTTGATAATAACACCACAGCCGTAATATCGCTGCAAGAGACATTTTAACACGGGGGCAAGCCCCCGTGTTTTGTTTTTTGTTTCTACACGGGGACTTGCCCCCGTGCTAAAAAAGATGCCGAACCAAGTCCGGCACAACATTTTTAGAATTACAAGCACGTTTTACTTTTTAATAAAAGGAACGGCAGGGCTGTTATTATTTTTGTTAAGAATGAGAATATAAGTTCCCGATGGAAGATTAACTACGTTAATTTTGTTATCTTCTATTTTTCCTGACATTTGTGCTTCACCTACTAAATTGTAGATAGAATAATGAGTATAATCATCGTCTAAAAGATTTATATAATTTTCTGTCGGATTAGGAAAAATTAAGTCGTTATTATCTTTATTATATGTTATTCCTACACCTTTGCTGAACCATATATCTATAAAAAGATTATTATAAACTATATCATTTATGTCTTCTAAATCTAAACTTTCTGCCTCATGCATATTAATATAAAGATCAGTATCCCACCATTCTCTACAACGTATTTTAGCGGAATCAATTCCTTCAGGCAATTTCCCCCAATTTAGTTTAATTTTGCGAATCTGAGTGGCACTATCTGCTTTATGCCATCTAACATTTATCCAATATCTATGATGGAATTTTGTTTCCACAGGGATGCCTCTGAAATCAACATAACTATATGAACCTGTAGCATTATTACTATCTTTTACAAGCCGACAAGTCATATTATTAAAAGGCGGCGGAAGGTCAATATCTTCTATTAAGTTAGTATCTAATGTAGAATCTTTATAGCGAAAAACAATTCCTGAATCATAACCATCTGTTGCAAGCGTATCAACTCCTATAAATAATTTAATTCTATCTGATACGTCATTAGTAAAATCTAATTTAATTTTAGGTCCCCAAGCAAGTATCGGATTTTCATTATAAACATAAAATAGTTTCCAAGTTGTATCTGGCCACAGAGCAGTATTGTAGCCATATTTATTTATTATTGCTTGGCTAACTATTAATTCACATTGTCCTGATGTTATTCCATAATTAAACACTCCTTCGCCCAATGTAGGCAAATCATCACCTAATAAATAAATCTTTTCTAAACCTACACACACAGCAAACGCCGTATGACTAATATGTTTAACACTACCTAAATTAATTTCCTTCAAAGAATAACAAATCGCAAAACAATTAATCTGCAATGTATCAACATTAGGGAAATCTGCTTTAATTAATCCACCGCAATCTTCAAAAGCACCAATACCTATTTTTTTCACATTAATACCTTCTACTTCAATTAAACTATCCAAAATATCGTTATTTCTTAATGCTGTTTTAAAAGCATTTGAATCTATTGTTTCAATATTCGGGTCTATAATTGCTTTAAATGGCGGCGTAGAAGTAGAAGTCACGCTTTCAATATCTTCTGCTGAAAGGCATTTTATTGTATCCGAAGCACTATTAAAATTAATAGTAGTATTATATTGTGCGAACACATTTATATTTATCAACGCTATTATCAAACAACTTAATAGCAAACTTTTCAAAAAATCAAATATATTCATAATCTTTTTAATATGTAATTAAATAATTACAAAAATAAGGTTTTTTTTATAACAAAAAACCAGTTATATTGAACTTGTTTCAGCATCTACATAAAAAAAGCAATTATACCACCCCTACCCCTCCACAGGAGGGGAACAGTTCCCCTCCGAGGAGGGGTGGCATTTGCTTAAGCAAATGACGGGGTGGTAAATCGTTTTTTTAATTATACAATCGTTTATCCAATTTATAAATCAGATAAGCAATTTATAAACAAAATTGACATTTTGTCAATCGGAAAACCAATTATATAATCGGAAAACCAATTATATAATTGAAAAACCAATTTATATAATTGGTTTTTGGCTAATAAAACGCAATTTCCAATTATATAATTGGTTTACCGATTATATAATTGGTTTTCCGATTATATAATTGGTTTTTTGGTTGATAAATCGCTTAAACAACAGATAAATAGGGAGTTCCCTAAATAAATTGCTAAAACGTTACTAATAATTGGAAAAAGAGTTGTGACATTTTGTCCACTTTTGCTCGGTAGTAAAATAAGTTAGCATAATTGCAAATTAAGTTAGCATATTGCTAAATTAGATATTAAACTCATTATATAATCTGTCAAATGTATATATTATTACGCCATCATTAGTAAAATCAATACTACCGTTTAACTCAGATACTATTTCGTTCATCATATTTTTAACATCATCTTCAATAACTTCCATTCGGCTACGAGCAATATTAACTAATTCATTTAAAGAATAATTCCTTTTACGCAAGCGACATATACTACCGATAAGTATTTTATGTAATACGCGTTTGTTCCTATTTTTCTTCTTAATATAATAACTTGGGAAGCGTATCAGCGGAATAAGAAAATAAGAAATAGAAACTATTAGCGGAAACCAACCTAACCAATATCCATATACATTTATAATGTTTTGGAGCGAACTTTCATAGTATTCAGAGGGTGTGTAGTGCAGATGCAAAATAATTGACGACATTATTAAATTAAAAGCATTCATACAAATAATAGCAAAGTTTCTGCCGCTTTTATTACCTGTAAATTCAATAGGTGGTTCTACTTCGTCTATATAATAAGTGATATTGTTATATTCGGATTGGCTTGTGGAACCGAGTAAATTACTGCAATTAGCATATACTACACCATCATTGTTAATATCTAAATAACCATCAAACTTGCCACAATATTCTGCTAAACGTGAGTCGGCTTTATGGTATGGAATTCCTGCTAACTCTATCATATTAGCAGCAGTTATAATTCCTTTTGTTTTTAGGCGGATATAAGATGCAACCTCTCTAACATCTGCTTCTTCTTCTATTGGTGGTATATCTGGACCGAATACAAAAGAAAACACTCCTTTAATAAAACCTTCTCCTTTTTCTTTTTCTTTACCTTGATAAGTTCTATATTTATTTCCATATCTATCTGATGTCATATTATAATGGCGTGACATATTATTCCAAAAGAAAATTTCACTAATTATTCTAATTAGCAAATGAAAACCTAATGCACTACTATTGTTATTATTGTTATTATTATTATTTCCGCCTCGCAATGCTATTGATAATATTAATATAAAAATAATTGTATATGCTATTAATATCACCCCGACAGCACTTTTATATACTATCTTAAATACTTTTAAGGCACCTCTGCCGAAGTTAGCACATACTTCTTTAAATGTTCTTTTATTCCGCTTATACAGCGGATATTTGAACATATACTTTAATCCCCCTGCAATATCATCTAAAACGACTTTAGCATCATATAATTCTATAAGACGATTTAGTGCAGTAATCACATCATCTTTAGAATATCCTGTAATAGATATTGCTTCATTAGGATTAATTACTCCTTTATTAGTTGTAATGATATTTTTGATTTTTGAAATGATTTCTTCTTTATATATTTTCTTTTTCATAATACAAATATACGTTTTTATTATTGCAATTACAAAAATGATGTCCTGCCGAACTTGTATATTACTTATTATTCAACAATTGCAGCACTTCTATTTGTGCAGAATTCAAAGCACTATAAACATCCATTTGATTATATAAAGTACTCGTAATTTTACTTTCCAAACATTCTTGGATGTCTAACCAACGTGGATGAACAGGAGTTGCTTTTGCATATTTTAGTTGTTCGGCGAATACTTTTTTATAATTATCGGATAGCAATTCAGTTGAATTTGAATACTTTTTATCTGCAGGAAAGCCCGCTTCAGGGAACTTTTTAGCAAGTGTTAAAGCATTATTACCATCAGACAGATATTTAACCAATTTCAATGCTAATTCTTTTTTAGAAGTTTTTTTGCTTATTGCTAAATATTCTGCTCCTAAAAAAGATGTTCCGTGTTCTTTTTTGCCTGAAATTGCTGGGACTAATGCAACACCAAAATCTAAATTGGGATTTTCATTTTTAATCTTTTCTAAAAGCCATGCTCCCGAAAACACAAACCCTATTTTGCCCTGCGAGAAATAAGAATCTAATTGACGTTGTGTTTCTATTATTCCGCACCTTGATAGTTGCAGATATATATTTATTGCATCAATGTTAGTAATAGAATTAATTCGCGGACTCCCTGTAGCATCTAAAATATCACCACCATTAGACCATATTATCGGTAAAACTTTTTTATACAATCTATGTGGATCCTGTCCGTTAGCACCAAATCCATAAATGTTATTATCAGGTTGGTTAATAATATCTGCAAACTCTATAAGTTCGGAATAATTAGTTGGCGGTATATCAGGCAATCCGGCATCTTTCATTAACTTTTTGTTATAAAACAAAACACGAGTGTCTACAATCCAAGGAACAGCATAATATCTGTTATTCCAGCGAACAGGCGGCAAAGAATAGTCCAAATAATCATCAAAATTAATAGAATCATTCGTTAAATCCATTAGCACATTAGTAGACGAAAACTGTGCTATCCAATCGCTCCCCAACTCTAAAACATCGGGCTGAACGTCAGAACTAAATGCTGTAATAAGTTTTGTTTTGCCATCGTTCCAACTTAATTCTGTAAGTTCAACTTTACAATTATTTTCTTTTTCGAAGTTTTCTACGAGATATAGTAGGGCTTGTTTTTGGTTTGGCTCGCTCCAGAAATGCCAAAACTTTATTGTAAATTCATAATTATTTTCTGTGTTTTTACAACCCGAAATAATGATAACAAATAATATAAGTAGTAATTTTTTCATAATATTTCTTTAAAACCTTACAAAAATAAGAAAAATATATGTAAAAATTAGGTCACGCATAATAGACGGCGAATCGCCGCTGGTAAATTGCATTTGCTTTTTGTAAATGCTTTAAATAATTAGATTTATATAATTATCTGTCATGCTGAACTTGTTTCAGCATCTACATCGTTTTTTCAATTATATAATCGTTTTTCCAATTTATAAATCGGAAAAGCAATTTATAAACAGAATTGTCAATTTAGCAATTGAAAAACCAATTATATAATCGGAAAACCAATTATATAATTGAAAATTGCATATTATTATTCAAAAACCAATTATATAAATCGAAAATTGCATATTATAATGCAATTACCAATTATATAATTGGTTTTTCAATTATATAATTGGTTTTTTGGTAGCAAAATCGCTTAAACAACAGATAAATAGGTGATTCCTTAAATAAATTGCAAAAACGTTACAGAAATTGCAATTTCTATAAGGGTCATGCTGAACTCGTTTCAGCATCTCATAATTGTTAAATATATTGCATAAAATATGGGGATGCTGAAACAAGTTCAGCATGACAGGTAAATTAAGTTAGCATATTGCTAAATCCGAGTAAAAATTAGTAAAATTATGTAAAAATTGAGTAAATGCGAGCAAAATTGAGTAAAATATGAGCAAAAT
>WRLB01000026.1 GCA_009777815.1 Bacteroidota bacterium
GAGATAACTAATAGTTTTGAAATACTATATAGCAAAAATAGTTGTTGCAGTAATTTGCCTGCTGTCATTCCATCAGACACCATATACTACAAAGATGAAAACGGCATAGAAAAGTGCTTAAATCTTGAAGATTCTAACCGAATTTACTTTCCGTTAGAAATGACAGATTTAGATTCTGCCATTTGGATAATCGGCGAAGATACATTACAAACAGAGACAGAAAAAGATTCTTTAGGTTATTATTTTCCGTTGCCCGACCTGTCCGAATACGAAGATGAATACCTAATAATTACAGTAATACTGCCCGATGGGACAGAAGTGCATTTTAAGTTTCGTGTTTATGACCACGAAAATGTTGTATCAAATGCAATTCCGCTTTGGCAAGATTTATTAAATTTTGATTACGAAATTGAAGGTAATACGGCAATAATAAATGTAGATTTAAGGAATGGTTTTACGGTTCCTCTTCCAAATATAGATGGATGTAGTTTAAGTGTAGATGTGGATAGTTCTGTTGTTTGGAGTTATGATATAGATAGCAATATTGTTTTTGAGCCAACCGAAGAGTGCGATATTAGTGGCAGGTTGGTATATGAGTGTGAATGTATTGGCGTTTTAAATATCAATATACATAATACGGGTTGCGACACAATTCCTTGCAATGATTGTGTAGAATTTTTAGATATAGAAAATTGCACACAATATATGACGGGCTACTCGTCATCAAAAATTGAAAAGTGCATACAAATAAGCACAAAATTAGAATGTGCAGATTCAACAGGAGAATATAAAAAAATACTCAAGGTGGAATCAGTAGATTCATTAACGGGCAATACAGAGACAATAGAAAATGTTGCTCGTAATGATTATCTTTTAGTTTTGCAGTCGCCTTGTGTAGGTAAAGATACAAATGTAGCATTTTATATTAATGTTACATTAGACGATAATTCAATTTGCAGTGATACTTTTAGGTTTTCCTATAAGTGCTATAGTTTAATTGATAATTATTATATTTTAAATATGGGAATTTGGGAAGGTTGGGATGAAGTAATGTGTATTTATTATGGTATAGACAGGTCGGCATTAGGTCTTCAGTTAAAAATCACAATAGTAGATGTAAATGGTGCAGAGGTTTTATTAGTTTATGATGATGTTCCTCAAACTTTGCGTGGTTGTATAGATGTAAATATAAGTGGTTTGCCATCTGGTCAATATCATTTAGTATATCAAATAGGAGATGAAGTTTTTACAATTTCGTTTAGTAAACCATAAAAAAAACAATAAAAAATATAAAAACAATAAAAATATAAAAATAAAAACGTAAATTAGAAGATAATAAATAAAAATATAAATAACTTTTTTTAAAAACAAATTAAATAATGTATGAAAGACACAAAAATGTCAATAAATTTAGAATATTTTTTTATTAATAAATTTTTCGGAGGTAACATGAAACGATATATTCGTTTATGTTCATTATCATTATTTCTAGTGCTGTTTGCCATAGTAGGCACGCAGGCTAGGAAAGTACAATTATCGGGAACAATAGGACAAGATTCTGTCAGAGTCCTGTTGAAGGAAGATACAACGTATCTTAACCAATCCCTGACAATCAAAGGAACGCTGATTGTTGAGCCGGGTGCAAGAATTGAGTTCTATGACAATTCTCGCATCATTGTTGCAGCAGGCGGTAGAATTATAGCAGATGGGTTCGCTAATTTAGCAAAAAAAGCCCGTCCAGGCACACTTGCTACTCCTACGCAAGTGGTTAACGCATTCGCTGATGGTTTCCACGATATGAGATGTTTTCTATTTCCTATCGGCGGCGGCGGAACGGCTGCTAATATGACTGCGGGCTTAGGTTCCACTGAATGGGGTACAAGAGAAAGAACTATTCACCCGTTCAAGTATAATACTATTTTTAATGTCGCTGTAGATATTGAAAATAGAAAATTGGTCAACATAAATCCAATGGATCCAGGTTGGCCTAGAATTGATACTGCCGATAGAACAGGTAGGTATCTACGCCAAGAAGTGTTTAGACCATATAACAATGATCCGAACACTAATATCTATGTCATCCCATACGAAACAGCCATAATGTTTTGGGCTGCAAGGATGAACGAGTTTCCATCAACCAATCCACCATTGGTGCTAAACGACTGGTTGAGATTAGATGGAAGTGCTGTTGACGTTGTTCCAAGACAAATACAATTTGTTGGACAACCTCAAGGTCAATTTTCAAGAGAATGGGGACACATTGTAGTATTGCCGGGAGCAAGAGCTGCTTTCTTCAGGAATTGTTTGTTTGAAAACATTCGCAAAGATACTACCGTGGATAATGTTGCATTCTACGAAAATGTGACCGAAATAGATAAGAATCTTAGTTCTGTAGAGTTGAACGAATTGAACAAAGCAATGATTGAACTCACAAATGGTGGCGGTGGTGCAATTACTACTTTCTCATCAAGAACGTGGATATTAGATTCTAAATTTAGCAAAAACTTTGCAAGATTACGTGGCGGTGCTGTTCAGATTTTACAAGCACCTACTTCCTATTTCTATTCAAATAGGATGCCTCTTGCTTCAGATACTGTCGGATGTGCAAGATTTAACTTTGACGACCCTGCTTTAGTTAAAAACTACAGAGTAACAGATGAGAACAAATTAACTTCCACAGTTATGACAAGATATGAAATCAATTATCCAAGATATCCGATGATTGATAGAATTGACGAGCCGATTGACGAGGATCCTTATTTTGTCCAAGATATCAAGAGACAAGCATGGGACGATGCTCGTTTAGCGGGCTATTTAGGTCGTTTCCGTAACCTTGATTTTGATTCAAATATGGTAAGGTTAGCAAACGTAGATGCTATACCAAATCAAGGCGGAAGTGCAGTTACCCGTGACGACACTACAACCGTAGTTCTATATCCATATAGATGGGGCAACGGAGTTAAAGGTGGTGCAATGTATATATCGGGAACAGAAGATGAAGGTCGCCAAATAGAGTTCACTTTAGGTATGAACGATTCTATAAGATTAGGCGATTTCCCTGCTGCTTTATACAATCCAAACAATTTGGCAAACCAAACAGGTTATAAAGATTATTTGAGATTTGTTGGAAATTCTGCACAAAACTACCAAGATAACAAGTATTCTGATGGTGCTAAAGGTGGTGCAATTTATGTAGGAAAAAATACTTCACTTATAGTTGCAGGTCAATTTATAGACAACCACACAGATGCAAAATGGTTGGTAGATACCACAGGCGAAGGTAGATTTACAAAAGGATTACCTACTCCTTACGTAAATGGAATATTATATTCTGCCGGCGGTGCTATTTACTCTGCTCCTGATGCTTATGGCAGAATACAAATCAGAGGCGATAGAGAAAAAGACGCTATGCGTAAAAGAACAGCAACCTTTGGTCATCCAACTGCTACGTCAGAAAACTCTACAATGTTTATCAACAATAGAGCAGGTGCCGGTGGTGCTATTTATGTAGATGAGTCACCTGATGTATTTATGTCACCACAAATTGGTGGTTCAGATGAAAATCGTGGCTTTAACAACTATGGTTGGAAAGTTAGATTTGCAAATAATAAAGCATACTCTGCTGGCGGTGCAATTTACACTAAAAGAAATATGGATGTAAATGGTGCTGGTGGTGCAAGAGAAAATTATGCTTATTCATTAGCACACCTTGTTAGATTTGATTCTAACTCTGCAGGATTTGCTGGCGGTGCAATACACGTTGAAATTCCAATAGGAAATAATTATGAAGTTATTCCTAATACAAGAATAATTAACTTGCGTAGAGCAGAATTTAAAGATAACCACGTAAATAAAGCACCATTTATAGACGATTCACATCTAAACAACGAATTAGTTGGTGATGTTAGAGGCGGCGGTGCAATTTACTCAATATGGGCTGATTTTAACGTAGTTCGCGGAGTTCGTTTCGTTGGTAACGTTGTTTATAACGGAAATGGCGGTGCAATACAGATGGTTAGACCAAATACAGAAACGCCAAGATTGTTTATCACCGATTTGGACGTAGTGCATTATGCAGATATTCCAGAAAAATATAGACATATAGAAGGACTTCCTTTAGTTGCAAGTGGTTATACATCAGTAAACAATCCATTTACTTACGGTGCAAATTATAACGATAACAATGAACGTTATATAGTTGCTTATCCCGATGAGTATGATAGTGAAGGTAGGTTAATCCTTGAAGCAGATATTGTCCCTAATCCAAATGCTGGTATGCTTAATATCTTCGAAGAAAATCATGCTGTTGTAGATTCAAGTAAAGGAGTAGACCAAATTGAATTATACGGAAATACACAAATTACCACAGGTTATATTATGCCTAATATTAATAATAACTCACAATGGTGGTTTTCAGAAAATGATGGCTTCGTTGGTGGCAACGTAGGTCATTTAGTAAATATCTATTTGCAAAACTTAAAATGGACTTGGACACAACCTCTAAACGATAGTTTGTGGGGAAATACAAGATTTAATGCAATGTATTTTGCAAACTCTCAAATAGGTTATATGGCTACTAATCACGGAACTATCTTGAAAACTACAAATAAAGGTTCAGGCAGTAGTTGGAAAGTCGTTTATCAATCAACAGATTGGGGCGAAGGCATTATGGATATGAGTTTCATAGGCGGCGCAAACGACAGAGGTATCGCTGTTACTGACCAAGGTAGAGTTATTACAACCGAAAATGGAGAAAACTGGGTTCTTTCTGCTTGGAACTATTTAAGCAAAAAATTCTACGGTGTTCACCTAATTAACGGCGACTTAGCATATATTGTTGGTTCTGGCGGTGCAATAGTTAAAATGACAAGAACAGGTGCTAATGCTTGGGACTATGTAGCAATTAATGTTTCGGGCTTGAGCAAAGATTTAAATAAAGTTTATTTTGTTAATTCCAATAAAGGGTTCGCAATAGGTAACGATGGTGCTTATGTTTTCACTGACGATGGCGGCGCTAATTGGGATATATTATTAGATGTATTCCCAAGAAACGAAAAATTAACTGATATTAAATTTGTAGGCACTCAAATTGGCTACATAACAACTGCATCAGGAGTATTATGGAAAACTACTAATGGCGGTAATGATTGGGAAGCAATATATAGTTTTCCTAGAGGAATTAACTCGTTGTTCTTATTAGACCATAATAAACTATTTGTTGTAGGTTCTAACGATTTAGTTATGCGTTCATTAGATGGCGGCGAAATTTGGGAATCATTAACTCCAACAGATATAGCAGGAACAATGGGTAATCCAAGAATCCATGCAAATGTCACTAATTTAGTAGAAAATGGTATCGGACTTGGCGGTGCAATTTATATTTTAGATAACCAAAACAGAAATGATAATATTTTATTAGATAGCGTTTGGTTTAACAGAGTAAGAATCATTGATAACTTTGCTTGGTCTGGTTCTGCTATTTATTCAGATAACTATAATTTGAAATTGTTCTTCAATCGCTCTTTAATTAGAGGTAACAAATGTGATGAAAATAATTACATAGGAATGGAACAAAATCACATTACAGGACCTTTAAATAGAGACAACTGGGAAGAAAGAAATTATGCTTCAAGCGATTTAGTTTCTGCTACTATTTATGGCGAAGTCCAAGGACCTTTCCCTACAAGTGATTTTTCTACTTTATCAAACTCTATTTTTGAAAACGAAGCAAGATTCCTAATTAGATTGCCTGATGCTCCAAATACTAAAGGTATTTTAGCAGGACAAAATAGCGGAATAGGAACTGGCGGAACAGATACACTAATAGGTAACTATTGGGGACATACAGAAGCAAATGTTGGTTTAACAATTATGAACCATCAGAACAACCATTCTGGCAACCCACTTCCTGAAGATAAATTTATGACTTTCTTTGTATCTAAAAGAGTGAACGGACAGCCATTAGTTGCTGATACTAACTATTTGCCTTACTATAACTATTGGGACAATATAACTACGTATCCAACAAAAGATAAAAGAAGACAAGGTCCATTTGAATTGAATATGAACGAATATAGAGAAAATATGGGCAGCAGAGGACTTTACAATTATGAATATATTGAGTTAAGGAATGAAGATAATGGCATACCTGGTGAAAATATACCTGCAGAGATGACAATTCCTGAAAAGTATTTATTCTCTTACGATGTATATGATCTACACGATAAAACAACAGATATTAAAACAGCAGATTACTCTAAGAGAAGAATGTTCCCTATTGAGGACTTTGCAGTTGGAAATCCTGTTCAGATATATGTAGACCACGAAACATTTATAGATGTAAATGACCCAAGACAAGATGCAGAAAAACGCGAAAAATACGTTAAACGTTGGGTAAGGGATCCTGAATACGGAAATGCACTATTAGCAAATGGCGACCCAGAATTCCCTGAAGCATATAGAATGCAAAGAGTTTGGGCACCATTGTTGCCATTGCCTAATGCTACTGATAATGTTCCAAGATATTACCAACCATTAGGAATGCCTATGTATCTTGAAACTAAAGCAAGAACTAATTTCGGCGTAGACGTAGAAACAAATAGAGATTTCAAACATCAAGGTTCTACAGTGTTCTTCATAATAAATGAAACTACACAGGACTTTATACGCGTAGATATGAAACAAGTTCCTAAAAAATATGGCGAAGCCGATTCTATTTGGGCTGACGATATTTATAGAGCAACAGTATTTTTAGTGCCTGATTCTTCAAGAAGAGGTAATACTCAATTAAGAAGATTAGCAGAAGGATTAGAAAATTTAGGTTCTAACGGAACATACCCATTCGGCACTGACCCTGATGCTGGTTCAGGCGGTTCGGGAACACCTGAATTGTTGAAAAAATTGTCTCCAAGACCTTTATCAACTGAACCATATCCTGGCATCCAAATAGCAGCAACTAACGAAGATTTTGCTGCACTCGGCGGAAGAAAATATAGTGTGACTTCAGAAAGATACGAAGGTGAAGTTGGACAATATTCGGGTAGCCCATACCAAACTTACTTTAATTTAGGTGACGATGCTACAAGAACAAGAATGCTCGGATTGTTTAGCAATAGACCTGCAATGCCTGTTGATAATAACATAGTTGCACAAGGTGGCGCTAATGAAACAAGAACAACATTCTTCGCTGGCGAAAGATATGGAACTTTACCTGCAAACGTAGGCGATGTTATTAGAGTAGTGTCAAGAAACGTTCTTTGGAGACAAGGTATTACTAAAGCATACGATGGTGGTTTAGTATTTATTGTTAGAGAAGGACCAGAAGCACCTATATTTACTGGCGATTTAACTATGTGGGGAACACCTGAATTAAATCCGTATGTTACTGACGTTAATGGTGATTATCCTATCTTTAAGAGCCCAAGAGTTGACGAAGACGGCTACTTTGTAGACGATACTGTTAGAAACCACGGACTACTTAATACTATATTTGTAAAAACAAATAGAACATATCCTGCTCCTGATGGAACATATTCACGTCCAACAATCCCTGATAATGTTCGCGGAACCGACTTTATATTAAGAGCAACTGCAATTGATAGAAATGGTTTCTACGACCCAAGGAATGAACTACTTACAGGTCAATTTACTCAATTAATTTGGAGATGGTATATTATAGAGCCAAACTCTGCACTCAGATATTGGTTGATGGCAGATACTAATAAAGGCGATCTAACTATAAACGAACAACATCACAGAGGATGGTTAGAGTTCAAAGGAACACCTATTAATCCTTATATAGTTCCAGGCGGCGAAAGATTCCAAGTTACAGCAAGAAACTATGCACCAGGTATAGAATTGTTAGATTCATTAAATGCTTCAAGTGCTGGTGCTTATATTCCTTGGTTCTATAGAATATTCCCTCCATATTTGAATGCTCCTAAATATAACGAAGACGTTACAGGAGAATTTGATTTGGTAGCAAGATATTTGCAACAAGATACTATGGACGTTTCAGGAAATATGGCTGTATCCGAAGAATTAAGGATATTTGTAATGGATAGTTTGCCAAGATTTATAGAATATAGACCTGAAGGCGATAATCCTACTCCTGCTACATTCGCAGTAAGAGAAGCAAATTATAGTGTTACAGCACCACATAACGAAATCAGTTATCGTAATTACGATTGGACTCGCTTCCAAGCAGGAACTACTTCTACACTTGGTGCAACAGTAAGAGATGCAAATCCTAAATTTTTAGTTAATGTTACTTCATTCCCTCAAGAATCAGCAATGTTAAGATTTAAGATGGATTTGAACACCGATGACGAATTGGAAGACCTTGCTGCAGAAAGCACAATTGCAATAGAGCCATGGGATTTCCGTTATGGCAGAACTGCTTATTCATTCCAAAATATCACTATCAGTGCTAATGATACATTAACATTAGATACAATATATAGAGGAGTTAATACTATTTCTCAACTAAAACCAAGTTGGATGATGTATAATCAAGGATATTTTAGAGATTATATTGATCCAACAAATGACGCAGAAGATGCTACTTTGTTCCAATTCCAAAGAAGAGGTCAAATGAACATCAGAATAGATTACCAAGATGCAGAAGCAATGTTGAGAAAGAACACTGCAATCAATTTAAGAGAGTATAATACAGATACAATGATGGCTATCGTTGCTAATGATGGACATGGTGGCTCTTCCACTAAATACATTGATTTATATATTAACTTCCAACCTGAATTTATAACAGATATGTTATTGCCAGCGGTTGAAGGTCAAGAATATAATTTAAGACGCGACGATACAAGAGCAATCAAAATATTTGATGCAAACAGAGACCAAAGACATACCTATAAATTAATTTATAGTTCAGCAGATGTAGTTGGATATGATGCTTATGATAGGTCATTCCCAACTGAGACACCTATCGATTGGGCAAATATTCCGCAAGAAACACCTGAATGGTTACAAATTAACCCAGAAAGCGGTATTCTTTACGGAGTTCCAACATTAGTCAGAAATATGAATGACACAAATCCATGGGTAACTGTGTTAGTGGAAGACGAAGACGGATTAGTTAATGTTACAACATATCCTCTATCGGTTGCTATAGGCAATTGTCCTCCTAAATTCTTAGTAGCACCACTTATTAATTGCTTAACAGCAGGTCAAGAAATTGACGAACCTATCATAGTATTTGATAGAGATTTATTAAGAGATGGCGACCCTACAGAACGTCTTACATTTAATGTTCTACGTCCGCAAGGTTTAACTATAGAACCAAGTTATATAGATGGTCAATTAGATAGTGATACTATTGCAGTTAAATTGTATAGTCCTGGCTTCGTGTTCGCACCTTCAGACGTAACTAATGGTAAGATACGCGTAATAATTGAAGTTATAGATAGAGCAGGTGCTGCAGATACATTGAATTTTGAAATGCGTGCATCCGATTCAGTATCATTCCTTTCTAACATAAGAGTAACTAATTCATTAGGTCATACTCAATTATTAGATTGGGGAACTGCACCGATGGCTACTACTGGCGATATAGATGGTCGTTTAGATACAAACTATTGCGAAATAGAAATTCCACCATTGCCAGACCTTGCTATCTTTGATGCAAGATGGTCTGTTACTACAACTAATGGAATATATAGAAATATATTCCCAACAGCACGTCAAACCACAGAACTAACTGTAATAAACAGATACAAAGCAAGATTCCAAGCAGGCGATGTAAATAGTTTGGGTTCTCCTAACTATCCTGTTACATTAAGATGGAAACCTACATCAGTTCCTGCACGCGAGCCACTTTCGGCTGCAAATCCTCAAGGTTCATCATGGTACTTAAGAGATGGCGGAACAGCAGGTAACTTCTTCAATGTAAATATGAATGACGTAGCAACACGCAGAATTGCTTCAGGTTCAGCACAATTTACTGGTCCTGATGGCGATGGTTACGTGACAGTTACTATTATAGACAATAAACTTGACAACTTCCACATACTCCATGATTGGTATTCCAATGGCGGTCTTGATGTAGGAGTTGAAGATAACTATGCATACGAAACAGATATAAACGGAATTAATCCGCACCCGATAACGCCAGGCGCTAAGCCGACACTTGATTTTACAATAGGAAAAGCAGGCAACGTTACTATAGAATTGTTCAACTTATTGGGCGATAAAGTAGCGAATTTAGAAAACGATTTCTATGATGCAGGCAGTTATTCACTTAGATTTGACTTAATAGATAATGCTGGTAGCAGTTTGATAAGCGGAACATACCAAATAAGATTAATTACAGGTATGGACGTTAAAGTGCTATCATTTATTATAGTTCAATAGTTTTTTATAACGCAGGGCTTCTGCGATGGAGCCCTGCAAAATTTTATTTTATAATTAAATTTAAGGAAAATATAAAAATGAGAAAAAACCTCATAAAAATAACGTTAGGCACAATAGGAATGGTTCTACTATTTAGTAGCAATGCCATAATAGCCCAAGTATATGATCAATTCCAGTCAGTAGAGACCAGAAATATTGCAAGTGGTCCTGCGGCTTTAGGGCTAGATTTTAAGTTGCCTCAAGCACTACAAGATGATTTTGTAGTGTTTACAGACGGAGTTTCAACAGGACCAGCAACCTATAACAGTTTCCGTCTGTTTCCAAGTCCTGCTACAAGGCCAGATAATAATTTAGATGATGGCTATGCAATAATAAGTGATATAGGTTTCTCCTATAGATTCAACGATAAGGACTATGACAGAATATATGTATCCATAAATGGTTTCATAACATTCGAAGAACCACCTGGAAATGAAATAATAACAAGGGACCCGAATTGTCTCTTTATAAACGATGTAGGTGGTGCTATACCAACTAATGTTATTGCTCCTTATTGGGGCGACCACAAGTATTGGACTAATACACTTTCCGCAAGAGATAGCGGTAAAGTAGGTTCACAAATAGGATACGTCAAGTTCAAATATGAAACAGTAGACCCTGTTACCTTTGATATAGTAGAAAAGAATGCTATTCTTATTCAATGGTTGAACTTGAACATTAACTGGTGCGACAGAATAAAAGATCCAGCAGGCGTAGTTACTGATTCTGTTGTATATCTTGGTAACGTAGCATCGTTCCAACTAATTATCTACGAAGGACCGAATCCTGACAAAGCACAGCAAGGTGACGTTGAGTTCAGATATGGACCATATCAAATGACTCAAGAGCAGTTAGAATCGCCTAATAGAGATAATATATTCACCAATCCAAACAATAAAGCGGCAGTTGGTGTTAAAGGTTCGTCACAGATGGGCTACAACAAAGCCGACTTCATCAATGCTATATATTGTGGTAATATTTACTACCCAGAGCAATATCCTGCTGACGTGTTTAAGCAACAAAACTACGAAACACTAATGACGTTGTGGCCTCCGTCAGGACACGGCTCAAGAGGAATACTCTTGGTAGCAGATCATTCTATAATAGGAAATGAAGTTTGGGGCGATGGCGATGCCGATATGTCAAGCGGCGAAGGCGGTAGACATAGAAACCAACCTCAAAATAGGTTCGTAACCTTGAGCGATGTCAGAGAAATAATGGCTGCCACAGTTACAGGCAAAAAATTGGATTCGCTCTATAAAAAATCAGCATATCACGCTGACGTTCACCACGATGGTAGATACTATTTCTTGCAAAACAGGAATTCAGGTATATTCAGATACGACAGGACCTCAGGCGGAAATATAGTGTTAGATAACAGTTTATATGATACTACTTCGCCTACTTACGACCCAATTTATGCTCCAGGCGCTATCTCTCGCGATACTTTCTATATAAGAAAAGTAGGAGCATTAGAAGGAAAATTCGGTTTCCTTGAACATTGGGGTAAGAACGATGACTTCATCTATATTGATTTTATAGATTTTGGTATTCCTGTATCACAAAGTGTTAGGAAGTTTAAAATCATTGATAAAGGCAATACAGCAGGCGACCCTGACTTTGAATATCAAATGAGAATCGCTATTGTGTCTGATGGTATAAATCCTTATACTAACAGCGACAGAACAGTTATGTGGAACGCATCAGAAAATAACATTAACAATAGAATCGAAGTTCTTCGCATTAAGTTGAAAAAACACATTGTGTGGCGCGATATGTTATTAACTCAAAGAATCAGCGATTTGCCTGGTATTAGTAATCCATATACAGAAATCTTTTATGAAGCAAATGAATTAGATGCTTCCTTTATTATGGCTTGGTTAGGCGGTCAAATTTCTGAACTGCCTTGGATTTATGAAAATATTGAGCATAATAAGAAAAAAGAAACTGATGGCATTCCATATAAGAACGCAACAAATATTGCTTTCAATAACGAAAAAGTTGATGGCGACAACGTAGTTCTTCCAATTTACTATAATGGTGTTGCTGATAACAACCAATCAGTTAAATTTAACTTTAACGCAGAAGTAGTAAATATAGAAAGTGCAAATTCTAATGTGATGGTAGAGTTTTCTAACAATACTAAAACAGCAGTAATAATTTCTAATGGATACTTTAATCCGAATAACCCGATTGCTTACGTTACTTTATCAAACGATGTAAATAGTTTTGATGCAACAAACGTAAGATTTTATGGTGAAGATGCAGATAATGTAAGTTATAAATTAGCGAACGGAAGTTCAATATTTGATAACAATTCATTGTCAAACAATCCTAATCCTGCAACTACATATACAGATATAACAGTTAATATTCCTGTAACAGGAAATTATAAACTTGTTATCTACGATAATAGTGGCAATTTAGTAAAAGAATTTGAATGTTCAGACCTTGGCGTTGGACCATATCAATTCCATTGGGATTGTTCTAAAGTGGTGTCAGGCACATATTTCTATACATTAGAAGGTGCTAATACATCTGTAACAAAATCACTAATTATCGCAAGGTAGTTATGATAAAAAAAAGATTAGCGAAAATACTAATCACTCCACTTGTTTGGCTACTGCTTTTATGCAGTAGCCAGATGAGAGTGGAAGCTCAAGATACGATAATCCCGAAGTTGATTTTGAGCAAAAGTGAAATAGATATTTGTAATAATACAATAGATAGGGAGTTTACTTTAAGTATTGACATAGGTTCAATATCTCAAGCGGATTCCTTAATCGGAGCAGAAATAGTAGTTCTTTGTAAAGCAAACAAAACCCAAATGACAGGATATTTAAAAGAAGGAACTTTATTTGGACAATTTAATGATGATTATATATTCTACAAATATCCAAAAGATTCAACGGGACAGAGTGAATATGATACCATTATTATGCAGGGAACAAATATTATAGCACACGTTAGCGGTAATATGTTATTAGTGCATTTTACGGGGAGGATTATGGTAGATACCATAGATTGTGCTGATTTTATAATAGAAAGTATATATTTAGGAAGTGAATTCACAAAACCTTATATAAGTGAATATCCAGATTCTACAAAGTTATGTTTAGTAAATAAGAACTTGCCCGAAAGAAAAATTAGTATAGCAGGGGTAGAAGAAAGTTATAAAATAGATAGTTTAGATGAAGTATTAAAATTAGATTTTTTTGTAGAAGTGACAAATAAGAAAAATTTAACTGACTTTAATTTTGAATTAAGTGTAGATAAAGATTTTCTTGAAAACATTATAATAGTAGATATTTATAGTGATAATATATTAAACAAGATAAATGATACAAGTTGGATAGTAAATGTTAATAATATAGATACAGGAAGTATTAA
This sequence comes from Bacteroidota bacterium, assembly GCA_009777815.1. GTDB lineage: Bacteria > Bacteroidota > Ignavibacteria > Kapaibacteriales > UBA2268 > WRLB01. The sequence continues at coordinate 13,801 of WRLB01000026.1, forward strand.
CTCAACAAAGATATTAACATTAGAAATAATAAGAAATAATGCTGAAGCAGCAAAAGTAAATGTAAAAACAGAAATAAAAGATATAAATGATTGTTCATGTTCAATGAACGGCGATATAAAAAATATAGAAATAGATTTGCCAAAAATAGTTTCAATAGTAGGGGATTTAGATGAAGGAATTTTAATTTTAGAAGGTAATGATATAATAATATTGAAATCTAATGACGAAATAATAGAATGCAAGGTAGTAGATTTAAATGGCTTGGAAATTAAAGAGATAAAAAGAGTAGGGGAGAGTGAGTTGCTATTTGATAAAACACAATTTGCAAGTGGTGTTTATTTTATTGTAATAAGAACGAATAATAAGCATAACCACTTACAATACATAAAACTGATAATTAATTAATTTTATAATAATATTCGGAGTTTTCTTAATGAAACTTTTATTTAATCGCACAATGCGAAAGACAGTTATAAGGACAATGCTGTATGTCCTTACGTTTGGTCTGCTATGTAATGTTGCATATGCTACAGACCAAGCCGGTCCAGACTATCCTATATTAGGATTTGGAGTCCGTGAAGGCGGCTCGGCTTACCCAACCAATGGTGATATAAACCTTAGTAGCGGTTGGTGGCCTGACAATAGGATTTGGACAGTTCCATCTAGAGTTATCGAAGGCGAACCTCAGTGGAAAGAAGTTTTAGTGCCTGTATTCATCTCTAACAGATGGTATAATTTCAGGACAGCAAGGAACCCAAATGGGCTTCCATCAACAAAATTTCAAGAAATTTCGTCCTTTGCTTTCAAAGTGTATTATGATGATAGAACGTTGGAGTTCGTAGACATTCAAAAACATCATCCTTACACAGCAGAAGAAGCAAGGAATTTACGAACTACTCGCTATCACAGAGAAGGCGAGTTAAACTATTACACACCATTAGCTTATAATTTTAATGTTACAGCAGCAAACAATAAAGCTAATGATTATTACAGGTATTTTGATATGTTCGATACTACAATCGATATGTCTGGTGTGCCTAGTTACAAACACGCAGGTGTCGGCGGCGTAGTAACAGTATCTGCAACAGCGTCAAGTTTTCATAATCTTGATACCACCAGAAATGGTGAAACAAAAGTGTTGCTATACCTGAAATTCAGAGTAAAAGCAACAACTGTTACAACTGTAAATGATGTGCGAACCTGTTGGTTATATTTTGATCCAACTTATATATACTATAATGGAATCAATATAGCCAAAGACAGAGTAACGTCTTTGTTAGAAACATTTCCATCTACTTCAAATATAGCAGAATACAATGTATTTTCAGAGGGATTTGTTCGTGTTATATCTGCATATACTAGAGTAAATGATAATATGCAGTATTTTAATCCTGATTGGGACGGCACCACACGATCACAACAAGTTGACGCTATTGTTGGTCTGCAACAGTATTCAAACTATAGAGACCTTGGTAAATATACTACTGACCCTTACCTACCTGGCTCTATAATGTGTAGAGTTATGAGCAACTATAACGAATTTCAATTTGAAATTGAAGACCGAAATAGTAGATTGGAGACAGTTAATAGAATTGTCCGTGATATGGATGACCCATCATTATGGCGAATGACAGAACCTATTACTGCTGACAATTTAGTTGCAAGGACAACTGCATATCTAAATAGGTCAGAAAGAGGAATAATTGTTACTACAACAATGAACTATCCTGCTACAATGGAAGATATTGTCGTTGAAACAGACCAGAATTGGCTTAGAGTAAGGGCTACGCCACATAATACACAATTAATAGGTGATGAAAATAAGTTTGGTAATGCAGTGTCTAATAACAATCCTGTAAGAAGAGCATATGCTCTAAGAATAAACAATCTTATTGATCCTACAGGTTTTTATGACCCGTTCCCTAATACTGCTGTTAATCAACCAGGTGTATTTAGATTATGGGTTGATTGTGACCAAACTGATTTAGAACCAGGTGAATACACTGGAACTGTCACCTTTAAATCACCTTTCGACAGATATGAAGCAACAAAAATTGAAATTAAGTTTATTGTTCTTGCTAGTCCTGTTGAGAGACCAATTGGAACGCCTGTAGTAAATCCAGCAAATCCTATTTATCCGTTTGGCATAATGCTTAAAGTTACTCCATTTAACGGAACAAGAACTGATTTAACAAGAACATTAATTATGGGAAGCGCTCCGTTGGCAACCGACCTCGTTGATTCACTATACGGAGAGTTTGCTCGCACTAACCCATTAGGTTCTGATATGTTCGGAAATAATCTACAATTTGATGCAAGATTCTTTTTAGATACTACAGCATTTAGTCCTGAAGAACTTGCAGTAATGAACTCTGTTGAAAAAAACAATCTTGTAGAATTCGGCTATGGCGATTACACTCACCACGATGGTTTAGTAAATACTAATGCTACTGATAACAAAATAGCTCGCTCACATTCAAGAGATATTAGAAGTAGTATTTCTGGTTCTCATTCACACCTTCATTATGTAAAATATAGTTGGAGAGGAACAGACGATTTCTACCCTGTTGTTTTAGAATGGGACGCAGCACAATTTAATCCGCAAGTTAATACTATCCATCTAAAATATATATTTAATGGACAAACTTATGTTAGAGATATGAGGTCTGAAGGAACTCCTATCGGCGGCACAAGATATACATTTACTTTTACCGATAAAAGCGTAGATTACTTCTGGATTGAATATACAATAGGCGAAGAATCAATGTATAGTTTGCTTGATAATTTCGGCGACCCAATTATTATGCCATATGCTTGGAACTTGCTTTCTTTACCATTGGACCCTGTAAATAAATTTTATAGATATGTTTATCCAAATTCTATGAACATTCCTTTATTCTACTTTAATGGCGGATGGCAACAAGCAGTGGATGGAAACTTAAAACGTGGTATGGGTTACTTTATTAAATATAATGCTATTACAGACACAGTATTCAACGGTGCAAGTTTCAATATGATAAGACACGCACTCGGCGATGAAATAGAACTATATGCTGGTAATAATCCTGGACTAGGCGGATGGAACGCTGTTGGTGCAGTATCAAAAATTACAAGTATTAATAGTATACTTTTTGACGAATTTAACGGCTCTACAGCAGATGTACAATATACTTTGTTCCATGGTGTTTGGGGATATAGACCAAACCAAGGTTATGTAGAAGTTTCTGCTCTGTATCCTGGTAAAGGTTATTTCTTTAAAGTTGATAGAAACTCATATTATAGTTTAATTGCTGCTAAAACAGTATTTGATGACTTGCCTGCTAAATTAACAAATAAAGTTGCAGGTTTTGATAAAATAACTGTAGCAGATGCAAACCAAAAAGCCGCTAATCTATATGCCGCTAATAATATTGATGTCAAAAACTATCAACTACCACCATTGCCACCAGAAGAATTATTTGATGTTAGATTCTCTAAAGATAACTATGCTACTAACTATGAAACATCAATAGTTAATATGCAAGGTATAACTTATCCTGTTTTAGTTAATTTTGATAATCCTCGCGCTAATTATTCTGTAATTGACCCTGTATCAGGCGATATATACGGAAATATTAAAGCAGGCGAAACAAAAAATATAACTATTAACTATTCTAAATCAAATTCATTCAAATTAGTTGCTGAAGCATCAAATGAAACATTCTTTGTTGCTGTTAATAACAACCCTGTTGTTACTAATACTGCTGAAGTATCCTTTGGAGTTGATAATAATGCTAATGTATCTTTGTCTATTTTCAACACACTTGGCATAGAAGTAGCAAACATTACAGAAGAAGTAAATAAGAGCATCCATAACAGAACATTTGATGTTACTAATTTACCTGCAGGTGCTTACACTGTAAGATTACTTGCTAATGGCGAAGCAAGAGTATTTATGATGAACATCGTTAAATAACCTTAATCCGCTGACTAAACTTTATAGGACAACTTTTTAGTTGTCCTATTTTTTTGTTTAGTTTTATACTTTAATATAAAAAAATATGGGAATGGTGAAATAAGTTCAGCATGACAGTATATAACAATAACACGGGGATTTATCCCCGTGTTAATAGAAACATCTCGCATATTAACTAATATTAACTTTTTTCTGCCCAAATTTGGACTAAATGGATGATTGTTTCAACACTTTTTTCTAACGCATTAATAGATACCCATTCTGTGCGAGAATGAAAATTCTGCCCGCCTGTATAAATGTTCGGAGTCGGCAATCCCATCTCTGTAAGACGAGAACCATCTGTTCCGCCACGAATCGGTTTCCAAAATGGTTTAACACCTGCTCGCTCTGATGCTTCCCAAAGATAATCCAAGCCGCGTGGTTGCTTTTCTAAATTATCATTCATATTGCGATATTGGACTTTTGTTTCTAATTCAATTTTTGCTTTTGGATACATTGTTTGAACTTCTGCAATAACATTTTCTAATATCTGTTTTAGTTTTGCAAGCCCTTCTGTTTTGAAATCACGCAAAATGAAATTGATTTTTGCATTTAATACATTGCCCGAGCAAGATGTCGGATGTATAAAAGGTTGATATCCTTCGGTGGTTTCAGGTGCCATATCTTTCGGCAAACGAGCAATAATATCGCCCATAACTCGCCCGGCATTAATCATAATATCTTTTGCACTTCCAGGATGAATATCTCTTCCCGTGATAGTAATAGTTGCACCATCAGCACTAAATGTTTCTTTATTTAACTCGCCCGGCATATCACCATCAATAGTATATGCATAAGCACAACCCAACTTTTCTAAATTGATACATTGAGTTCCGCGACCTATTTCTTCATCAGGTGTGAAGCAAATTCGTATATCGCCGTGCTTAATTTCAGGTGAATTAATAAGCGTTTCAGCCATACTCATAATAGCAGCAACGCCTGATTTATCATCAGAGCCAAGCAATGTTGTGCCATCAGTATGGACAATTGTATGTCCAATGCAATTTTGCAATGCAGGATTTTCGTTCATCCTAATTACTACATTTTTATCAGCAGGAAGAACAATATCTCCGCCTTGATAATTTTCTATTACTTGCGGTTTAACATCTTTGCCCGGCGAATCAGGAGATGTATCTAAATGTGCAAGAAATCCAATAGTTGGAATATTTTTATCAGGAACATTTGATGGAATAGTAGCATAAATATAGCAATGTTCATCAACGGAAGCATCTTTAATGCCTAATTGTTGCAACTCTGCAACTAATATCTTTGCTAAATCGAATTGTTTAGTTGTGCTTGGAGTTGTCTCTTGGGTTTCGTCAGATTGCGTATCTACGACAACATAACGAAGCAACTTGTTTAATACTTTTTCAGCCATAGTTTATAACATTAATATTTTATTAAAGTGCAATATACGAAAAAATATTTTTTATTCCTGTTTTGTAGCAGAAATATCTATTTTATTTTCTTCAAGATTGAAAGTTATAGCCCAAGTATTTCTTAATTCAGTAATAATAAACAGTGCCTCATCTATTTTTTTTTGAAAAATGCAACGCTGACAATATTCGTATAGACGATACAAACGTGTAGATACTTCTTCATAATCGAAGTTTAACGCACTCATTAATTCTATCAATACTTTACTTCCTTTACTTATATCATTCCGTTTTACAGAAATAATGAATAAATCATACATTTTTAGTATTAATTTTTCTTTGCTCCAAGAATATACTTCTGCTTCCAACATACTTGCAGATTGTTGTTTTTGGGTGTTAAAAGTTTTCATTGCAGCAATTTGTTTAGCAGCTGTTGACATAATTATTACTTAATATATTTTTATATTATCGGATTATCTACTAAAAACTTTAATTTAACTTAAAGTATTTTTACAAAAATAAAGTTTTTTTCTAAAAATATTTTGTTTTTATTAGAAAAAAACGTATTTTTGTATTTTTAAAAAGTAATTTAGTATTTTTTTATAATAATTCGGAGACGAAATGAATAATCGCCGTGTCTATGAGACAACCATAATTATTAACTCGGCAATAGGTGAGCAAGAAACCGAGGATGCAATAAATAAAGTAATTGCATACATAGAAAGTCACAGTGGCGTAATTGAAGAAACCAATAAATGGGGAAATCGCCGTCTTGCTTACGCAATTAACAAGAAACAACATGGATATTATTTGCATCTTGTATATAATATCTATCCCGTAGAAGTTCCAAGTATAGAACGTTTTTTAGTGCTTGAAGATACTGTAATAAGACATCTTACTCTACAATTAGAACCTGAATTAAGAGAATATAGAAAACAAAAATCTCTTGAACAAGGAAAAGCAGGTGAAACAATTATTTCATCTGTTGTAGAAATAGAAAAAATCACTAATGTATATGGTGAAACCGAAGCATATCTACTAACTGGCGAGGGCGTAGCAGAAAAATTGCCCGAAGATATACCTGCTGTAGCAGAAATTATTGCAGATACTAATGTAGATGTATAACTATTTTTTATTAACTAATTATAAAAAACAATGAAAATAATATTAAGAAAAGATGTAGAAAAATTAGGTAAAATGGGCGATGTCGTAAATGTAAAAAACGGCTACGCAAGAAATTTTTTAATACCTAATGATATTGCCTGCCTCGCTAAAACGGGAGCAATGAGACGCATAGAAATAGAAAAGTCCAAACAAGCAACGCAACTAGAAAAAATAAAAGCAAATGCTGTAGAATTAGCAAATAAAATCGCTAATTTAGAACTATCTATTCAAATGAAAGTCGGCGAAGAAAATAAATTATATGGTTCTGTCACAAGCCAAATTATCGCTAATAAAATAGCCGAAATGGATTACAATATAGATAAGAATAATATAATTTTAGAAGACCCTATAAAATCACTTGGTGTCTACGATGTTAAAGTTAAACTTCATCCTGAAGTATCAACTAACATCAAAATTTGGGTCGTTGCTGAAGAAAATAATGCAGAATAAAATAAGATAATCTTATTTATGTCTGTTACTTGGTTAAAAAAAGAAAAATATTTTTTATTTTTAAGAGTTTGGTTTTTTATCAAAAAACATTATATAAGATGCAAAAATAAAGTTTTTATGGAAAACAAAATATAGTAACCTCTATAAAAATGTTATACCTTATTAAATACGGCATAACATTTTTATAGTTGTTCAATTATATCATTTAGAACTACTTTACTTATTCCGCATAGTCGGGAAAAATATTACGTCTCTTATAGATGTCTCACCAGTAAGTAGCATAACTAATCGGTCTATCCCCATACCGAGTCCTGCTGTTGGAGGCATACCTGTTTCTATTGCATTTATAAAATCTTCGTCTAAAAACATTGCTTCGTCATCGCCAGTTGCTTTTATTTTTGCTTGTTCTTCGAATCGTTCACGTTGGTCTCTTGGGTCGGTTAATTCAGAATAAGCATTGGCAAGTTCTTTGCCGTTAATAAACAATTCAAAACGTTCTACTAAACCTTCTTCGCTTCTGTGCTTTTTTGTTAATGGTGACATTTCTATCGGATAGTCCAAAACGAAAGTCGGCTGAATTAAATGTGGTTCTACTTTTGCTCCAAATATTTCATCTAATATTTTCATTGAACTTGCACTTGGAGGAACTTCTACATTTAATTTTTTTGCTATTATAAGTAGTTCTTCTCTTGTTTTTCCTTTTAAATCCATTCCTGTATATTGCTTATATAGGTCGAACATTTTTGCTCGTTGGAAAGGTGGTTTTAGCGAAATTATTTCTGCATAATGCGTTAAATCAGTTGTGCCATTAATTTCTATTGCTAATTTAGAAAGCACGTCTTCCCATAAATCCATTAGCCAATTATAGTCGTGATATGCAACATATATTTCTAACATAGTGAATTCAGGATTATGTGACTTATCCATACCTTCATTTCTGAAATTCTTTCCTATTTCATAAACGCCTTCAAGCCCGCCAACAATAAGACGCTTCAAATACAATTCAATAGCAATACGCAAATATAATGGCATATCTAAAGCATTATGATGAGTAATAAATGGACGTGCCGATGCACCACCCGGTATCGGCTGTAATGACGGAGTTTCTACTTCCAACCAACCTCTTGCATCAAAATATCTCCTTAAAAAAGATACTATTTTAGAACGTTTAATAAAAGTATCTCGAACTTGAGAATTAACAATTAAATCAATATATCTTTTGCGATAACGTAGTTCTTTATCAGCAAATGCATCGTGTGTAATTTTATTTCCGTCAGCATCAATCTCTTCTTTTACTATTGGGAGCGGAGATAATGACTTACAAAGCAATTTAACTCTTTGCGAATGAACAGATATTTCGCCCGTTTTTGTTTTAAAAACAAAACCCTCTACCCCAACAATATCTCCGATATCAAGAAGTTTTAAATTATCGTATGATAAAGAATCTTCATTCGGTTCAGACGGCAAATCATCTTTTTTGAAATAAATTTGCAACCTTGCTGTATCATCTAAAATATGAAAGAAAGATGCTTTTCCCATTCTTCTAATAGACATTATTCTACCTGCAATAGCAACATTTACAGCAGATTCGTCAGAGAACAGATTTTTTATTTCATTATTTTTATATGTTTTATTAAACTGATATGGATATGGATTTATGCCTGCTTTTTCAAGCAATTCAAGTTCTTCTAAACGTCTTAATTCTTGTTCGTTTAGGTTATTTAGATTATCATTATTCATAATTTATGTATTTATATTTATTATTTTTTTTATTATTTCTATTCAAACAATTCCGCAGGATTTATCTTAAATTGCAACATATTTGCTGTATTTCTTCCACCATCGCCACCTTTTCGTTGCATTGTTATTTTGCCTATTCTAAAATTGCCTCTATTTGTAATAATTATCTCACCATTTCCAAAATAATTCATGCAATAATTCATTGATTTTAAAATCCAACGAGCATTTTTATCTATCTTTTGTGCAACAAGCATCCATTCAGCAGCAAACTTTCCTCTGCCTTTCATAATATCCGAAACAATTAACGACTTGTTTTTATTTAACCATTTCATTATATTATTTTGTTCATTATCAGTAAATTCATTTGCATACATCCTACGCTTATCTTTTGCATTTGTAATATTTGGTTTTTCTTCGCCTGTATATCTTTTCAAAATTGAAATTATATCTTTTGGAGTATTCCACATTTCAACATATTTATCAACCCATCTTTTATCTATTTGATTAAAACCACGATTATTGCTAACTAATTTTACTTGCAAATTTTCCACATCTATTGCTTTTTTCATTTTAATTGTTACTTGAACTTGCACATCTGTTTTATAACCAGATAATTTTACTGCTTCAACAAATTCAATTTCATTAAGTTTGTAATTCATTAGCATCAGCCATTGCTGAGCCTCGTTATCTTTTTTCCAATTATTAAATTTATTAACAATATCGTCTTCGTTTTTAAATCCATTTTTTGCTGTTTGCGAACCTTTTTCAACTAAATCCATCACACCACCTCTAATAAATTATTCACAACATATTCTTTCAGTCTCTCTTCTGCAATCTTACAATATTCTCTCGAAATCTCTGACCCCAACCATTTTCTATTTAATAATTCTGCTATTTTTGCTGTCGTGCCGCTTCCCATAAAAGGGTCATAAACTAAATCATTTTCATTTGTCCAAGTAATTATTTGGTCATATACTAACTTTTCAGGGAATATTGCAGGATGATTATACGCTACTTTATCTTTCGTAGAAATACCGCCACCGACAGAATAAAAAAACACATTACCAACTTTTTTTTCTTTTGTTCGTTCTATTTTTTCATAATCCAAACTACCATTTTGCCCTCTATTTTTCATATTTGCTAAACCTTGATATTTTGTTGGCTCTGTTATTGGATTAAATGTTTTTGGGCTTCCTTTTGAAAAACAAAACATATATTCAAAATGTTGATGATAACGATTTCCTGTTTGCGGCATTGGATTATTTTTATAATAAATCATTGTATCGTGCAAACGAAAACCAATATCTTTAAAATGCAATGCTTGCCGAAATGATGTTCCTGTTTCGCTGCCATCTATTGTAGCATCAGCGACAACCCATATCACAACCCCACCATTTTTTATAACACGAAACAACTCATTAGCAATTTTTTCAAACTCAAACACATACCCATTATAATTGCGAATATCATCGTATGGTGGCGATGTAATAACCATATCTGCACAATCATTAGCTAAATTAGCCATAGTTATCAAGCAATCTTCATTAAATATTTTATTTATATAATTTCCCATATCCATTTACTTCTCCTTTTTATAGCTAAGATCTTCTTCGAACATATCATCGGGTGTTAGTGGTCTTATTATTCGGGCTGCTTTTTTACCTTCGACTACACCTGGTCTTGCGGCGAGTTTTCTTTTACCTGCGATGATAACTTCTATTTCTTGATCTACTCGTTTTTTTATTTTGATTATATCGCCGACTTTTAATTCTAACAACTCTGTTACTGTGATGGATGTCTTACCTAATTCTGCGACAACGGGCAGATAGGTTATAGATATTTGTTGATTGACAGCCATTATATTTTCTTTAATTTTCTTTGGACTTTGCGGATGTGCGGCTGTTGTTACTAATTGTTTATTAAGTTTGGTTAATATTTCTTCGAGCGCGAATGTTGGAAAACATATATTCATCAAAAAAGTATTTTGCCCGAGATGCACATCGAAAGAAATCACAATAACTATTTCCGAAGAGGGTGCGACTTGCACGAACTCTGCTTCTTGTTCTAATCTTTGATATTTAAAACTAATGGAATCCGATATAGATTTCCAAGCCGATTTCAAATCATTTAAAGAATGCTCTATTATCCCGCGAATGACTGTTTGTTCGATTGGAGTTATTGCGCGCGACTTTGGAAGAGAGTCTGTATTACCTCCGAGCAATCGCTCGACGATCATCAAAGCAAGTTGCGAACTTACCTCTAAAATCCCACTACCATCTGTCCCCGCTATATCAAAAACATAAAGACAACTTGGATTCGCAACCGACAATATATATTCAGAATAAAATAATTGATCAACCGATGTAGGTGTTATATTTATAGTCGTTTGAAGTTTTGAAATAAGATAATAACCAAACGCCTCCGCAAAATTTTCATGTATTGATTGCAGCGTTCTAATTTGATTTTTTGATATTCGATTTGGTCGCCTAAAATCATAATTACTAATCTGCGTTTTATTATACTTCGTTTGCAAATCATCAACCGAAGTAACACCTGCAGTAACTTCTTTCAATAAATCATCTATTACATTTTGTGATAGTGTTGGTTTTGCCATAGTTCTATTATTTTATTCGTTTATACTATATATTTTTTTTAATTTATTTTTCTTATTTTTGTATTGTAATATTTAATTTTAATATAAATTTGTTCATATTTTCTAAATGATGGCTTTGGCTATCATTTTTTTATTTGTCATACCGCATTTAATGCGGTATCTC
>WRLB01000027.1 GCA_009777815.1 Bacteroidota bacterium
AAAATGGTGCAATAGTATATTCAGGTAGTTCATATACTTTTAACATTGCAAATAATAGAACCTTAACAGCATTATTTGATGATGCCAAAAAGAAGCAACGCATCAAGAAAGTTAATGTAAAGAAGGGTAGGTTAATAATATCACCACAGCCGTAATCGGCAAGAGACATTTTAACACGGGGGCAAGCCCCCGTGTTGAAACAGATACTGAAATAAGTTCAGCAGGACAGCGTTTGTTAAAATACCAATATTTTCTTTATATTTGTAAAAAAAATAATATGAATTGTTATGAAACATCTTATTAATAATGAAATACTAACTGTTGATATTGTTAAAAATATCGTCAAACATAAACAAACATTAGAACTATCTAAAGAATCTGCAGCCAAAATTAATCAATGCAGACACTACCTTAATCAAAAAATGATAAATAATAAAGAACCTATTTACGGCGTTACAACTGGATTTGGTGCTTTATATAATATTGCTATTGATAATGATAAATTGTCGCAACTACAAAAAAATCTTATTATTTCTCATGCTTGTGGTATTGGCGATGAAGTGCCGAAAAGCATTGTTAAATTGATGCTTCTACTTAAAATACAATCATTATCTTATGGACATTCGGGAGTGCAACTTGAAACCGTGCAACGCCTTATTGATTATTACAATAATGATATTCTTCCTGTGGTTTATCAGCAGGGTTCTTTGGGAGCATCGGGTGATTTAGTTCCTCTTGCTCATTTATGTTTGCCTCTTTTGGGTCTTGGAAGTATTAATTATAATAACAAAATACAACCTGCCGCTGAAATTAACCAACAATTCGGATGGCAACCTATAACTTTGCAAGCAAAAGAAGGTCTGGCTCTACTTAATGGAACGCAATTTATGTCTGCTTATGCTCTTTATAACATTATTAATGCAGAGCATCTATCTGAAACTGCTGATAGAGTGATGTGTATATCTTTGGATGCGTTTGATGGACGAATAGAACCTTTTATGGATGCTGTGCATAAAATTAGACCGCACCGCGGACAGATTGATACCGCTAACTTTATCCGACAAACAATAGATGGTAGCCAAATTATACAACAAAAAAAGGATCATATACAAGACCCATATTCTTTTCGCTGTGTGCCGCAGGTTCACGGGGCTACAAAAGATACTATTAACTATGTTAAGCAAGTTATTACAACCGAAATTAACTCCGCAACAGATAATCCAAATATATTCCCCGATTTAGATATAATTATTTCGGCAGGCAATTTTCATGGACAACCACTTGCTCTTGCACTTGATTTTCTGGCTATTGCTATTGCTGAACTCGGCAATATTTCTGAACGAAGGATATATCAATTAATATCAGGAAAACGCAATTTGCCTAATTTTCTTATTGCAAATTCAGGTCTAAATAGCGGTTTTATGATACCTCAATACACTGCTGCATCTATTGTTTCGCAAAATAAACAACTTTGTTCGCCTGCTTCTATTGATTCTATTGAATCATCGCAAGGGCAAGAAGACCATGTTAGTATGGGTGCAAATGCTGCAACTAAATGCTATAAAGTTTTGCAAAATACGGAACGAATTATCGCTATTGAGTTGTTTAATGCAGCACAGGCACTTGATTTCAGAACTAAATTAACTAATAAACAAACTTCGCCAAGCAATAAAGATTTGCTTGATGCTTATCGGTGCGTAGTTAATTTTGTTGAAGATGACGAAGTAATGTTTGAAAAAATACATAAATCTATAAAGTTCATTCAATCACTTAATTAAGAGCAAAACTCTCTTAAAGATGAGCAAAAACTATATAAATACTTTATCAGTTGTGCGTTACTCAATTTACTAATATATCGCTGTTGCCAATTTAGAATTATTGCAGTAAAAAAATGTTTTTTATATCAAATTTTAACATAAAATACTATATTTTTAACTATACATCTAAAAGAAATATTAAAAAAAGAGTAATGCACAACAGGTTGCTAAGTATCTATATTCATATTCCGTTTTGTTTAAAAAAGTGTAATTATTGTAGTTTTATCTCTTTTGATAGTTATAAAAATGAAATTGATAACTATATATCTGCAATAGAAAAAGAAATTAAATTATCAGTAAATATCAATAAATTAATAAATAGACAAGTTAGCACTATATTTTTTGGCGGTGGAACTCCTTCTATTCTTTCACTTCAACAACTAAAAAAGATATTAAAATCTATAAAAAAATACTTTAATGTAATAGAAAATTGCGAAACAACGATAGAAATTAATCCTGCCACAAGTATTGATTTTATTGGATTAAAAGCAATTGGTTTTAATAGAATATCTATTGGTGTTCAAAGTTTTAATGATAAAGAACTATATTTTTTAGAACGTTTGCATAATTCTAATACCGCTGAAAAAACTATAATAGAAGCAAAAAAATATTTTGATAATGTTAATATTGATTTAATTTATGGTATCCCCAAGCAAACAATTAAATCTTTTGAAAATACTATAAATAAAGCAATTTTACTTGACATAAAACACATTTCTGCTTATAGTTTAATGTATGAAGAAGGAACAAAATTAACAGCAATCAAAAATGCTATGCCTACAATATCTATTGATGAAGAAACTGAAATGTATGAAATGCTTTGTGCTAAACTTGAAAAAAAATGTTTTAATCAATATGAAATATCTAATTTTGCAACAGAAAATTATGAATGCAAACACAACAAAAATTATTGGAATAGAAAAGATTATATAGGTTTTGGGGTGGCAGCACATAGTTGTTTATCAGATGTTAGATTTTCTAATACAATTGATTTAAAAAACTACTTTTATAAATTAGAACACAATAAACTTCCTGTTATAGAAAAAGAAATTTTAACAGAAGAAGACATTTATGAAGAAAAGATATTTTTAGGATTGCGAAGTAGTGGTTTAGATAAAAAGTTATTGAACGATGACCAATTAAAATTTATGCAAGAATGTATAAAATCAGGTTTTTCTAAAAACACAAAGAACCTATTTATTCTTACATCTAAAGGTAAATTTATAACAGATTCAATAGTGTTAAATGTTTTAAAAAAGAAAATGTAATAAAGTAATTTTTAAAAATGTCCTGCTGAACTTGTTTCTGCATCTCGTTTATTTTTTCTTAAGGGGCACCTTGTATTGGACCTGTAACACTTGCATCTTCTCCTTCTACAATTCCTGTGTTTATGCAGTTTTCTATTGTATCATAAAGATGTCCATTTATTCCGCCTACGCCGCTATCTATTCCTTTAACAAATCCATAATTAACACAATAAGTAGTTATAGAGAGCAATGGAGAACTTCCATTTATACCACCAACATGTCCTTTTCCACTTATATTTCCTATATTCATACAATTTGATATTGATGTATAAAATTCACCTGCAATTCCACCAACATAATCATCCCCACTTATATTTCCTATATTCATACAATTTGATATTGATGCGTTATATCCACATCCTGCAATTCCACCAACAGTATTATTTCCACTAACACTTCCAGTATTTATACAATTTGATATTGATGAACCACTAGCATATCCTGCAATTCCACCAACACGGTCACTTGCATTTACATATCCATTTACAATAACATTTTTAATAGTAGCACTACGCATATATCCAAATAAACCTACATAATATTCTGCTGGCATATCTATTGCTAAAGTGATAGTATAATTTTGTCCATCAAAATTACCTTGGAAAGGACGACTAGCAGTTCCAATAAAAGTTGTAACGGGTTCAGTAATGTTATTCATTACTTTAAAATATTTATCTTTACTCCAATTATCAGTGGGATAAGAAGCAGAATTATTTACACTATCTGCAAGTAGTTCTAAATGTGCTTTTGTATGAATTTCAAAAGGTGAAAATTCGCTTCCATTTCCGCCGCCGAATGAAAATAAATAAGGAACAGATATTAAAAATAAAATTGAGATTATTATATATTTCATAAATAAAACCTTTTTAATAGTTATTAAAATACAAATATACATTTATTTTCTAACTTTAATCTATAAATGATAAAATAAAAAGAGTGTTACAAACTCTTTTTTTTAGTGTATTAGGTTGAAAATTAGGAGATGCTGAAACAAGTTCAGCAGGACACAAACACAGGGGCTTGCCCCCGTGTCGAAGGGGATGCTGAAACAAATTTGGTATGACAGGACACTTTTTATTTACATTCTATATCTGTTAATTTTCTAATTAATTTTCGTATCTTTGCATATCATTATCAAAAAATAAAATATATTATATGTGCGGAATTGTCGGTTATATCGGAAAAAAAAATGCAACAGAAGTCGTCCTCAATGGACTACAAAGAGTAGAATATAGAGGTTATGATTCTACTGGTATCGCATTCATTAAAAATAAATCAATCCAAATTTACAAAAAAAGCGGTCGTCTTACGCAATTATTATCTGTTGTCCAGCCCGATGATAATATAACTAATGTCGCTATCGGACATACAAGATGGGCTACGCACGGAATACCTAATGATTCAAATGCACACCCGCACAGCGATAATCACAATAATATAGCCGTAGTTCATAATGGAATAATAGAAAATTATCGCAATATAAAGACAATGCTATTGCAAAAAGGTTATAACTTCTCAAGTGATACTGATTCCGAAGTATTGGCTGTTTTTATTAGTTCTATTTATGATGAACAGATAAATAAAGATATTACCGAAGCAACACGATTAGCACTCGCAAAAGTGCAAGGAACATTCGGTTTGCTTGTTATTTCTAAAATTGAGCCGAATAAAATCGTCTGTGCAAGGCGAGGAAGCCCTTTGATATTAGGTATTGGAGAAGATGATAATGAATTTATTGTTGCATCAGACCAAACCGCAATCGTAGATTATACTAAGAAAGTTATTTTCATAGAAGATGATGAGATGGTGGTTATTTCAAATGATGGTTATTATTTGAAAACCCTTGATAATATTGCGATAAAGACAAAAGAAACTTCCTTAATTGAGTTTGAACTCGGTCAATTAGAAAAAGGTGGTTTTGAACACTTTATGTTAAAAGAGATATTTGAACAACCCGAAACTATAATGAATGCTACTCGTGGCAGGATGATTCAGGAATTGGGCGAGATAAAATTAGGTGGATTAAGTGATTTTACAGATATTTTAACGAATATGAAACGGATAATAATCGTTGCTTGCGGCACATCTTGGCATTCTGCTCTTATTGGTGAATATCTAATAGAATCGCTTGCTCGCTTGCCTGTTGAGGTTGAATATGCGTCTGAATTCCGTTATAGGAATGCTCCGCTTCTTGATACAGATTTAGTAATTGCTATCTCACAGAGCGGCGAAACAGCCGATACATTAGAAGCAATAAGAGAAGTTAAGCGTCAAGGTGTGCCTGTTATAGGAATTGTTAATGTTGTCGGCTCTACAATTGCTCGCGAGACAAATGCAGGAGTATATTTACACGCAGGTCCCGAAATAGGTGTGGCTTCCACTAAAGCATTTACTTCACAGGTTATGGTGCTGCTTTTGCTGTCTATACATCTCGGTCTGCTACATAACAAATTATCAAGCAATAAAGCAAAAAAGTTAATCGCTGAAATCAATAAATTACCACTCCAAATCAATAAAATACTCTCAAATAAGGACAAAATTAAAGATATTGCAATACAATTAGCAAGTAGTCCAAATGTGCTTTATCTCGGGCGAGGACTGGGCTACCCGATTGCAATGGAAGGAGCATTAAAGTTAAAAGAAATATCATATCTGCACAGCGAAGGTATGCCCGCAGCAGAAATGAAGCACGGACCTATCGCACTAATAGATAAAAATATGCCCGTCATTGTCGTAGCAATGGGCGAGCAAGATAATAAAATATGGAGCAATGTGGAAGAGATTCGCACAAGAGGAGGACGCATAATTCTAATTGATAACGAAGGTAATTCGGCAGGAAGGGTTAATAAAGAAGATATAATTATTGAAGTTCCTCGTTCAGTGATTGAGGTGAGTGCTATATTGGGCGTAATACCGTTGCAACTTTTATCTTATTATGTTGCGAATCATTTAGGTCGTGAAATAGATAATCCACGCAATTTAGCAAAAGCCGTGACGGTTGAGTGATATTCTAACAATTTTTTCAATTATATAATCGGAAAAGCAATTTATAAATTGGAAAAGCAATTATATAATCGGAAAAGCAATTATATAATCGGAAAAGCAATTATATAATCGGAAAAGCAATTATATAATCGGAAAAGCAATTATATAATTGGTTTTTTTCTGTATAAATCGCTTAAACAACAGATAAATTGGGGAATTAGTAAAAAAATAAGGAAAACGTTACTAATAGTGTGAATTTTATATCTGTTATGCTGAATTCATTTCGGCATCTCTTAATAATTTATGGAGATGCTGAAACAAGTTAAAAATGACATTTTCAAATTTTACTTGTAGTTTGTGAAAATAATTTAGTATTTTAATGTAATGAAAAAGTATATAAATAGCGATATAGAAATCAACATAGAAAAAAAACCTATTAGTAATGTAATAAAAAATAATACAATACTGGATAATCCTTTCATTGAAGAATTTGATGAAAAAGATATTGTTAATCGTTTAAATATCTCTGATTTTATTTTCGAAGATATACAAAAAGTTGCTGAAGAAAAAATAGAAGAAGAAAAATTAAACAAAAAAGAACCTTTCTATATTTCTAAAAAAGAACTGGATTATTTAATTGCTGAAAATCCGCGACTAAATATTCTAAAAAAAGATGAAGACGGCAATTTAAAACAGATTGAACAAAACGATTCTGATATGGTAGTAAGTTTATTAACAAGCGAACTGAAAGGAATTAGTGGTGACGAATTAATAGAAATAAATATTCCTGTAGGGAAGAAAAATGTAGATTATAATAAAAATGTTAGCACAGAAAATAAATTAGAAGATGATTACAAAGACGATGGATATTACCACCATCACTCCGAATACGATGACGAAGAAGATGCTTATTATATGTCAAGCGAAGAAAGAGATGAGTTAGAAAAAAAAGAAAAGATGCATAAAACAATGAAAGTCATCCAAAACGTTATCTCTGATTTGGCAGGGCAAGAACAATATATAAATCCTGATGAAAAATTCAGAGATTTTTTGCAGGAAAACTTTAAAGATTATTTGCTTGTGAAAAAAATATCAGGCAAAAGTGATACAAAACACTCACAAAAAATACTTCCAAAAGAAAAAATAAATGAAAATAATGAAAAAATAGAGGTGTCTGATTTTTATTCAGAAAGAAGCACCCATCAACATAAAACCTCGCTTATTATTAATAGAAATGAAGATTCTGAAATAGAATCTATAGAAGTATATTGTAAATGTGGCGAAAAAACTATTATTAAATTCCAAGAAAAAGATATAGCATCCTCAACTGACGCAAACGAAGGAGCAGAAGTAAAATCTAATACTGTTATCGTAGTAGATACTATTGATACAGCACCGATTTATGATGATACAAAAAAGCAGTAACTCACACACACAAACTTTTACCAGAAATATATAACCTCTAAAAAACGTGTTTTATTATGCGGGCTTGTTTTAGCATCTATAAGTAAAAAGTAGATACTTAAAAAAAATTGTATTGCAGAATTTACTTATACATTTTAATTATGTTGCTTATACTATTTATAATATCGGTAGCGATAAGTGTTTCCATATCGTTATGTTCGGCATAATAATCGCCTGCTAATGAATGCAATAAAGAAGTTAATGCCACTACTTTTAGCAAATCCATTTCAAAAAGTTTTTTATTTAGTTTAGCGATATTTGCTCCCAGCATACCTGCTAAAACGTCACCACTACCTGCTGTTGCCATACCAGGATTGCCAAAACTATTGTAATAAGTTGTTGTGCCGTCTGTAATGATAGTTGTAGTACCTTTTAATAAAACTATACAATTCATTTTTTGTGCTGTATCTTTTGCGATGCGAGTCAATACAACTTTATCAAATAAAGGCACGTTTTCATTATTATTGCGCAATTTACTTATCTCGCCGAAATGCGGCGTTAATACTACATTCGGTGCTAATTTATCTTCTAAAGTAAAAGATGTTATAGCATCTGCATCCAAAACGAGATATTTATTTAATATGCAATCTTGCACTGTATCTCTAACAAAATTTCTTGCATGGTATGTTATTCCCGGACCTATTACTATTGTATCTATATTTGAATGCTTAGATAGATAACTACCTTGATTAAAAAAAAACTTATTAGTTTTTATTTCATTAACAATCACTTCCGGATAAACTGACGCATGAACTTTCGGTGTAATTAATTTAACAATACCTGCACCCATTTTTAAAGCAGCGTTACTGCATAATGCTGCTGCACCGGACATAATTTTACTACCTGCTATTACTTTAACATGACCATAATCATATTTATGCGTAAAAGTATTTCTAACAGGTATTATTTCTTTAACATCTTCTTTTTGCAAAAAGAAATCGTTATTATCTTGTATCATAATTTTACTAATTTTTATTTAAAATTGCTTAAATTTTATAACTTTTTATTAACAAAAGCAAATAAGTGTTTTTTTATTTGTATCTATAAACAATTCTTCCTTTGGTTAAATCATAGGGTGAGATTTCTACTGCAACTTTATCGCCTTGCAGTATTTTTATATAGTTCTGACGCATTTTACCTGAAATATGGGCGTGGACTTTGTGTCCATTTTCAAACCGAACTATAAATTTGGTTCCAGGCAGTGCCTCGTCTATAACACCATCCATTTTAATTAAATCATTTGAAGCCATATATTTTTTATAATTATTCTTAAAATATTTTTACAAAAATATAAAATATTATTGTTTTTTTTATTAGGTAATTACTAAAAACAACAATTTCTGTTATGCCGTGCTTGACGGCGTATTACATTCACAAGCAAAACACAGGGGATAGCCCCCGTGGTGAAGATATAGTAAAATAAGGAATGCCGAAACAAGTTCGGTATGACATTTTTATATGTTATCTTTCATTATTATTTTGTTATTTCGATTATTATTATTATTTTTGTAAATAAAAAAATAGTAATCAATTAAAGTAAATAATTCTTAAATATATTTTTTGAGGAATATAATGGCATCAGGAAATTTCAATCCTTTTGAGATGGCTCAGCGTCAATTTGATGCAGTAGCAATGCAACTCGGCTTAGACCAAGCCACTTGCGATTTATTACGCACTACCGATAGAGAAGTGCAATTTAACATTCCTATTAGAATGGATAACGGAGAATATAAAGTGTTCCGTGGGTTCCGTAGTTTGCACAGCGATGCAAGAGGACCAGGAAAAGGCGGACTCCGTTTCTTTCCGGGCGAAACAATAGACACTGTTCGTGCATTGTCTATGTGGATGACTTGGAAAACAGCATGCGTTGATATCCCACTCGGCGGTGCAAAAGGCGGTGTTGACTGCGACCCGACAAAGTTATCATTAAGAGAACAAGAACTAATTTGTCGCGGTTATGTGCGTCAAGTATGGAAGTTAATTGGTCCTATTCAGGACGTTCCTGCTCCTGACGTTAACACAAAACCATATATGATGTTATGGATGCTCGACGAATACGAAAAAATAACGGGTATGAAATATCCTGGTGTTATTACAGGAAAGCCCGTTGGAAGCGGCGGTTCACTCGGCAGAACAGAAGCAACAGGATACGGCGTTATTTACACTTTAAGAGAAGCATGCAAAGTAAATAACATTGATATAACTAAAACTACAGCATCGGTGCAAGGTTTTGGTAACGTATCGCAGTTTGCAATCCAATTATACACCCAATTAGGTGGCAAAGTAGTTGCAGTTTCTTGCTATGATGGAACAATTAAAGCAGCCGTAACTTTCATAAAAAAAGCAGGAATTACCTACGAAGAACTTATCTCAATCACAGATAAATGGGGAACCATAGATCAAGCAAAAGCAAAAGCACTCGGCTATGAAATCGCTGACGGCGGTGCTTGGATTGAGCAAGAAGTAGATGTTTTAATACCTGCAGCAACAGAAAACCAAATCAATGCTGATACAGTAGGAAAAATAAAACCATCTGTTAAATTTATTGCAGAAGGTGCTAATGGTCCTACAACTCCTGAAGCAGACGAAGTATTAAAGAAAAATGGCATTTTTGTTGTGCCTGATTTCTTGTGTAATGCTGGCGGAGTTACTTGTTCTTATTTTGAACAGGTTCAAAATAATATGAACTTCTATTGGACGAAAGAAGAAGTTTTAGAAAAATTAGATTCTAAAATGACTATTGCATTCTATGGCGTATATAATATGGCAAAAGAAAAAAATGTTTATATGCGTGATGCTGCATATATGGTCTCAATAGACAGAGTAGCAAATGCTTGCAAAATGCGTGGTTGGATATCTAACGGATATTAACGTTTATCAACCGATACTAAATTGCTTTGCAATTTATGTAAATAAAATTTTTAACACGGGGCTTGCCCCGTGTTTTTTTTATAATGACAGAAAACCACCCCGTCATTTGCTTCAGCAAATGCCACCCCTCCACAGGAGTGGAACAGTTCCCCTCTATGGAGGGGCAGGGGTGGTAAATTAACACGGGGGCTTGCCCCGTGTTTACTTTTTTCTAACCAAAATAAAATTTGGAAATTTCATTTAAAAAACTTATTTTTGTATTCTATAACATTGAATTTTTTTTTATTAAATATTAAGGTACTAAAATGTTAAACACAACAAAGTATCAAGGGAACGGAGCCCTTATAGAACACTCCGATTACACCTCCTCCTATGCCGATACTTGTAGTGTTATTACTACAAGCAATGTAGTAGAAACTACTACACGGGGGGGGGGGGATTCTACTACAAAGAGTGTAGTAGAATCACTACAAACATTCCGTCATGCTGAACTCGTTTCAGCATCCCCTAATTTAACAAGGAGATTCCGAAATAAATTCGGAATGACATTATGTGTAACTCTCCTCATCTGTGCCTTCGCAACCGCTAACTTATCTGCACAAACAGGATGTCCACCATATGCTGATGCCATAACTCATACAATAGCAAGCAATGAATTTAGAAATTCATTAGGGCGTTGCCCCACTCTTACAGATATTGTATGTCCACTTGTTACAAGTATTGGGAATGGTGCTTTTCAGGGTTGCATGGGTTTATTAAGTGTTGATTTTCCTAATGCAGAAAGCATTGAATCTAGTGCTTTTTCTGGTTGCAGCAGTTTAGTAAGCGTTGATATTCCCAGTGTTACATCTATTGAAGTTAATACTTTTTATTTTTGCACCAGTTTAGAAAGCGTTGAGTTTCCTGTTGCTACAAGTATTGGAAATGCTGCTTTTTCTATTTGCACCAGTTTAGAAAGCGTTGAGTTTCCTGTTGCAACTAATATAGAGTCAAATGCTTTTGCATATTGCACTAGTTTAGTGAGTATTACATTAGGAGCAGTGCCGCCGACATTAGGAACTAATGTGTTCGCTGGCACCACAAATATAGCAAATATCACATTGCATATTCCTGAGGGCTCATTGTGTGCTTATCAAAACCATCCAGATTGGGGAAGCACATTTTTAGCACAATTTTATGATGTAGTGGAGTATTCTGTTGCAACTCCCGTAACTTATTATACTTTGTCGCTTGACGATGATGGCAATGGCACAGCCGCAGGTAGCGGTGGTTCTCTGACAGGAATAACTTGCGGAAATAGTAGAACCATAACAGCAACGCCGAATCCTTGCTATCAATTTGCTAAATGGACTAATAGTAATGGTGATAGCATTTCCAATGTTAGTTCACTTAATATTTCTGTTATAAGAGATACTCTTTTAAAGGCAAACTTTAAACTTGTTTCGCCTGCACCAACATATACTTTAAGTGTAAGTAGCAATCCTACAATGGGGACGGCAAGTTCTTCGGTATCATCGGCAACTTGTGGGAGCAGTGTTTCCGTGACCGCAACGCCAAATGCGGGTTACAGATTTGTATACTGGCAGGAAGGCGGTGCAATAGTATCAAATGCCAATCCACATAATTTTAACATTACTGCCAATAGGGCATTAACAGCAGTATTTGATGATGCCAAAAAGAAAACCCGCATCAAGAAAATTAATGTTAAAAAAGGCAGAGTAATAATAACACCCCAGCCGTAAAATCGGTGCAAGAGACATTTTAACACGGGGGCTTGCCCCCTTGTGGTATAATTGCATAAAAGATGGAGATGCCGAAATAAGTTCAGTAGAACAGAATATAGAATGTTTTTTTACAAACGCACAATAATTGTACTTATTTTTTCATATTATTTGGTGATACTGTGAAGTCAAGTTTGTAAAAATTATTGTTGGTGCTGTATTTCATTTCGGCAATATAGCCAATCATAGCGGCATTATCTATGCAATATCCCATTTTAGGTATAATGCAACTAATATTATGTTTGTTAGAATGTTCTACAATTTGCTCCCGCAAATGCGAATTAGCAGAGACACCACCTGCTATTATAATACTATTAGAGTTATATTTTTTAGCAGCATTAACCGTTTTAGTAACTAAAACATCTACAATAGCAGATTGAACAGATGCAGCAATATCAGGAATATCGTCAGCAGTAATACCATCAGGAAATTGTTTTTGTAGAAAATATCTGACAGATGTTTTTAGTCCGCTGAAACTAAAATCAAAATCATTAGTGTTAATCATAGGACGTGGGAAAGAATATTTATTTTTATTCCCAAGTTTAGCATATTTATCTATTAACGGACCACCAGGATAATCTAAGCCACAAAGTTTAGCGATTTTATCAAATGCCTCGCCTGCTGCATCGTCTTTTGTCGTCCCAATAATATCATAATTATTAAAATCCTTAACATAGAAAATAGCAGTATGCCCGCCACTAACAACAAGAGAAATTATAGGAAAGGAGGGAATAATATTTTCATTACTTTCTGCAATAAAACCCGAAAAAATATGCCCCTCTATATGATTAACAGGAATAATAGGAATATTGTATCTTATAGCAAGCCCTTTAGCAAAATTAGAACCAACTATCAATGCGCCAACGAGCCCCGGCTGTGTTGTTACAGCAATTTTTTTTATTTGTGGCATACTAATATTTGCTTCTAAAAGTGCTTCTTTTGTTAAAAAAGCAATACTTTTTAAGTGTTCTCTTGCAGCAATTTCGGGAATAACTCCACCATAGTTTTTATGTATATATTGTGTGCTAATAATATTACTTAGCACTTTCGTTTTATCAATAACTGCGATAGATGTTTCATCGCAGGATGTCTCTATTGCTAATGTCATAGTTTAAAATTAACTATTTTTTCTGAAATACTTATTTGTCCCAAGTATTAATTATATGGATTTTTTTTTAATATCATTCCGAACTTGTTTCGGAATCCCCTTATTAAGTTAAGTCCGAGAAAGTTATTAGCACGGGGGCAAGCCCCCGTGTTATGTTTTGATTTGATTGATGTTTTATTTAGCACCGCTTTCTTCGTCTAATGGATGTGGAAGTAGTGGTGGCTTTGCTTGTGATTTTGGTTTTTTTTGGACTTCTATTTGCGAAACTAATATTGTCGGCGAACAAGCCGATACAGGCACCCAACCTGATTCCGCTCCACAAGTTCCGTTAAATACACCTAAATCATCTCCTGCAGCAAATATTTTAGAAAACGTTGTTAAAGGCGTTCCTATTAAATCTACGCCGCGAACTAATTCGTCAGGTCTGCCGTCAACATATATTTTATATACTACCAAAGGAGTAACGTTAAAAGCATTCGGTGTCCATCTTGAAATCATAGTAAAACCGCCTGATACTTTTGTAAAATATAACCCGTATTCTTTATCTTGTTTTTTGGCTTCTTCTATTAATAACTTTCTTAATTCTGCATCGTTATATGTTTTTTCGGCTGTAACGATTAGATTAGATTGACGTGTTACAACGCTTCTACTTGCTGATTTTCTGCCGTGTCCGTTGCTATTATCAAATCCTTCAATAGGACTTCGGGACATTAAAAAGTTTTGGAATATCCCGTTTTTAACGGTTTCTACTTTTTGCCCTGGCATACCTTCGTCATCATATTTATAATAGCCCGATAGTGGTGTTCCGCCGTATATTTTCAGTGATGGGTCAAAATATACGTTCATAAATTCAGGCAATACTTTTTGTCCTATCATCTGCTTAAACATTGCTGTTGCATCGGCATCTTTTTCTCTGAAACCCTCAACACGATGTCCAAATATTTCGTGGAAAAACACACCACTTGCTTCACCTGTAAGCATTGCAGGACCGATAAAACTTGCTGCTAACTCGGCATTACGAAGTTGGTCTAAAAGTTCAATCATAGCATCAATATCTTTGCTTATGCTATCAGCACTCGGCAAATCATCAATACTAAAACCAAAATAACTTTTATATAATGGCAAACTCATTCCATCATCTGCTTTGCATTTTGCATCTATCATCAACCTAATATATGGTTCGGATACCATAACTTCGCTACCTTCGGTGTTAATAAACAACTTATTAACTATTTCAGCATTTAAGGTAATATTACCTTCAATTAGCCAAGTATATTTTAAAAATTTGCTTGATAAATCTCGCAATCTTTTGCTCCAAGCAATAGTATCTATACCTATCAACCTATCAGGGTCTAAATGGATTCGCGTCATTTCATTATAGTAATGAATACGTCTGAATGGCTCATTGTAGGTATTAGGTTTTTCAATAGAAAAGTCAGCAGAAGTATCTTCGGCGGCAGCTTTTACTTCATTATTTGCTTTTGCCTTTTCAAATTTTTCTATACTCCTTCTATAAGCAACATCTGTAGCCGACCAGATAGCATTGCGAATAGCAATTTCACTATCTTCTAATGGAAGCGAAGTAACACTTATATTGCCACCGAAATCATAATTACCTCTAATCTGGCGTGTATTATCTAATTCAGGGCTACCGATACGTAAATCTATATCTAATTGACGTGTGTGATTGATAGAATTAGATAAAATATTACCAAACCGAGCAGAAATTCTGCAATTCTGCTTTTCTATTAATTGGTAAGATATAAAATACGGAGCATATTCTCCTTTTTTTAATTCTTCAAAGGAGCGATTTAATTCTTTTTTAGTAGCATCTACAAGCACTTTAGGAATATCGTTTTCCGATACGGAATCTTGTGCTATTACTACGTTTATACAAAAAATAATTGTTAATAGTATGGTTATATTTTTCATTATAATTTATATTTTATTTATTAAAATCTTGTTTATATAGTTGAATCTATTTAATGTTATTCTTCTTTAAATTATCATATTAAAAATTGCATTAAAATTATTAATATTATTACAAAAATACAAAATTTATTTTTAAATACAATATACAAAAACCTATCATACCGAACTTATTTAATCATCAGTAAATAATAAAGAGATGCCATATAAAGTAAGGTATGACGTTGTTTATAGGTGTCCAATAGTTTTTACAAACCGATATTAGAATGGGATATCGTCATCCATATCAGGTGTTACGCTGTTTGACAGATACTCCGCTACACTTGCTTTTTGCTGTTGATTAGTATTATTAGGTTCAGTATTAGCAGCGGTATTGTTATCGCCTTTATGTCCTAACATTTGCAAAGTATTTACTGCTATATCGGTAGTATAACGAGTTATACCGTCGTTGCCCGTATATTGTCCGTATTTTATACGACCTTCTACATATATTTGGCTACCTTTTTTTAGCCACTTTCCTGCAATGTCTGCCAAATCGTTCCAAAAAACTAAACGGTGCCATTCTGTAGTTTCTTTCATTTCACCGGTGTTTTTATCTTTATATCTATCGGTGGTAGCCAGCGATACTTTTGCTACAACTTGCCCTGTGGTCGTATTTATGACTTCAGGGTCGGCACCAAGCCTGCCGACTAATGTTACTCTATTTACACTTGCCATAATTTTTAATTAAAAATATGTTATAATAATACAAATATAAGAAAAATAAATTAAAGTAACCTTATAGTTTATATTTTTTTGCAAACTGTTACATTTTAGTCTAATAATAAAACAACAAAAAAAATAGTATTTTGCTTTTAGTTAGTAAAATATTGCAGGATAATTGTATGAAAAAAAATATTATAACGCATTTATCAGAAGGTTCTGATTATAATATGATACAAGATATAGCATTCGGATTTCAAAAAAGCCAATTGCTATTTACTGCTATTAAGTATGATATTTTTTCGCTAATAAGTGAAGGCGAAAATACAATAGATAAATTAATAGCAAAGTTAGATGTAAATCAAGAAGCATTGGAGCGTCTTTTAAATGCCCTTGTTTCAATAGATTTATTAGATAAAAACGGGTTGTTTTATAAAAATAAATCAATAAGCGAAAAGCATCTTACACGTAATAGTGAAGAGTATTATGGTTTTTTGTCTCACTATGCGGATTTGTGGGAGAGTTGGGGTACATTGCCGAATGTTCTCAAAACAGGAGAGATAGTTGCATCCAAAGAATTACACGAAAAAGATGATGATTTCATAGAGTATTTTTTGTATGCGGCTGATTGGTATGATAAATTGGAGTTGCCTTATGTTAAGGATTTTATAAAAATGGATGGAGTCCGTAATTTCTTAAAAATAGGCACTATTGGTTATCGTTATCCTTTGTATATAGCAGAGAAATATCCCGATATTTCTGTCTATATATTAGACAACGAAAGGATGTTAGATGTTTTGCAAAATATATTGCAAAATGAAAAAATACCCGATAATTTGCATTTTATGTCAACAGATTTAAAAAATGATTGTTTAGCAAGTGGAGGTTGTTTTGAAATGATTTATATGGATTCTTTAATATATAATAACTCTATTTTAGATAACATAACTTCATTGCAAAATATATATAATCTTGTAGCAAATGGAGGACGTTTGTTGATGCATTTTCAATTGATAAATGATGCTCGCACCGAGCCAACTATCGCAGCATTGCAATCTGTAAATCTATTGCTTAACACAAAATCGGGTTCAGCATATACAAAAACAGATTTATGGGTAGTATTGCGTGAGGCGGGGTTCGGCAATATAGAATTCCATAATACAAGCATAAAAACAAATATCATAGAAGCACATAAATCTAATATAGGATAGGTTGCTGTTTTGTAATAATTAAGAGGTAATATCTAAAAATGTATGGTTAAACAGGGGTTTTATCAAGATTATAAGATTGCCAAGATTATCTTGATAATCTTGGCAATCTTAATAAAATCTTGGTTCAAAAAAATCCTTATTTTTGCATAAAAATTATGGCTGAATTCACAAACACCTTATATTATGGTGATAATTTAGATATATTAAGAAAAATGTCTGTCGATAAAGATTTTTTATTGCAGACAGGTGGCGGTATTGATTTGATTTATATTGACCCTCCATTTAATTCTAACAGGAAATATAATATGCCGTATGAAGATATGTTGCGAGAGGTTAGCGACAAAGACAAATATAAAGCACAAAAGGAAGCATTTAATGACACTTGGAGCAATATAGAGTTTAAGCAGGAATTGGAGGATTTGAAGGGATTGGTTGATTGCTATCAGTTGTATAATTTTTTGTCATCAAATGAAAAAGTATTTACGTTTCCGCAAATGAGTTACTTGACGATGATGGCACATCGCTTGTATTATATTCATAAGGTATTGAAAGACACGGGCAGTTTTTATTTACATTGCGATCCTACGATGAGCCATTACTTGAAGATATTGTTGGATATGATATTTGGATTAAATAATTTTGTAAATGAAATAGTTTGGTGCTATAAATCAGGTGGTGCAAGTGATAAAAGATTTGCTAAAAAGCACGATGTTATTTTTTTGTATAGCAAAGTGCCAGAACAACATACATTTAATGTTATTAAAGAAAAATCTTATAAAGGTATTGGATATAGAACAGGAAATAAAAAAGTGGAGTTGTATGACGACAATGATGGCAAAGGTCCTTACACACTAACTTATCCGAAGGATTGGTGGCAGATACCAATGATGGCAACCTCTTCTAAACAGCGACTTAATTATCCGACACAAAAGCCCGATGCCCTTTTGGAGCGAATAATTAAGGCAAGTTCAAATGAAGGAGATATAGTTGCAGATTTCTTTTGTGGATGCGGAACAGCAATTGCAGCAGCAGAGAAATTAAATAGAAAATGGATTGGTGTAGATATAAATCATCTTGTGATTTCGCTTATTGAAGAGAAAAGATTGAAGCCGATTATTGCAGATAAAAAAGAATCTAAATACCAAATAATTGGATTTCCGAAAGATATTGCAGGTGCCGAAAAGTTAGCAAAAGATAATAAATATAAGTTTGAACAATGGGTGGTGGAACATATTTTTAAAGGACATCAGACGAAACGCACAGGCGATAAAGGAATTGATGGCTATATTGCATATAATTTCCATAATACAGAAACTAAAAGTATAAAAAAAATGCTTGCAATAATTGAAGTGAAAGGTGGCAATGTTAATATTTCACAAATTCGTGCATTTAAGAATTCAATAGAGAATGATTTTAAGGCGGATTTTGGTTTGTTTATTGCATTTGATAAATATATAACAGATGGAATGCGTAAGGAAGCAAATGATTTAGGTTTTGTAAATACTGATGATTTAGATATTTCTACTTTGCAATTTGCTCGCTTAAAAAAGATGTATATAATTACTATTGACGATATTTTAAAAGAAGTTTTACCACAAGAATTGCAGCAAATAGTTAATAATATTACGTATTAAAAAAAATAATTATTATCTATTCATAGTAGAAATTTCTTATAGTATCTATTACGTTTTTGTGCAATTCATCTTTATTTGTGTCGTTTGTAATTTTAATTTCCTTGGCTATTGCTTCATTTTTGCTGAACCAATTACTAATTAGTTTCATTTCATCAGCATCAAATTCATTATTATCATTGTAAGAAAAATAAATATCATCAATGCTATCAATAACGGGTTGTGTATTTGCTTTTACTCCGATAGTCAAAGATTTTTTATAAAGTCCTTGTTTAATAAAATAAATATCAATATTTTTTTCGCGTTCAGAGTTTTTAATAAACACAATCATAGAAAAATTAGATGCTAACAATTTTTGCGTATTATCATTAATTGTAATATCGTTTGCATTAACTAAATCCATATTATACATAAAGTTAAAATAAGGTTTCAGTTGTTTTATTTTTCTATGTTCGGTGATAATGGTATCAAGTTCGTTAGTTGTTTCAATCCAATCGAGTCGGTGAAAAAACTTTAGAATCTCCTTAACATTTTTAACAGATTTTTTAAATTGTTCTACAAAATAATCTATATGTTCAGACATACTATTTGCTTTACTAATATGAAGCACATTTCCTTGTGAATTAATAAAAATAATAACACCACTTTGATTAGGAACTACATTTTTATATTGCATTAATTTATCTATAAGTTTTTGATTTTTCTTACTAATTGTTTTAGTAGTAGAAGAGTTTTGGAATTCAAGCAGTTCATAAACATCATTTATGCCATATCTATTCCTGATAATATGTAAAATTTCTATAAAGAAATTAGCAGTAGCAAAGGCATCATCAAAAGCACGATGCCTATTAATAATTGGAATATTAAAATACTCTGCAATAGCAGAAACGTTTTTATTTATATTAGATGGCAGCACCTTTTTTGCTAATTTTAACGTGCATAAAACAGGAATATCTTGGAAAGGAATATTTAATCTTTTTATAGTATGTTTTACAAAACCATAATCAAAACTTGCTGCATGAGCAACAAAAAAAGTATTGTGTGATTGAAACAGGTCGGCGATATTTTTAAAAACCCTTATCGGTTCGGGAGCATTTTTTAGTAATTTATTGTTTATGCCTGTAAGTTTTTGTATAAACCAAGGAACCGACTGATGAGGATTAACAAACGAAGAATATGTATCCGTAATTTCAAAATTATTTACAGTTACACAAGCAATATCAATAATTCTATCTATTTCGGGCTTTGAACCTGTTGTTTCTATATCTATTACAATAAAATTTGCTTCTGATAACTGCATTAGTAAAATATTTTTAGGTTTTAAATTATATTATTTTTAATAGTTTTAATTAATTGTTCTTTTGATAATTTTCCATCTGCAAGTTCCCATATCAATTGTTCATATTCATCATTAGTCATTTTCAAATCTTTATCAATTTCATTTAATAAATATTCGCATACTAATGCTGCTACTCGTTTATTGCCATCGTTAAATGGATGATTCATACATATTCCATAAACTATTGCACTAATAATTTCAATATCATCCTCATAATAACCCTGTTGTGGCGATAAAATTGCTGATTCTAATAAATTTCTATTTTTAATACC
The DNA here is from genome assembly GCA_009777815.1 of Bacteroidota bacterium. GTDB lineage: Bacteria > Bacteroidota > Ignavibacteria > Kapaibacteriales > UBA2268 > WRLB01. The sequence goes on from WRLB01000027.1 coordinate 20,418, forward strand.
CAACAATCCGCCAAATTCTTTAATTAATTCTGTGTGAATGGATATAACTTGTTCTACATTAATATTAAACATAAATTATTTGCTTAAGTTTTTTAGCATATCATAACGTTTTTTTATAATGCCTTTTATCACTTTTTTTTGACGCAAAGTAAAATGTGGCAAAGATTCATTTATTGGTCCATTTTTTAATACTTCATTTGCATTATTTTCATTTAATTTTTCGGTAAATGTAATATATTTTGGCATTTTTAATTCAGTGTTCATTATTTTATTTTTAAATTGTAAATATGTTTATTAATATACTAAAACGTAATTCTTCGTGTGTAATCAACTATTTTTATGCAAAATACGTTTTATTTACAAAAAAGTCATGCCGAATAGTTTCGGAATAGCATTTTAGAGATTAGTAAGCGTTTAAGATTGACATTTAGACAATGTAAATTTAAATTCTGTTCCTTTATTTTCTTCACTTTCTACCCAAATTCTGCAATTATGTCTATCTATAAGTTCTTTGCATAGGATTAATCCTAATCCTGTTCCTGTTTCTCCGGCGGTGCCTGTTTTAGTGACTTTGTTATCTATTTTAAATAGTTCTTTTATTTCATCGGAATTGATACCTATTCCTTCGTCTTTTACACTGACCATAACATAATTTTCGTCTACATAGTTTCTATCGTTTAACCATATATCTACTAATACGCTTACTCGCTTACCTTTATTAGAAAACTTTATAGCATTGGATACTAAATTACGCAAAACTATATTTATCATATCGGCATCACAATGAACAAAGCCATCTGTATTATTTTCGTATATTAGTTTAATATCCTTGCTATTAGATTGAATACTTACATCATTAAAAGTCGTATTGACTATATCATCTATTTTACATTCTGTTGGTTTAAACTTAATACTATCCATATTCACTCGCGACCATTGAAGCAAATTCTCAAGCATTTTACCTGTATTAGAAGAAGTATTTACTAATGTTTTAATATTTTGCATTGCTTCTTCGGGAGTCATATTATTATAATACTCTTCAAAAACAATAGCAACATTTGATAAAGAAGATATTGAATTACGCAAATCATGAGCAATTATTGAAAAGAACTTATCTTTAGTATTATTAGCAACTTTTAAATCTGCATTACTTCTTACTAATTCTTTTTCTTTTTTTCTTATATGATTGATAAATACAGATAAAGTAATGTAAAACAAAATAGAGATAATAACTAATAAAATATAAACTGAAGGAAAGAAAGTCCATTCTTTACCAAAATTACTATTAGGTGCAAAAACAATTACACAATCATTCCCTCTATTTAAACTAACTTGCCTTTTCTGATTATGAGGATTATTTAACAACTTATATTCGCTTGCAGCATCGCCATAAATATATTTATCATTCCATAAACTATGAATTGTTATATCTACATTATATTGCAGCAAACCTTCCATAAATACATCCAAAGGCAACATAATATAACGCAAAACTGTTATATAACTTACAGAAATTACATCGCCGATTGCATTCATTTTAGTAGAACGATTTATTGCAGGAGCAATAAATGGTATATATGTTACATCTGTGCCAAAATTATTTACATCTAAATATATTTTACGCCGCCGCCCGCCTGCATCCTTATTAAAATCGTGAAAAACATCTATATTTTCATACATTGTTGCTATTATTTTGCTTGCTATTGCATCATTATCTTTATGTTTTGTTATCATTTTATGAGGATGAACTACAATTGCATTAGGATTAATACTAAATTGCTTTTCAAGTGGCATCCCCTCTCTTGGACCAATTTGCATTTTAGATAAATCTATATTAACGCCTGTATCAATTGCATTATCGCCATAAAAAACACTAATATAACCCGCAATACAATCCTTAACGATTGCACCACTATCTATAACATTTACACCTAACATATTTATCGTATAATTGCTATCTACAAAACAATACTGAACTAAACTATCTGTTGCTATTTTATCAATTCTATTAAATAGTTCAGTCAGCATATAATGCTCAATATCAATAGCGAGATGCTGTAATCGGGCATCAATCTTTTCATTTGCAAGATTATTATCAACATAATAAATTATAGAAGAAAAAATTAGCAGAAATGCTATTGTTAATGTTATCGGATGTGATGAAGTTAATAATTTTATTATCTTACTCATAATTTCATTAAATACACAATAAAACTTTTTACAAATATAACTAAAATAAATTAAAAAAAATAACATATCCTTAAATAAAAAACTCTGTCATTCCGAACTCGTTTCGGAATCCCCTTAATAAAATATGGAGATGCTGAAACAAGTTCAGCAAGACGATATTTCTTTTACCTGTCCTGCTAAACTCATTTAGACACCCCTTATTTTACTATATTTAGACGCTATTTAATCTTAAATTATGTAAAAATTACATTAATCGGATGCGGAATAATTAGTAAATTTTACTGCTTAAGCAGTCAATTTCACTGCTTAAGCAGTCGTTTTCACTGCTTAAGCAGTCAATTTCACTGCTTAAGCAGTCGTTTTCACTGCTTAAGCAGTCGTTTTCACTGCTTAAGCAGTGTTTGAGACTGCTTTTTCAGCATCCGTTTTAAGTAATTTTTACATAATTACACATTTTTTAATACAAATAGCAGATTTATCTTGTCTTACTAAACTTATTTTAGCATCCTCTTTATTTTAATTAAGAGATGCTGAAACAAGTTCAGCATGACAGCAATTATTTACCACCCCTGCCCCTCCACAGGAGGGGAACAGTTCCCCTCTATGGAGGGGTGGCAGTGCAATTGCACTGACGGGGTGGTTATTTTCTATGTCATTCCGAACTCGTTTCGGAATCCCCTTATTTAGTTAAATACGAGTAAAAAGTTGTTAAATATGAGCAAACTAACTTTTAATAACTTTCTCTGCCCATAATAGTTTTCTTCGCAATACATCAAAATAATTACTATCCAAAGGAACTATAAAGTTTGCCTCTTTATTATAAGTTGTAATTTCTAATTCATTATCACAAGTAATTTTTTCTATATACGTTCCATCAGCAATAATACTTGCTGTTTCATCTTTATTAGTATTAGATAGTTGTATTTTTATAGTTTTAGTAGTAGGTATAACCAAAGGACGCAATGTTAATGTGTGCGGTGATATAGGAGTGATGCAATATACATTAGTATCAGGCGAAATTATAGGACCACCACACGCCAACGAATATGCAGTAGAACCCGTAGGTGATGCAACAATTAAACCATCTGCTCTGTAATCGCCGATATATTGCTCGTTGGCAAAAACCGATAATGTAATTAGTTTGAAGTTATCTATATTTTTCAAAACAAAATCATTCACAGCAAAATACTTTTCGTTGTCGTTATTTAATTTAGCAGTAAGTATAAAACGTTTGATAATTTTGTATTTTTTATTTAGCAATATGTCTATATTTTGTTTGATATGAGTTGCAGAGAATTCAGCCAAGAAGCCTAATTTTCCTACATTAAAACCCATTATAGGTATATTAGCATCAATATATTTCCGAGCCGCAGATAATATAGTGCCATCTCCACCGAATGTAATAATAGCGTCTATTTTATCTAATTCATTGCTATTAATATCTACATTATTAATATAATTTATTCCAATAGATAGCAAATATTGTGTTGTTAGTGTTGCAATTTTTTTTGCTAATTCTTTTTTTGGATTATAATATATTAGTATCTTGTTCATATTATTGCATTAAGTTGCTGGATTAGTTGCTGCTTTTTGTTCGGCTTGATATTGAGCAGCGATTTTTCTTTTTTCTTCTATTTGTTCGGGCGTAAATTGAGAAAAATTATAAACCAGGTTCTTTCTATAATAGTCGCTGTAATCAAATTTAGGAGTCCTATATATCGCCTTAAAATTACAGGATTCCTCGCACAAAGCACAAAAGCAACAAGTTCCAAAATCTATATTAAATTTAGTAACAAGCATTTTCTTTGGCTTACCTTTTGCATCAAGCGGCACATTAGTGTCAGTAGGCACGGTTTTCATTGTTTCTATGTTAATAGATTTAGTTAGGCAATTCTTTGCACATAGTTGGCATCCCGTACATTTTTCTATATCTACTTCGATTTTATTACGTTCTGTTTCGGGCAATACAGGTGTATAAGATTCGGGATATTTTCGTGTTACTCTTGGAGTAGCAATATAACTTGAAGTTATTTTCATTCCTTGAATTGGAGTTATAACTGCTTTATAAATATCTTTAAAATACTTCAACATAATTTCTAATCTACAATGTTTTTTATTTACGCAAAAATAAGGATTTTTTTTTGTGAAACATTAAAAATATTTCAGTCCTGCAGAACTTACTTCGGCATCTCTTTATTTTATGTAGATTCCGAAACAGGTGCGGTATGGCATTTTTATTATGTCCAAATTAAATTTTATTAAAATATATAGGAAATTAATCATACAGAAAGTATTTTTTACGTAATGCTTTAAAATTAGCAAGACCTTTCCTGCCGATTTCTATTACTTTGCTATCGGGTGTTTTATCAAATAAGGCATCAAGTAATTCTGAACCACCTGTCACTTTCTTAAACATATCAATTTTATCTTGCTTCAAACTATCTAAAATAAACATTTCAGGATGCACACTTCTAATTGCTAATATAGTTTTAATACCTGTAGTATAGGGTTCAAAAGAAGTAG
>WRLB01000028.1 GCA_009777815.1 Bacteroidota bacterium
TTTGTGGTGAAGTAATTTTTTTTGTTTTAACTTATCAAATAAGTTAATCATAAAAATGTTTTATTTTTATTGTCTAACAGCATGGCTTCGGTTATGCTGTTTTTTTTTTTATTTATTATATTTATTTATTTAAAAAAAGTGTATTTTTGTAATGTATTTTTTTTTTATTCATATGACTTTAACAGCATAGCTTTGTTTATGCTGTTTTTTTTTATTATTTATAGAAAAAAGTGTTAAATTTGTAATTATATATGACGCACAGCAAATTATTAAATAAATTCTCTGATTACAATTTTGTAAAAAAAACAATAGAATTATTAGAAAATAATGAAGCATCATTCGGCGTAAAAATACTATTCGGCGCAGCAAAATCATTATTTGTTGCTTCTTTATTGCAAAAAATATCAAATAAAAAATTCGTCCTATTAGCATCAAATAATGAAGCACAAAGTGTTTTTATTGATGATTTGAATTTGCTATTAGATAAGAAAAATCAGATATTTAATTTTTATTATTCACATAAAAACACTAATGTAAAGTTAGAAAATAATACAAGTATAGTGGAATTAATAGATAGTGTTGCTCGTTTTCAAAAATCTAATAATGCTATTGCAGTTGCTACTTCTGATGTTTTTAATACTTTAATTCCGCATAGCGATAATGTGCAACATCATTTTTGTTATTTAAAAACAAAACAATTTTTAGATATACAGCAATTTACGACTGAACTTTCTTTGAATGGTTTTCAAAAAGAGCAGTATGTTGCAAGAGCAGGAGAATATGCTGTGCGAGGCGGGATTATAGATATATTTGCCCCTAATATGTCTGACCCAATAAGAGTAGAATTATGGGGTGACGAAATTGATTCTATTAGAATATTTGATGTTTTGTCGCAAAGAAGCAAATTGGAAGTAGATGAGATTAGTTTTATAGATTCTATGTTTGTGTCCGAAGAAAGTGATTTATGGACATCTATTTTTGAATATTTTTCTTCTGATACTATTTTTATTATTGATACACCTGATGCTATAGATTTTAATACTGAAGGACTTTCAGAACTTAAAAAATTTAGAAAAATTAATTTAAATCCTCTCGGCAAAACAGAAATAGAAGTTAATACGACTCCTCAACCAAAGTTTAATTCAAGTGTTCAAAAATTCGTATCAGAACTTAAAAAATATCAAGAATTAAAATTAAATACTTTCGTTGCCGCCGATGGCGATATACATTTAGATAGATTGAAAGACCTTATAGAATCACAAACAACACTTGATAATACTGGTTTTGAAGATGATATTAATTTAGATTTTGATGCAGATATTATAATAAAAAATACAAATTGGTTGAATACTGCGTTAAGTTCGGGTTTTAGTTTGTTGAATGAAAGGTTGGTTTATATTGTGGAAAATGAAATTTTTTCTCGCATAAGAAACTCAAAAACTAATAAAATAAACAAGGCAAAAGGCATCACATTAAAAGAATTAAAGCAGTTAAATATTGGTGATTATTTAGTTCACGAAGATAAGGGAATAGGTAAGTTTGCGGGCTTTCAAGCAATAGAAATGGGGAATACAAAGCAAGATTGTTTGAAAATGTTGTTTGCCGATGATGATATTTTGTATGTTCATTTAAATTATTTACATAAAGTTCAAAAATATTCTGCTGCTGAAGGTATTTTGCCAAGGTTGACTAAATTAGGTTCTGCTGAATGGCTAAAGAAAAAAGATAAAACTAAAAAGAAGTTAAAAGATATTGCAAGAGACCTAATAATGCTTTATGCTAAACGTAAAATGCAAAAAGGATTTGCATATCCACAGGATACTACTTGGCAGAAGGAATTTGAAGCATCGTTTATTTACGAAGATACAATAGACCAAGTTAATACTACACTTGAGGTGAAAAAAGATATGGAGACCGATACTCCAATGGACAGATTAGTATGCGGCGATGTAGGTTTCGGCAAGACCGAAATTGCAATTCGCGCAGCATTTAAAGCAGCAAATGCAGGCAAACAAACGGCTGTTCTTGTACCAACAACGATATTAGCAGAACAGCATTTTCAGACATTTAGAGAGCGTATAAGTCGTTATCCTATTAGTGTAGAAGCAATTTCTCGTTTTAGAAATAGAGCAGAACAAAAAGAAATAATTCAAAAATTAAAAGAAAAAAAAATAGATATTTTGATTGGAACACACAGATTATTAAGTAATGATATTCAGTTTAGCGATTTAGGATTATTAATAATAGATGAAGAGCATAGGTTTGGAGTAGGTGCAAAAGAAAAACTTAGACAACTAAAAGCAAATATAGATACCTTAACTTTAACTGCAACTCCGATTCCGAGAACACTTAATTTTTCATTGATGGGTGCAAGAGATTTAAGCCAGATGGAGACCCCGCCACGCAATAGATTAGCAGTAGAAACAGAAATAGAAGAATGGGATATTAATTTTATTTCACAAAAAATAACTGAAGAAATAAAGCGAAAAGGTCAAGTTTTTATTGTAAATGATAAAATAGAAGGATTAGAAAAAATGCAGATGGATTTGCAAATGACACTTCCTAATATCCGATTTTCTATAATACACGCTCGGATGCAACCCGCACTAATAGAGGACTTGATGCAAAAATTTATAGAAAAAAAATATGATGTTATGCTATCTACTAAAATTATAGAATCGGGGATTGATATACCTAATGCGAACACAATTATAATAAATAATGCACAGAATTTTGGTCTTGCTGAATTATATCAACTGCGAGGACGTGTTGGCAGAAGCACTACACAGGCATATTGTTATTTGATGATTCCAAGTTTTAGCCGCATACCATCGAAGGCACTTCGCCGATTGCTTGCTATTGAAGAGTTTTCTGATTTGGGAAGTGGTTTGCAACTTGCTTTGCGTGATTTGGAGATACGTGGTTCGGGTGATTTACTTGGAGCAGAGCAAAGTGGTTTTATTACTGAAATAGGTTTTGACTTGTATCAAAAAGTTTTAGAAGAAGCAGTAAATGAGTTGAAAAAAGAAGAGTTTTCAGATTTGTTTAAAGAAGAAATAAATGATATGCCAAGATTTAACAATGATGAAATTAATATAGATATTGAGAACGAAGCATACTTTCCACAAACTTTTATCCCCGATGATACAGAACGTTTTAATTATTATAAAAAACTTTTTGAAGCAAACGATAATAAAAAATTGCACGACATAAAGAACGAATTAAAAGACAGATTCGGCAAATTGCCACCCGAAGTTTTAGAACTATTAAAAGTAGTTCGTATTCGTATAGCGGCTACTAATACGGGCTTTACAAGAATTCAAATAAGAGCAAATGAGTTTTTGATAGAATTTCCTTCATCATCCAATAAAGAATACTATGAAAAAGTTTTCCCTATTGTTCTTGATATAGTTAATGGAATAGAAGGTTTTCAACTATCTCAAGAAAAAGAAAAATTAGTATTAACGAAAAATATTTCTGATGATTTATTATCGTCCCAAACTAACATAGATATTGCTATAGATTTCCTTTGGAAGATAAAGAAAAATATAGAAATGAGTTTTTAGGATGAGGGGGTTGCGTGCCAATTTCAGATAATACCCTTTACTTACAACTTAAAATCTATTTGGCAGTAGATTCTGTTTTGCATATTGGAGTTGATGAGTTCGTTCCCTGAACCGAGTGTGGTTTCATCGGGCTTATACATATTTTCGTATCTTATGTAGATATTTATTAACTTGCTGATAGTAAATTGCACTTGCAAATATGATTTTATTCCGTCTAAATATAATCCTGTTGTGAGTGATTGACCTGGATAGTAATAATCAAATTGCCAAATAGCAGAAGCAAATGTTGGCGTAGAAAACACACTTGTTCTGCCTTTTATTCTAAACCAATCAGTCATTTTATAATTAGCATCTACAAATATAGCCCAACCAAATTCGTCATCCACTATATTTTTATGTTCTAAATAACGTGATTCTATTCTACTTCTAAAAGTTAAATTTTTTATTATTTTTGTTTCATATTCTACTCGGCATTTTATATCATCTCTTTGATATACTTGTCTAACTCTATTTATTGTTTGTTGTGCTGTTTTATTTTCTTCGTTTATTCTGAATGTAAGTTTATGTTTTTTGTTGAAAGTATATTCGTATTGTCCAAATACTTCAAAGCCCGATACGACACTATCAACGGTGCTTGGAGGAACGTAGGAACTAAAAATATCTAAATAAGCAAATAATTTGTGTGTTCTATTTGGTTTCCAAACTATACCTGTATATAGTCCAATTTCATTAGCAGGATAAGAAAACTCACCAAACATAGAACCATAGGGTGAACGAAATTTATCATCAAAAGAACGAAATTGTATCGCCATATCTAATTCTTTTGACTTATATGCACTTCCCATCCTAACCGCATAATTACTATTGTTATCTGACGAAACTTCAGAACTAATAAATATATTTTTGAAATTAAATGAACCAAATATACTACTCATAAATCCTTCCTTGCCCGAAAATACTCTTCCCGCAGTAGAACGTATTTCCAACGGATATTCAATATGTGTTAATAATGCACCAATATTATAATTGCAACCATTAACTTCTATAGTAGCACCAATATTTTGTTCTGACGTATTATTTTTCTTCAAATAATCTGTCATCGTTCTATAATAACCACTCGTAAAAACAGATGAAATATAAGTAGTATCTTTACTAAAAGTAACAGAACGTGGGGCATTTGAATACCACAAAGAAGACGAAATATTAAGATTATTTATTATAGGAAAATCCAGACGCGTTGCCGCTCCACGCATAACACGATAATCCATTTTAGATGTATATGGCGAAATACGGTTAGTAAAACTTATAGTCGGATTAATTACATTTATGCCTTTTGATTGCTTATATGAATCGCCGAATATATTGCCCATTCCTGCTTGAATTTCAAAATCACCAATAATTAGTTCAGCATATTCAATTTCAATATAACCGAATCCTGACATAAATTCATTAACATTTTTCTCACCTGGATTTTTGTTAATAGTTGCTCCGCCGCCACAATTTACATTATTTACGCTATAATTTAGTTGATATTTCTGCAATAAATTCCATTGCTCGCCGACATAATTTCCTTTTTCATACCCTACGGGAGGTTCTAATTTGTAATTACTTCTCTGACGTGCTTTAATATGAAGTTTAGTTATATCTTTGCCGATAACACTACAATTTTCTAATATCCATTGCTGATAATCATTAAAGCCGAACATATTACATATTTGGCTATAAGACAACGTGCTATCTCTTTTCAAACAATCATAAATACTATATGCATCAAAATACGATAGACCAGGAATGTTTAGTATTTGGTTAGGATTGGAGTTAAGCAAATCTATAGGATTATAAGAATAATAATAAATTATTTCAAGCAAATCATCTATTTCTAAACCATCTCTTGCTAATGCTTCTAAATACTTTTCAAATGATTCAAAATCCATCTGGTTTAGTTGTATAAAATAATCTTCCTGCGAAAACAAAGGACGTGCTACAATAAAAACAAATAATAATACGCAAATATGTTTCATCTAATAAGAAAAAATAAAGCGTAAAAATAAGTTTTTTGCGAGAAAAAATTTATTTTTGAGAAATGTTTTAATAACACTACAAATTCGTTGTGTTTCATTATGAATTTAATAGATAGATATATTATAAAACAAATAATACAGACACTTTTTTTTGTTTTAATGGCGTTAAGTTTAATTTTTATTATAATTAATTTTACGGATAGGTCGCATATATTTATGGATTCTAAAGTTAAATTAATAATTACAGTTAAGTATTATTTAGTTTATTTACCTGAAATTCTTAAGATTCTAACTCCAGTATCTATTCTAATATCTTGTCTTTTTGTTATTGGTAGATTATCTAATAATAATGAAATTATTATTATGAAATCGGGGGGAATGAGTTTAAGTAGATTGCTATTTCCTGTTGCTATTCTTGGTATATTGTTCAGTATTTTGCAATTTTTATTTAATGGTTGGGTTGTTCCCAAAGCAAATTTAGAAAAAGAAAATATATCAAGAATAGAACTTAATAGGGCAAAGTCAGGTAATCCCATTAGCCAATTAACATTTAGAGATAGTCCTAATAAAAATGTTTTAATTAACTATTACGACCCGATGAGTCAAAAGGGTTATGGCTTAATTTTAGAGATTTATAATGAAAATAGTTTGCCTCTTCCTAAATTAGAGACAAAAATAGAAGCACAAACTATTATTTGGAATAAAACACAAAAAGAATGGATTTTAGAAGATGTTATTTATAGAAGTATTGTTTCTAATTCAGAAATAACAACTATTAGATATGATTCATTGCCCGTAGAATTAAATATTAACGTTAATCAAATGGAGAAACTATCACGTAAAATTGATGAAATGACCTTTAATGAATTAAAAGAATATATTGAATTACTCAAAAATGGTGGCAAAGATATTAAAAGATTAGAGGTTGATTACTATTCCGAGCAAGCATTACCATTGGCGAACTTTATCGTTGTTTTATTTGCAGTTGGTTTTGCTTCCGTAAAAAAGAAGAATGGTTTAGCAACGCAAATTGCCGCCGCAATGATAATAACTTTTACATATTTAATATTTTTTAAGATGTTTAATCCTATTGGAATAGAATTAAATATGCCACCTCAATTAATTGGTTGGTCGGCAAACATTTTATTCATAATTGTAGGAACAATCACAATATTCAAAACAAGAACGTAAAGAACATAGCATCTAAAAAATGCCATACCAAACTCGTTTCAGCATCCCCTAATTTCTATAAAAAAACAGCAGAACTGATGCTTTGCTTACTTTATTATTAGGTATATGAAAATCATTCCCAATCAACTTTCTCAAATTGCTTGTTTATGCGAAACCACTCTCTATCTATTCTTACCTTTGCAAAACCATTTATAAAATACTCAACATCATCATAAATAATTCCTTTGCCAGCAGGATTTAACTCTTTATCTATCCAACCCTTTTTATCACCCAACCTTACTATAAATAATCCTTCATTAAACGTTTTAATATCGTCATAGATATTTTCTTTAATAATACTACCTGTTTTCATATTTATGAACCACCATTTATCATCTAATCTTACTAAAGCAATTGCAACTTCACCTAAACCCCTAAACTCATCATAAATAGGTTTAACAACTAAATTTAAACTCGCATCTATAAGACCATATTTACCATTTGTGTCTCTTACTGCTTTTAATTCACCTTTTGTAAGAAGTTCGTCTATTGTATAACGTATTTCACCTGTATTATTTTTTACATTATTTTCTTCGCTATTTATATGTTTTGGTGTTTTACAAGACGCAATAAATAAAGTAGCCATTATGCTACATACCACGAACATACTAAAGATGTTTTTTAATTTTAAATTACACATATTATAATTAAATTTAACTCTGCCAAAATTAACATTATACAAAAATAAGAAATTTATTTAAAAATAAAAGAAAAAAACCTTATTTTTGTAAAAATGTAAATTATAATTTAAGAACGGATGCAAATTATCGGCAAATATATTATCTGTATTTTATTGTTTATTGTAATATCAAATGCACTTAAATCACAGCATTTAGAACAAGTTGAATATAAAATACTCGGCATATCCACAGAAGGAAATATCACAGCAGAAGCACAAACTATACTCGGACTTGCAGGTATATATCAAGGAGATAAAATTAAATATCCTGGCGATATAGAAAGATTCCAAACCGCTATCAAGACATTATGGAAAAGAAATCAATTCCAAGAAATACGCATCGTTGTAGATAGAATAGTAGATGATGGTATATTCCTGAAAATAATAGTTAAAGAATTGCCACGATTAAGAAATATTATCATCACGGGAAATAATAAATTAAAAGAAAAAGAAATCCTTACCGCAATCGCAAAAACGAAAGGCGATGTCATAAATAATTACGAACTTAATTTAATAGAAAAACGAATTAAAAAAGCATATATAGAAGAAGGATTGCAATATGCAAAAGTAAATGCAGAACTAATTATAACCGATACAGCAAGATTCACAGACCTTAAAATAAATATAGACGAAGGGGGAAAGTTTTATGCAAAATCGGTAGAGTTCGTAGGAAATACACATTTTACGAATAAGCAATTAGAAAGCGTTTTTGATGATACACATATAAAGAAATGGTGGCAATTTTGGCGTTCTGCTAAATTTAATCCCGAAAAATATCAAACAGATAAAAAGTTGTTAAGTGATTTTTATAACAAGAATGGTTTTGTTAATTTTGTATTAGAAGGGGATACGTTGATATTTGATGAAGATAAAGGCGAAGTAATAGTTAGAGTTTTTGTAAATGAAGGTGAAAAATTTTATTTGCGTGATGTTACATTTAATGGTAATACGATATATACAGTCGAGCAGATGCTTCCGCGTTTAGATATGAAAAAAGGTGATTTGTTTAATAAGGAAAAGTTTGAGTTCAATTTATTTGGCAATCAGAACCAAACAGATGTGACTTCTATGTATATGGACAATGGCTATCTTCAAACTAATCTTGCTCCCGATTATAAGCAAGATGGTGACTCTATTGATGTAGATATTAGAGTTATAGAAGGTGATAGATTTAAAATAGGGAAGATAAATATATCAGGAAATATGCGAACACTTGAAAAAGTTATTCGTAGAGAACTTTATACTCGTCCTGGTGATTATTTTGATAGGTCTGCAATAATTAATAGCATTAGGGCGCTTGGTGTTATGGGGCATTTTAATCCTGAAGCATTGCAGCCCGATGTTTCTCCTTCGAAGGATGAACCAAATACAGTTGATGTCACTTATAAAGTAGAAGAACGTTCTAACGACCAACTTAATTTATCGTTCGGATATGCAGGTGTTTGGGGGTTAATGATTAATTTAGGAGTAACTTTTAATAATTTTTATATTATGGATCCATTTCGTTCAGGTGCGGGGCAGGTTTTAACAGCAAGCATAGATGTAGGTAATTGGAATATGTATAGAACATTTTCTGTAGGTTTTATGGAGCCGTGGCTATTTGATAAACCGACCAGCGTAGGATTTAATTTATTTCATCAATATACAAACTATTCAAATTGGAATCTATCAAGAACAGGTGCTAATGTTAATTTTGGTCGTAGGTTCAGGTGGCCTGATGATTATTTTAGAGGAAATTGGTCTTGGAGAACACAATATAATGATATTAAAGAAGGAACTTCCGATTACTACAGACCAGGAAAGTATTGGGAAAATAATTTAACACAAACAATATCGCGAACTAATTGGAATCATCCATTTGCACCTTCGGTTGGTTCTTCGTTTGCGCTTGTGTCCAGCATTTCGTTGGGTTCTATTGGGTTAGGAACTACTGACTTTTTTAAAAACGAGTTAAAATATAGTTTTGTATCTCCAATAATGTCGTATAAAGGAAAAGATAAGTTAATATTTTATGTAGAATCATTATTAGGTTATGTTACGGGCTTATCATCCGATACAGCAATATCACCTGTAGAATTATATCATATGGGTGGCAACGGATTAGGTATGTATAGCATTATTCCTTTGCGTGGCTACGATGACGATGTATTCGGCAGATTTTGGGATGTTGCCGATAGCCGTTATTATACAGGTGGCAAGATGGCAGCAAAATTCACTGCGGAACTACGTTTTAATGTTTCATTGGATCCGATGCCTATTTTTGTTTATGGTTTTGCTGAAGCAGGTAATTTGTGGCGAGATGTAAGATACATTAATCCTAACGATTTAAGACGTTCAGCAGGTATCGGTGTTAAACTAATGATACCTCAACTTGGTCCTATTGGCTTCAGTTATGGCTATGGCTTTGACAATCCTTCGCCTTTAACAACGGGCTTCAATCTTAAACCTTCAGGTTGGAAATTCACCTTCCACCTCGGCAATATGTAAAGAGAAGCACTAAATATTTTTTGTTTCTTTCAGAAACGATTTTACTTCATCTAAATACCATCTTGGAGTGCTTGTTGCACCTGTTATTCCTATGCTATTATAGTTAATAAACATACTATGTTCCAATTCATTTATATCTTCAATAAAAATTGTTTTATCGTTTATAGATTTGCATATATTATATAATACCTTGCCATTAGACGAATTACGTCCTGCAACAAAAATAACTAAATCATTTTCCATTGCAAACTTCTTTAATTCTGCTTCTCTACTAATCATAAATTTGCATATAGTATTTTCTATTTTTAGTAGTTCGGGGTTATTAAAATGCTCTAATAAAGTATTATATAATAGCATAAATTTATCTAAATTCATTGTCGTTTGTGTTAATAAAACACTTTTTTCATTAAAATTAATCTTATTAGAAAAGTCAGATATATTTAGTCCAACAAAACATTTTTCATTGCAAACACCTCGCAGAGCAACTACTTCAGGATGATCCGATTTACCGAATATAATTATTTGATATTTTTGTTTGTAATAATTTATTATTTTTTGTTGTAGTTGATTAACTAATGGACATGTAGCATCAACATAATTTATTTGCAACTTTTCTAAAATATTATAAGTAGAAGGAGGTTCGCCATGCGCCCTTATAATAACAATACTATTTTCTTTTTCTAAACTATCTAAATCATTTATTAGAAGTGTTTTCAAACCAATTTTATTTAATCGTTTTATTTCTGCAGGATTATGAATTATTTCCCCTAAAACGTATATATTTTTAGGTATTTCATTTTTTATATTATTTTCTGCTTTTTCTATTGTTTGTAGCACTCCGAAGCAGAATCCTGCAGATTTATCTATATTTACTATCATTTAATATTTTCTAAATTATTATCAAAATAATAATAAATATGTATAAATTTTGTAATTTTGAACTTATAATGTGTTATGGTTTATGAAAAAATTTTTTTTACTATTTATTTCATTGCTAATTTTTGGGTTTAGCAATATGTATTCGCAAAGATTAAATCTACTTGCCGAAAAAGAGATTTTTGATGTAGATTTTAGCAAAGCAAAACAATATAAGTTTCAATTTGCTAATGGCAAATCTATTGGTTCATATCTTGGTATTCCAATGATAGATGAGATTGTTAATATGCTAAATGAAGCATCAATGGACCCTACCCAACATACTTTAATTATATCTTTGGAAAACAATCAAGAAAAAAAATACTATACTTTTTTTGATTTTTTGAATATAGTATCAGCAATATCGCCATATTTAATAACTAATGAAAAGGTAAATTTTAGAAAAGGCGACACCATTCAATACGCAATGAAAGGTGGCAAACAAACCGCAGATGTAGATTTTACAGGACTGACAGAACATTCTAATAGTTTGCTTGTTACTAATGTTAAGTTGCAATTTAACATTATGGATGCAGCAATTCAAAAAAATATATTTTCTAATATATCTTTAATTTTCCCTACAGATAAATCGCCAACTCGGTGGATATCGGACATAAAAAGAATTAAAATATATAAATTAGAATAAATTGAAATAATCATCTATAAAAATGTTATACTGAAATTATTTCGGCATCACCTTTAGTAATCACAAATTTCTCTGAAAAAACTAAAAATAGAAAACTGTTGAGTTCTGTAAGAGTAAAAACAAAAAAAGATGATAGAAATACAAAAAAAACGTATCTTTGTAACAAAAAAATTATAAAAATTATAATATGGCACTAAAAATAACTAATAATGTTGACTATGTCGGGCAAATAGATTGGACTTTGCGTCTTTTCCACGGCGAGCAACTATCCACTAAAAATGGAACTACCTATAATTCATATATAGTCAAAGGAGATAAAATTGCTCTAATAGATACTGTGTGGCAGCCATTTTCCGATGAATTTATTGCTGATATTGAACAAACAATCGGCATAAATAATATTGATTATATGGTAATACTGCATGGCGAACCCGACCATTGCTATACCTTGGGCAATATAATGAAATTAAGACCTGACCTACCTATTTATTGCACCGCAAATGCTGTTAAATCTATAAAAGGATATTTTCATAATGAAAATTGGGATTTTAATATAGTAAAAACAGGTGATAAACTTGATTTAGGTAATGGGTCAGAACTTACATTTATAGAAATTCCTATGTTGCATTGGCCCGACCAGATGATGGCTTACTATGAAAAAGATGGAGTATTATTTTCAAGCGACCCATTTGGCGAACATTATTGTAGCGAGTTTATGCTTAGTAATAAAGTTGATTTATCTGAATTAGAACACGAAGCAATTAAATACTATGCTAATATTGTTGCACCTTATTCTAACATAGTTAAGAAAAAATTAGCAGAAGTATTAGCACTTAATCTAAAAATAAAAATGATTGCTCCATCACACGGAGTTATCTGGACCGACCCTGAATACATTATTAATAAATACCTTCAATGGTGCAATTCTTATAAAGAAAATCTTATCACTATTGTTTTTGATACTATGTATAAAAGCACACATAAAATTGCAAAAGCAATTAAAGAAGGCATTGTTGCACAAGATAATGAAGTTAGAGTTAAGATGTTTAATTCTGCTACTACGGATGTTAGCGATATAGTTACTGAAGTGTTTCGTTCTAAAGCAGTTTTAGTTGGCTCACCTACTTATAATAGCGGAATATTGTATTCTATGGCGGGGCTGCTTGATGAACTTAGAGGCACACGTTTAACTAACAAAAAAGCAGCAGCATTTGGTTCATTTGGTTGGTCAAATAATAATATTAAGATTCTTGCTGATACGCTAAAAACAGATGGCTTTGAATTATTTGAGCCGAATGGAATAGCAATTAATTGGAATCCCAACAAAGACAATTTAAAAGAATGTCGGCAATTCGGCAGAGAGTTTGCTAAATGGTGTAAATAAGTTTTACTATAAAATCTGCTTTGAGGTATTCTTCTAAAAAAATGACATTCCTTGCTTTACACAGAACTCCTGCATATAATTAGGATATGCCGTGTTAAGGTAGGAATAACAGAATGTGCAAAACTTCAATTTTAGATATTATCCGAAATATTTATGAAAAATAAGATAAATAAACTTACTAAACAACAACAAGATGCTACTCAAATTGGATTTAATGTGTCTTTGTCGGCTAATGCTGGAGCAGGGAAAACAGCCGTTCTTGTGGAAAGATATATCAATCTTTTATCTAATGGTGTTAATGTTAATGAAATTGTAGCAATTACTTTTACTAAAAAAGCCGCTAATGAAATGATTGAACGTGTTTCCGACAAATTAGATGATTTGATTCAAAATGTTCCGCAAGATAAGAAACGACATTACAAAGATATGAGGAAGCAATTAGTTACTGCTAATATAAGCACTATTCATAGTTTTTGCACTGCTATTTTGAGGGATTATGTTATTGAATCTGGATTGGATGCTAATTTTAAAGAAATGTCGGCTTTTACTCGCTATAATTTAGTTGAGGATGCTATTGATATTACGTTAGAAGAAATTATTGCAAATTCAGAATTTAGTGACCTTTTATTTACTTATTATAAGCGGAAAGAGATAATTGAAATTCTTAAAATGATAATTAGCAAGCCCGATTTAGTTAAGACATTGGAGAGAGTGGATAGGTATAGTTTTGAGGAATGGAGCGAAAGAATAATGCTATTGTTTTATGAACAGACGTTGGACAATGTTATAGGTTTTATTGAGTATCTTGAGATGACGTTTGGTAGTTTTTATGAAGTTCAGTTTAAGACAGAACATCAAGAATATGCTCGTTATACTATTGAAAAGATATTAAAATATAAGGAAATATTTGATGCCGAAGGAACAATAAAAAACTACGAAGAGGTTGTGCTTTTAATTTTAGAATGTTGTCAAATAAAACACACAAAAGGATTATATTTTATTCCTGCATTGTTCAAAAAATATTTCAGCAAAGAGGAATTAGAAACTTTTAATCCATCTGATTATAGAAAAGAATTGATTGCAAAATTAAATATAATAACACAGCAAAAATTTGATAACATACATTTTGAACTAAATAAGATAATATTTGCTATTTACAAAAAAAATCAAGCAGAAATAGATAATATAAAAAAATCTTTAAATGAAATTGATTTTGATGATATGTTAATAAAAACACGTGATTTATTAGCAAATTATCCTGATATAGCATTTGCTATTGCAAGCAAATATAAAGAAATAATGGTAGATGAGTTTCAGGATACTAATGAAATACAATACGATATTATTAAGGCACTTGTTCCTACTATAGATAAAAATAGACATATTTCTATTGAAGATGCTACTAAATATCCGAATGTGTTTATAGTTGGTGATGTTAAGCAAAGTATTTACAAATTTAGAAACGCCGATGTAGAAGTTTTTAAGAAAGCAATAAGTAATATAGAAGAAAGTAATAAAAATTATTTTTATTATAAATCTAAAAAATATCAATGTGGCTCATTAGCATTAACAACAACTTTTAGAACTTTACCTGTAGTTACGGGCTTTATTAATAAAGTATTTAATGAATTAGGATTGTATAAAAAAAGTGAAGATGATTTAGTTTGCGGAAGAGAATTAATATCAGAAATAATAGAAGGACAGCATTTAGATAAACAATATGGCAGTGTTAATTTTTTAATTGCCGTTCAAGATTATGGCAATAAAAACAATGATGCAGAAAGTCAAGAAGAAAATGAAACTAATAACGAAAATAATAGTGAAGAACCCGAAAAAGAAGCACATATTATAGCACAAAACATTATAAATATAGTTAATAATAAAAATTATTCTTATAAAGATATTGCAATTTTATATAGGGCAAGAACAAATATTCATAAACTAAAAAAAGTTTTTAACGCCAACAATATTCCTTATATAGAGACGCAAGGACGTTCTTTGTGGAAAAATGTTGAAATACAGCATATATTAAATTATCTTAACTTTATAAATATGCCTGATAATGATTTGTATTGCATAGGGACGTTGGTGTCGCCGTTTTTTTCTTTTACTGATTCTGAATTGCTTACTATAAAATCCACACATAATAGTAGTATTTGGGAAAATCTGAAAAATAATAGAAAATACAACCATATAACTTCCGTGCTAAATGAACATATTAACTTGGCATCAAATATAAGTATTCCACATTTGATAAATATCATTCTAACTAATAAAAATTGGATTGATAGATTGCAATTATTAACCGAACAGGGCAAAGAATTAGCATTAAAAAATATAGAATTGTTTATCGGCAAGACAAGAGAATTTCAAACCAGAGGTTATGTTTCGCTAAACGACTTTTTATTAGAAGTGAATATACAGCAGGAATTAGATATATTAGATGCCGATGCTACATTACAAGATGCTAATACTGATGCTGTTCGCTTGCTAACAATACATAGCGCTAAGGGATTGGAATTTCCTAATGTTATATTGTATGATATGTCAGCAAAAGCCAAGGCATTGGATTCTCTTTTTATAAATAAAAAAAACGGACTTTCATTTAAAGTTCCCGATACTGATAAATGGAACAAACAAGAAGATTCGTTTGCTAATTGTGTAATAAGAAATGACGAAAAAATGTTAGAAGCCGAAGAAAATTTAAGGTTATTATATGTGGCTATGACAAGAGCAAAAGACCACCTGTATATCAGCGGAACGATTAAACAAGCATTTGATAAAAAAAATAAAATCTATAAAGCAAGTCATAACTACCAAAACAGCAACTTTGCTCAAATAATAAACGCCCTCGCCTACGATTTTGAATCATTTAGAAAGTTAGTAATCGGTAAACAAGCAGAGTAGAAAAGGAAATTTAATCAATTATTATTTTAACTATTTTACTCGCTTTTTCATATATTGCTATAATAAAATAAATACCCGAAGCATATATATTTTCATTAATTACATAATTATCTGTTAATGTTACCCGATTGCCATTTATATCAAACATAGCAATTTTTGTTCCTTGTTGATAACTTAAATAGTAATTGCCATTAACGTTTGAAATAGTTAAAATATCATTATTTGCTTGTTTAGTTGTATTTAGTAATACAACTGCATCTAAGTCAAATCCATTAGTAACAATAGCAGCAGGAGAATAGTATTTATGATTTGTAGGCAATTTTGAAATAAATAGTGCGGTATCTTTTATTTTAATATAGCGAATGCTATCCATTCCTATATCGGCTAAATCAAAAGCATCGCCGCCAGATATTCTATAATCAAAACAATTTTCGCTTCCATTTGTCCAATTAATTCCTGCAAATCCTTCTAATGTTTCAGTATTATATGGAAACTCAACAAAATTAACTCCATCATTGCTAACAGATACTATTGCAGGTTCTACAAATATCTTTGTCTCATTATAATTAGAAAAAACATTTTCAAATATTATAAAATCAGGACCATCTTTATCAATAATATATCCTTCTTTTAGTCCGACAACAATTTCACCGTCTAATCCAAGCGATACTACTTCAGAATGTTGTGTTGCTTGCGTATATTTATTTGCATAACTTGTAGGCGGTCCGAATATATTTTGTGGAAAATACTTTGCTTCTCTACCAACTGCACCTGTTCCTGTTCCCCATTGATATGAATACACAGTATCTATAAAAGTTTGCGAACTTACAACATTTGGCACTAAAAATATTAGCAATACATATATATTTTTCATAATTATACAAAGATATGTTTTTTTGCAATATGGGATGCTGAAACAAGTTCAGCATGACTTTTATAGAAATTGCAAAATAGCAAAAGTGGACATTTTGTCACAACCCTTTTTCCAATTATTAGTAACGTTTTAGCAATTTATTTAAGGAACTCCCAATTTATCTGTTGTTTAAGCGATTTATATACCAAAAAACCAATTATATAATCGGAAAACCAATTATATAATTGCTTTTTCAATTATATAATTGGAAATTGCGTTTTATTAGCCAAAAACCAATTATATAAATTGCTTTTTCAATTATATAATTGGTTTTCCGATTATATAATTGGTTTTCCGATTGACAAAATGACAATTTTGTTTATAAATTGCTTATCTGATTTATAAATTGGAAAACCGATTATATAATTAAAAAAGCAATTTACCACCCCGTCATTTGCTTAAGCAAATGACACCCCTCCTCGGCGGGGAATTGTTCCCCTCCTGTGGAGGGGTAGGGGTGGTATAATTACATATTTTATGGAGATGCTGAAACGAGTTCAGCATGACAGATATTTTTATTGAGATGCTGAAACAAGTTCAGTATGACACGTTTTTTGCTCGCAGGACAAGAATGTTTCTATGTTTTTTGCTATATTTGTAAATAAGCAAAAAAAATACTATAAAAAATAAATTGCAAAATGAAAAAAGATAAAATAAATGAAATTAAAGTTGGAGCAGTTAGTATAGTCGGAGTGCTATTATTACTGCTTGTTTTGTATTTTACTAAAAGTTTTTCGTTCGGCGAAAAAAATATTTCTGTTCTGTTTGAGTTTGATAATGCATTAGGGATAAATACCGATGCTCCCGTTCATATTAATGGTGTCCGTAAAGGAATTGTTAATAAAATATGGCTAAATAAAGGTCGCGTATTTATAAATGCCTCGCTTGAAGATATTAGCGATTTGCGTGACGATTGCACAGCCGAGATACAGATATTAGAAATTACGGGCGGAAAGAAGATTGAAATAATTCCAGGTATTTCTGCTAATTCATTTAATCCAAATAATAGTATAATTGGCAAAGAGTCATTAGATTTAGGTTCTGCAATAAGCAAAATTAATGATATTACGAGCAATTTTAATAAGTTAATAGATAAAGTGGATACGCTTTTGTGTATTTCAATTAGCACGATAAAAGATACTAATATCACAAGAATTATCAGTAATACAGCCGAAGTAACGAATACTTTAAATGATATTATTAATGATAATAGAATTGATAATATGATAAGTAATTTAGCAAGCGTATCTACGGAATTAAATAAGTTATTATTAGATAATAAGCATCAATTAAGTAATATCGTTAATAATTTTGATACTACTTCTGTTGAAATTAGTAAAATGATGCATAAAGTTCAGGAAACAATAGAAATAACAAATGTTTTACTAAATAAGATTCATACTTTTGTTGATGATATAAAAGAGAATGAGGGGACATTTGGGAAGTTAATATATGATACAACATTCGCCAATAAAATGATTAACACAGTAGATTCGCTTGAAACATTAATGGAACATATAAAGAAAAATGGTCTTAATTTGAATATAAAACTATTCGGCAAGTGATTAAAAAGGGTGTTAAAATAACGACCTACAACAAAAGCCGTAGGTCGTTTCCATTAAAAATTATTTAATGATACAAAAACTTAACTATTTTTCAACAATAGCGAAAACATCGTTTTCTTTCATCATCAAATACTCATCACCTTCTATGGTGATTTCTGTCCCAGCATATTTGCCATAAAGGACGTTGTCGCCCACTTTTAATTGCATTGGAATTGTTTTTCCGTTATCATCTATTCTGCCCTTACCTATGGCAGTAATAGTGCCTTGTAGTGGTTTTTCTTTTGCGGTATCGGGAATGATAATTCCGCCTTTTGTTACTTCTTCTGCAGGTGCAGGTTTTACGATAATTCTATCGTGGAGTGGTGTTAATTTCATTTATATTCTCCGTATATTTTAATAAAATTTATAATTTCAAAAATAAAATAATTTATAATAAGTATAATTCCTATATAACTTTTCTGAATTACAAAAATAAGAAAAATATTTCAAAAAAAAACGTATTTTTGTATTCTTTAAAGAATAGAAATATAATATGTCTATATACGAAAACGAAACTATTATACCAAGAAATATTGAAGAAGAAATGAGAACGGCATATCTTGATTATGCTATGTCTGTTATCGTTGCAAGAGCATTGCCCGATGTTCGCGATGGCTTGAAGCCCGTCCAAAGACGCATACTATACGCTATGCAAGAACTCGGTCTTATGCACAACAAACCATATAAGAAAACAGTTAGAACTGTCGGCGAAGTATTAGGTAAATACCACCCACACGGCGACTCATCTGTATATGGTGCAATGGTAAGAATGGCACAAACATGGTCGTTAAGGTATCCACTCATTGATGGACAAGGTAACTTCGGTTCTATTGATGGTGATGCACCTGCGGCTATGCGTTACACGGAAGCACGACTGAAATCTATCGCAAATTATATTCTCAAAGATATAGATAAAGATACTGTTAATTTCAAACCGAACTTTGACGAATCGCTTGAAGAACCTGATGTTCTGCCGACTATTATTCCTAATTTGCTTGTAAATGGTTCGGGGGGGATTGCGGTAGGTATGGCTACAAATATTCCTTCGCATAACCTTAAAGAAGTTATAAATGCACTGCAATATATTATTAGAAATAGTGAAGCAAAACTTGATGATATTATAAAGTTTATTCCTGCACCTGATTTTCCTACAGGTGCTTTAATATACGGTTATAAGGGAGTTAGAGAAGCATTTGAAACGGGACGTGGTTCTATTAAAATGCGTGCTAAATATCATATTGAGGAAGGTAAAAATAAAACTGCTATCGTTTATACTGAAATTCCTTACCAAGTAAATAAAGCAAATCTTATTTTAGAAATTGCTAATAAAGTTAAAACAGCAGCACAAGAAAAAGACCAAGAATTATTAAAAGCACTCTCTATGATTGCTGATTTGCGTGATGCATCTACTGAAAAAGGAATACAAATAATTGTAGAACTAAAACGAGATGCTATACCTGACATTGTTATAAATCAATTGTTTAAGCACACTTCCTTACAAAGCACTTTTGGATGTAACTATCTTGCTCTTGTGCCTGATGCTAATGGCAAGTTGCGACCAAAACTTCTGCCGTTGATGGATATTTTGCATCACTTTATTAATTTTAGAAATGAAGTTGTTGTTCGTAGAACTAAATTTGAACTAATTGCTGCTTGGAAACGTTCTCATATTTTAGAGGCATTGAACGCTATTACTACCTCAAAGGACTTATTAGATGAAGCAATTACTATTATCCGACAATCCGCTAATAGAGAAGAAGCATCACAAAAATTACAAGCCCATATTAAAGCATCGTCAATAGTAGATATTGAAAGTATTTCTAAATTTTTGTCTAAAAAGCAAAATGATGATATTAGCACTTATATTCCATTAAATAAGTCAAGTGATAATAAATACTATTTAACTAAAATTCAGGCAGACGCTATTTTGAAGATGACACTCGGACAATTAACAAATATAGATAGGCAAAAAGTTGTTGATGAGTATAAAGAAATAATTACGAAAATTAATAATCTTTGCGATATTCTTAATAGTAAGGACTTGCAAATGGATATTATATATAATGAATTAGAAGAAGCAAAAAATAAATTCGGCGATAACAGACGAACACAAATTATTTATAACACCGAAGAACTTACTAATGAAGCATATATAGTTAATGAAGATGTTGTAGTTACTATTTCTAATAAGGGATTTATTAAGAGGACTCCTGCTTCAAATTATAGGACGCAAAATAGAGGTGGACGTGGTTCTCGCGGAACAGATACTTATGATGAGGACTTTATTGAATATGTATTTCAGACATCTACACACCATCATTTGCTGTTCTTTACGGATAAAGGTAAGGTATATAAAATTAAAGTATATGACCTCCCCGAGCAATCTAAATCTGCAAAAGGTAGAGGCATTAACAACGTTCTGTCAGCAAAAGACCCGAATGAAAAAGTTACTGCTTATCTGCCTATTAAAGATTTCAAAGAGAACGAATTTATTTTAATGTGTACTCAAAAAGGAACTATTAAAAAAACGTCCTTAACGGAATTCGAAAGAGTCCAACAAAATGGCAAAATAGCCGTTGGATTGCACGACAATGATAAATTGATTTCTGCCCGAATCACTGACGGACAATATGAAGTAATTCTTGCTACTCGGCTCGGTCAAGCGTGTAGATTTAATGAAAACAAAATTCGTTCTATGGGAAGAACAGCCGCAGGAGTTAGAGGTATTAATCTCGGGAAAGATGACGTTGTTGTCTCTATGGTTGTTACTAAACGATTAGATACGCAGGTCCTAATTATTGCCGAAAACGGCTACGGCAAGCGGACTAATTTTGAAGATTTTCGTCTTACCAACCGCGGCGGAAAAGGTGTTATATCTATGAAAATTACTCCTAAAACAGGCAATGTTGTTAGAATGGTTACAGCACTTGATACACAGGATCTTATTATTATAACAACTAAAGGAATATTGATTCGTCAGCCAATGTCTTCTATCCGAACTATCGGCAGGAACACACAAGGTGTGCGTCTTATAAACATTGGTGCAGGCGATTCTATTGCTGATATTACAACCGCCGCACACGAAGAAAAAGAAGCCGAGGATGGTAATAATGCTAATAACGACACCACTATTCCAACAGACGAAGATATATTTTAATAGTAGTTGTCTTTTGAAAAGTGTTATTATATTTGTCATTCCGAACTTGTTTCGGAATCCCCTTCAAATAATAAAGGGATTCCTAAATAAATTCGGAATGACAGAAAAAAAATATTTTTTTTATAAAAAAATAAAATTTGGAAATTAGAAATAAAAAAGTTATTTTTGTATTTGTAAAAATTGAAAACTTTAAAATTGGGATGTAGCCAAGTGGTAAGGCACCGGTTTTTGGGTCCGGCACCCATAGGTTCGAATCCTATCATCCCAGCACAAACCTAATGAACTACATTGTAGTTCATTAGGTTTTTTACATAGTTTTAAAGATTAAAGATATGATACTAACAAGTTGATATTTTACAACAACATTGAATATTCATAGCAATAAGGGAGTGAGCATCACTTTTCTATAATATTAGTAATACTTCCACGCTGCGTTCTATAAGCGTATAAATCTATTTCACTCAGACGCCGCCCACCAATAAATCTACTATTATAAAAAGTAGAATTTAATGATGATATAGTAACTCCCTCAGCAGAAGATGCATGTGCAAACAAATTATCGCCAAGATATATTCCTACATGGGAAGCAAACTTGCGAGAGTAAGTGTGAAAGAAAACTAAATCACCAAACTCTAAATTATTTTTATTGACGTTTTTGCCAACATTAATTTGTTCCCTTGCAGTTCTTGGTAGCACAATAGAATCTGACTGAAAGAATATTGCGCGTGTCCAAGCCGAACAATCAATTGCTTTCTGTGACATACCGCCGAACCTATATGGTGTCCCTATCCAATCCATAATAAGGTCCATCATAAGTTCTTTTTCTGTCCCGAAAGAAGTTTTAGAATTATCGCCGCCGCCACCAATAGCAATTAGCCAGATGGACCGAAAGTCATCAAGGTTGACTTTAATATCGTCTTCGGCTTCTAACTCTGTGAGGTCTTCGCCTTCGTCACCGTTTTCGGTGTCCATCATTTCTTCATCAGAAAGAAATGTTTTTAAAAGTTCCACGTCACTTAGCATTTGGGTTTCATTTATGTTAGACGCAATGGTAACTGCTTCCTTTTGATATGCTTTGCTTTCAGTATTAGTAGAGGTATTTGGTTCTATCTTCGCTAATTCTGAAAGTTCGCTGGAAGTTTGCAATCTCATAATGGCATTTGCTTTAGTTTGTGGAGGATTATACACTCTTACTTTTTTACGAGTGTTTTTTTTCTTTTTGGCAGGTTTTTTTGCAGCGATTAAATCATCGGTCAACGCTACAAAAACCAGTACACTTAACATTATAATTAGTATTTTGTTAAGATTAAATAACAGTTTTGTTTTGTGTTTAAAGGTTACTTTCAACATATTTTATATAGGTTAATTAATAAACATTTTAATAAAGTGTGAATATTTTTTTACACTTTGCAAATTTATTTTTTACAAATATAGTATTTTTTTTGTAAAAAATTTTAACTTCAAAACTTTTATTTTAATTCTATAATACATACAAAATAATGAGGACTACTTAAAACGTATGCCGAAATGAATTCAGCATCCTCTAAAGGACATTTTTATAATATTTTTAAAAATAAAATACAATATTTGTATTATAAAAAAAATGTTATATAACTTTTTTTTATAATATTTTAAAAATAAAATACTATTTTAGTGTTTATAAAAATGTTATAAAGATAAAATGGATATATTTGAAATAAGAATTAACGAAAATAGTAAAAAAGGAAAGTATATTCTTCAGTTTCTAAAGGATAATAAAGTGAAAGTGAAGGATCCTACTAAAATGACCAAAAAAGAGTTTTATGCTAAACTCGAAGAAGCAACAGCGCAATATGATAGAGGAGAATATACGAGATTAAAATCAGCCGAAGATATTGATAAATTTTTAAAAGAGTTGTAGCAATGAATTATTACATAGATTTTTCTGACAAAGCAAAAAAAGATATAAAAGAGATTAAAAATTCTGGTAATAAAGTAGCATTTAATAAAATTAATTCTTTATTAAAAGAATTAGCAGAACATCCAAGAACAGGGACAGGTCACCCCGAACAACTAAAAGGATTTACTGATGTTGAAAGATGGTCCCGCAGAATTACAAAAAAGCATAGATTGATATATGATATTAAAGACGATGTTGTTGTGGTACTAATTATATCTGCATTCGGGCATTATGATGATGAATAATTAAAATTAAAATACTATTTTAGTATTTGTAAAAATGTTATATAACTTTTTTTTATAATATTTTAAAAATAAAATACTATTTTAGTATTTATAAAAATGTTATGTGACATTAAAAACTTTAACACGATTTTTTTTTTATAATATAAGGCCTTTTTTTTATGAATAACTACATTAAATTATTCAAAAAAGTTTTAAAGACGGCTAGCCAAAGAGCGATGATGCTGTCACAGGGCGTTCAGAAGATAAAGAACGCCACGAAAGATTTCTATACATATAATAATTCAAGCAAAACGAAATCTTTCAAAAATGTTTTAATGCTGGCAAGTTGTATTGCGATGATGCTGGCAATCTACACGCCACAAGCAGAGGCGCAGGGCAACTTAATTCAAATAGGCGATGGAACAACAACGACAACAGATGGTTGTGGTTTATATTATTTATATGGTAGTTCCCAAAAAGAATATATACTTACAGAAGCAGAAATTACTGCTGCGGGTGGGGAACCAGGTATAATAAATAGTATAGCGTTTCAAATTGGTACTGTTTCCAACGCAAATTGGACGCAACCTGGCTCATATTATATTTATATGTTGAATGAGTTAGGGACAGTAACAACTATTACTTCTTCACATGTTCCTTCGGCTATGGAACTTGTTTATAGTGTTCCAACAGCTTTTAATCCGCTTACTACTTTAGGTGTTGTTGCTAATAGTTGGTGTACTATAACTTTACAAACTCCATTTGCATATACAGGAGGTTCGTTGTATATTAAATTTTGTCATTCCAGACCTGGATATACAAGTGGAAGTGCCAATATTCAGTTTTTATGTAGATCAATTACAGGTAGAGCAATATCTCAAAACACGGATTCGCCGCTTTCTGGTTGTTTAACAACTGTCACAGGTACCGTTTCTAATCTACCCAACTTTCGATTCGAAATTGAATCGGACGACCACGACAACTTGGAAAACACTTATAAAAGTGCAAAAGTGTTTCAATCGGATGTCACATCGGTAGATAGAGGTGATTTAGATGTTCCTGTTTTGAGATTAGAGGTCAAAACAAAAGGAAACTTGCCACCACCACAATTTATAGATACTATAAAGTTTTCAGGCAAGGGTTCTAATATAGGTAACAAAATAAACAAAGCAAAACTTTATTACACGGGAGAATCAGCAACATTTAACCCGAACAGTGCTGAACTGCTTGGCACATTTGATTTTGCTTCTGTTAGTAACACTGATACGTTTAAGTTTGTCTTGCCGACTCCAAAAAGTTTG